>CAIUDG010000111.1 GCA_903897925.1 uncultured beta proteobacterium | reverse complement strand
GGTGTTTGTGAAGTGCGGTAGGTTTCCCATAAGTGCTGGTCAGCGAGCGTGGACCGTAGAACGGGTGCCCGCTTCGTCAGTCCTCGCCCACCCGCGGACGCGCAACGCAACGAACGCCAATACCGTAGCAGGAAGAAACCAATGCCGACGCGCAAAGCAACGCAACGAACGCCAATAAAGCAGGAGGCAAAGACCAAAAGCAGGCGCGCAACCCAGCAAACGCCAACAATGCAGCACGAACGAACCCGCGCGGACGCGCAGCGAATAGCCAGGCGCCCTGCCACGACAAAGTTTTACGGGCGCGGAGATAATCCCGCCATGTCCTTGCAAGATTACCAACTGGAACTTCTGGCGCCCGCGCGCAACCTCGCCATCGGCATCGAAGCCATCAACCACGGTGCCGATGCCGTCTACATAGGCGGCCCCGGCTTTGGCGCCCGCTCCAGCGCCGACAACAGCGTCGCCGACATCGCGCAACTGGTGCAACACGCACACCGCTACAACAGCCGCATCTTCGTCACCTTAAACACGATACTGCGCGACGACGAACTCGAACCGGCACGCAAACTCAGCTGGCAACTCTATGACGCCGGCGTCGACGCCCTGATCGTGCAAGACATGGGCCTGCTAATGCTCGACCTGCCACCGATCCAGCTCCACGCCAGCACCCAAACCGACATCCGCACGCCGGAAAAAGCACGCTTTCTGCAAGACGCCGGCCTGTCCCAAATCGTGCTGGCGCGCGAACTCACGCTGCAACAGATCCAGACCATACGCCAGGCCACCGACCCGCAACGCTGCACGCTCGAATTCTTTGTCCATGGCGCCCTGTGCGTCGCCTACAGCGGTCAGTGCTATATCAGCGCGGCACACACCGGGCGCAGCGCCAACCGGGGAGAGTGCAGCCAAGCCTGTCGCCTGCCCTACCAGGTGTTGGATGCCCAGGGCCGGTTTGTGGCACATGACCGCCACGTGCTGTCGATGAAGGACAACAACCAAAGCGCCAATCTAGCAGCCCTGGTCGACGCCGGGGTGCGCAGTTTCAAAATTGAGGGCCGTTACAAGGACATGGGCTATGTCAAAAACATTACCGCCCATTACCGCCTGCTGCTGGACCAGCTGATCGAGGCGCGCCAGACCGAAGGCCGGCCGCTGGCCCGGGCCAGCAGTGGTAGCACGCGTTTTACCTTCACGCCGGATCCTGACCAGAACTTCAATCGGGAATTCACCGATTATTTTGTCCAGGGCCGCAAGGACGATATTGCGGCGCTGGACAGCCCGAAAAATCCGGGCCAGCCGATCGGCTATGTCAGTCGTGTCGGGGCTGACCATGTCGATTTGCAGCTGGACCAGGTGGCGCTGCAATTGCACAACGGCGACGGCCTGTGCTATTACGACCTGCAAAAGGAACTGCAAGGCTTGGCCATCAACCGCGCCGAGGCCCTGAGCGCCGCCAAAGGACGCTGGCGCGTGTTTCCCAAGGACGCGCTGGCAGGCTTGAAAGACCTGCGCGCCGGGACCCAGGTGAACCGCAACCGCGATGTCGAGTGGACGCGGGTGCTGGAAAAAAAATCCAGCGACCGGCGCATCGGCGTCTGGGCCCAGCTGTCTGAGGCCGGCGCGGCCTTGGTACTGCGCCTGACCGACGAAGACGGCCACAGCGCCAGCGTCCAGGTGGATACGCCGCGCATGCCGGCCAAGGACGCCCAGACCGCGCAGCAGGCCGTGCGCGACAACCTGGCCAAGCTCGGCAACACGCCATTTGCCCTGATCGAGGCCCAGCTCGCCCTGGCCGCGCCACGCCTGATTCCCAGTTCGGTGCTGAATCCCTTGCGCCGCGAGGCGATCGCGGCGCTGGAACAGGTGCGCCAACAGGCCTGGCAACGACCAGCGCGCGCAGTGCCGGTCACGCCACCGGTGCCCTACCCTGAGGATGCGCTGAGCTATCTGGCCAATGTGTTCAATCAGGCGGCGCATGCGTTTTACCGGCGCCACGGGGTGCAGCTGATTGCCCCGGCTTACGAGGCGATTGAAACGCTGGACGAGGTCAGCCTGATGATTACCAAGCACTGCGTGCGCTTTTCGCTCAGTTTGTGCCCGAAGCAAGCCAAGGGCGTCACCGGGGTGCAAGGCACCGTGCGCGCCGAGCCGCTGCAATTGCGCAACGGCAAAGAGAAATTGACCCTGCGTTTCGATTGCAAGCCCTGCGAGATGCATGTGGTGGGAAAAATGAAGCCTGGCGTCGCCCAACAGGCGCGCAAGGAATTGTTGCAAGGGGCAACAGAGCAGCCCATGGCATTTTTCCGCACACGTCCGCTGCACTGACACATAAGGCTTGTTCTGGTCATTTGGCCGGGCAGCTGGATATGAACCGCCCTACATTGGCGTCCGCTGCGACCACTAGCGGTCGGCGATCTCGGGACCATTGCCATGTTCAGCTTTACACTTTCATTGCGTCACTCCGGCCTTGGCCAGCTGCGTCTGGTCGGTATCCGCCTGCTGCTGGGTCTGATGCAGGGTCTGGCCTTGTATGCCCTGTCGCCGGTCCAAGGGCAGCCAGCGCCCCTGTCCGACCTGCCCTATGTGCTGCTTCCCCTGCAACTAACGGTCCTGCTGTTGCCCTTGCTGCTCATTGATGTGGTGGGCGCCCTGAAGGGCGCGGCACTGTGGCGCTGGGGCTTGCTGGCGGCCATGCTGCTGTGGGCGCTGGGCGTGCATGAAGTCTGGCGCCAGGGCAGCGCAGTCCCAGCACCCCATTTCAGTCTCTTTCAGAAATCAGGCTTATTGCTGGCCGCCGGATTCGGCTTTTTCATCGCCGAGTCGCTGCTGCTGGCGGGCGCCGCCGACCAGCGTCGCATGGCCAGTTACGCAACTTGCTTCGACACTACCTGGAAGCTGCTGCTGCAGTGGCAGATCAGCGTGCTGTTTGTTGCTGGCCTGTGGCTGGTTTTATGGTTCGGCGCTGCAAATTTCAGTCTGCTCGGCCTGGACGGACCCAAGCGCCTGTTGAAGCAGGACTGGTTCGCCCTGCCCCTGTCCTGCAGCGCCCTGGCTTGCGCGCTGCACCTGTACGACCAGCGCCCGGCCCTGGTGCTGGGGGGGCGCACCATGCTGCTGACCTTGCTGTCCTGGATGCTGCCGCTGGCCAGCCTAGCGGTAGGCGGCTTTTTGCTGGCGCTGCCCTGGACCGGATTGCAGCCGCTGTGGTCCACCGGCCATGCCAGCTGGGTTCTGCTGGGCACGCTGCTGGCCTTGGTGCTGCTGATCAATGCCACGCTGCAGGATTGTCGTGCCGACCACCGCCCGCCCCGCGTGCTGGACTGGAGTGGCCGCATGGCGGTGTGCTGTCTGCTGCCGCTGGTGCTGATTGCCGCTTACGCTCTAGGGCTGCGCGTGGCGGATTATGGCTGGACCGAGGAACGCGTGCTGGGGGCTGCCGGCATCGGCGTAGCGGCCTGCTATGCCCTGGGTTATGGCTGGGCGCTGCTGCGGCCAAGGCACTGGAGCGAACGTCTGGCCCGGGTCAACGTCGGCAATGCCTTTGTCGTTCTGGCACTGCTGTTGCTGTTGTTTTCACCGCTGGCCGACCCAGCCCGTCTGGCGGTGCAGAGCCAGCGCGCGCGGCTCGAATCAGGGCGCGTGGCGCCGTCCAAGTTCGACTACGACTATCTGCGATTTTCCGGTTTGCGCTATGGCCGGGAGGCGCTGGAGCAACTGCAGGCCACCTACCCTGCCGCCGCGCAAGCACTGCAGCGCGAGTATCCGCTGCCAAAGCGGGGCGAGGAGGTGGCCGAATTTCAACTGGCATCGCAATTGCAGGTCTGGCCAGCAGGTCGGCAACTGCCGCCTTCTTTTCTTATGCAGAACTGGTCCGCCACTGCCGAGTCCTGGCGCTTGCCGGAATGCCTGCGCTATGCCAAAAAACAATGCAATGTCTATCTTCAGGCCAACCCCGTGCCCGGCGCGCCGCTGCTGGCGCTGGTGGTGGAGCGTGATGACCGCGGTGACGCGGTGTTAATGCGCCAAACCGCGTCCGGCAGCTGGGAGCTGACCCACACGGTGTCGTCGAAAATCATCCGATGCCCCGGCTTTCAGCAACAATTGCAGGCCGGAAGCGCCTGGCAGCTGGTGCCGTCCGGGCGCCAGGCCTTGCTGATCGGGCGCCAGCAATTGCAAATGTCCCCGCTACAGGAGTTGCTGATCGACTGCCCCGCAGACCTGCCCTGAGCCGGACTGCAAGGGTCAGTCTGCAGGGGCCAGTCTGCAAGGGCCGGCAGCACGCCGCTTAGCCGACCCAGCGCCGGGCGTTGTGCCAGAGCTGCATCCAGGGGCTGGCGCTGCTGCGGTCCAGGTCGGTCCAGCTCATCTGGATGTTGCGGAACACGCGTTCAGGGTGCGGCATCATGGCCGTGAAGCGGCCATCGGCGGTGCATACCGCCGTCAGGCCGCCCGGGCTGCCGTTGGGGTTGAACGGATAGGCCTCGGTAGCGGCGCCATGGTTGTCGACAAAACGCATCGCGGCAATCGCCTTGTCGGCATTGCCACGGTACTTGAAGTTGGCAAAGCCTTCGCCATGCGCCACGGCGATCGGCAGCCGCGCACCGGCCATTCCCTGTAGGAACAGGCTGGGTGACGGCAGCACTTCAACCATCGACAAACGGGCTTCAAAACGCTCGCTCTGGTTGGTGGTGAAACGCGGCCAGTCTTGGGCGCCAGGAATGATGTCGGCCAATTCGGCAAACATCTGGCAGCCGTTGCAAACGCCGAGTCCGAAGGTGTCGCCACGCCCGAAAAAGGCCTGGAACTGCGCGGACAGCGCCGGGTTGTAGGTGATGGAGCGGGCCCAGCCAATGCCGGCGCCCAGGGTGTCACCGTAGCTGAAGCCGCCGCAGGCCACCACGCCCTGAAATTCGCTGAGTTGGGCGCGTCCGCTTTGCAGATCGGTCATGTGCACGTCGTAGGCGTCGAAACCGGCCTGGGTGAAGGAGTAGGCCATTTCCACATGGGAATTGACGCCCTGCTCGCGCAACACCGCCACTTTGGGCCGGCGCAGCAGCAAAGCCGGTGCCGCCATGCCACCGTAGGCCGCGGTTTCGGCCTGCAGCGCCTGCAGGCTGTCTGGCAGGAAGGTGTGCATGCCGGGGTCGGCTGGCGCACCGGCGGCGCTGTGCTCGGCGTCGGCGCATTGCGGGTTGTCACGCTGCTGGCAGATTTTCCAGCTCACGGCGTCCCAGACCTGGTGCAGGTCGGCCAGCGGTGCGCTGAACAGTGCCTTGGCGTCGCGCCAGATTTGCAGCTCGCCCTTGCCGGCGTCGATCGGGCTGGAGGCAGGACGGGTTTTGCCAACACAGTGGCTGAACGCGCCCAGACCGTGTTCGCGCAGGGTTTGCATGACTTCGGAGCGGTCGCTGGTGCGCACCTGCAGTACCACGCCGAGCTCTTCGTTGAACAGGGCGCGCAAGGTGCGCTCGTCGCGCCGTGCCGACACCTGTCCAGCCCAGTTTTTGCTGTCGCCAACGTCCATGCGGCTGTCCGAAATACCGTCGCCTTCGGTGACCAGCATGTCCACATTGAGGGTTACGCCAACGCGACCGGCAAAGGCCATTTCGGCCACCGTGGCCAGCAGGCCACCGTCACCGCGGTCGTGGTAGGCCAGGATGCGGCCCTGGGCGCGCAAGGCATTGACGGCGTTGACCAGTTGCACCAGCTGCTCGGCATGGTCCAGATCAGGTACCGCGTCGCCACTCTGGTTGAGAATTTGCGACAGGATGCTGGCGCCCATGCGGTGCTGGCCCCGGCCCAGGTCGATCAGCACCAGGGTGCTGTCTTCAACAGCATTGAGTTGCGGCGTCAGGGTGGCGCGCACATCGGCCAGGGTGGCGAAGGCGCTAACAATGAGTGACACCGGCGAGCTGACCTTGTGTGCGGTTCCGCCTTCGCTCCACTGAGTGCGCATGGACAGCGAATCTTTGCCGACCGGAATCGACACGCCCAGGGCCGGACACAGCTCCAGGCCCACGGCCTTTACCGTGGCATACAGCGCCGCATCTTCACCGGCTTCGCCACAGGCGGCCATCCAGTTGGCCGACAGCTTGACGCGTGGCAGTTCGATCGGTGCAGCCAGCAGATTGGTAATGGCTTCGGCCACCGCCATACGGCCGGAGGCGGCGGCATTGAGGGCCGCCAGCGGCGTGCGCTCGCCCATGGCCATGGCTTCACCGGCAAAACCCTTGAAGTCGGCCAGGGTCACGGCACAGTCGGCCACCGGCACCTGCCATGGGCCCACCATCTGGTCGCGGTGCGTGAGACCGCCGAAGCTGCGGTCGCCAATGGTGATCAGGAAGCGCTTGCTGGCGACCGTGGGGTGTGCCAGCACGTCGATCACGGCCTGTTGCAATACCACGCCGTCCAGGTTCAGCGGTGCGAAGCTGCGCGCCACCGAGCGCACGTCGCGGTGCATTTTGGGCGGCTTGCCAAGCAGCACATTCATGGGCATGTCAACCGGCGACTCGGCACCGGCGTCAAGCAGTTGCAGCTGGCGCTCCTCGGTGGCGACACCGACGACGGCAAACGGGCAGCGTTCGCGTTCGCACAGGGCCTGGAACACCGGCAGGCTTTGCGGCGCAATGGCCAGCACATAGCGCTCCTGGCTTTCGTTGCACCAGATTTCCTTTGGCGCCATGCCGCTTTCTTCGAGAGGCACGGCGCGCAGGTCAAAGCGGGCGCCGCGCGCGGCGTCGTTGGTCAGTTCCGGGAAGGCATTGGACAGGCCGCCGGCGCCGACGTCATGGATCGCCAGAATCGGGTTGGCGTCTCCCAGTACCCAGCACTGGTTGATGACTTCCTGGGCCCGGCGTTCAATCTCGGGGTTGCCACGCTGCACCGAATCAAAGTCCAGCGCGGCGGCATTGGCGCCAGTGGCCATGGAGCTGGCAGCACTGCCGCCCATGCCAATGCGCATGCCCGGGCCACCCAGCTGAATCAGCAGGCTGCCAGCGGGGAATGCGATTTTGTGGGTCTGGCCGGCATCGATCACGCCGAGGCCGCCGGCAATCATGATCGGCTTGTGGTAGCCGCGTTGCAGGCTGTCGACATCGCTGGCAACGGTCTGTTCGTATTCGCGAAAATAGCCCAGCAGATTGGGTCTGCCGAATTCGTTGTTGAAGGCGGCGGCGCCGAGCGGGCCTTCGATCATGATTTGCAGCGGACTGGCAATGTGCTCGGGTTTTCCGCCCGGCGTGCTGGACCAGCCGCCCCACAGCTTGGAGACGCTGAAGCCACTCAGGCCGGCCTTGGGCTTGGAGCCGCGCCCGGTGGCGCCTTCGTCGCGGATTTCACCGCCGGCTCCGGTGGAGGCTCCGGGAAACGGCGAAATCGCCGTTGGGTGGTTGTGGGTCTCCACCTTCATCAGGATGTGGTTGGTCTGGGTCTGGGCCTGGTACAGCGGCGTTGCTACGCCCTGCCCGGCGGCGGCACTGGCGACAAAACGCTCCACCACGGCCCCTTCCATCACCGAGGCGTTGTCCGAATAAGCGACCAGCATGTGCTGCGGATTCTGCTGGTGGGTGTGGCGGATCATGCCAAACAGGCTGCTGTCCTGCTCGGCGCCGTCGATGGTGAACTGGGCGTTGAATATTTTGTGCCGGCAATGCTCGCTATTGGCCTGGGCGAACATCATCAGTTCGACGTCGCTCGGGTTGCGACCGAGTTGCGTGAAGGCATTCAGCAAGTAGTCAATTTCGTCGGCGGCCAGGGCCAGGCCGAAACGGGTATTGGCTTCGACCAGGGCCGCTTTGCCGCCGCCCAGTACATCGACATGGTCCAGTGCCGCCGGCGCCAGTGCATTGAACAGGGCCAGCGCCTGGCTGCGCTCGAACATGGCGCTTTCGGTCATGCGGTCATGCAACAGTGCCGCCACCGCCTGCAGTGCCTCTTGCGGCAGGCTGTTGCTGCCGAGCAGGCTGCTCTTGACGCTGAGGCGGTATTCCACCAGGCGCTCGATACGGCGCACGGCGAAACCGCAGTTGTGGGCAATATCGGTGGCTTTGGAAGCCCAGGGCGAGACCGTGCCCAGGCGCGGGCTGACCACAATGCTGGGGCCCTCTTGGATGCCGCTGTACGGATCGCCATACTGCAGCAAGGCGGCGAGCTGCTCGGCCAGCGCGGGTGCCAGCGGCGCGTCGCTGGCCACCAGGTGCACATAGCGCGCGGCAATGCCGGAAATTTTGCTGTGAATAGCCTGCAGCTGGGGCAGGAGTTGTTGAATACGGAAACTGCTCAGAGCGTTGCCGCCCTCGAAGGAGGTAATCTGCAAGGTCACTGTTTGGCCTGACGGTTGGGCTGGGAGAAGTCGGCAATTTTACCCGTCCCCGACGCGTTCGAATCCTGGATGGGATAATTGCGCGCATGACTATCACCTACAAAGACGCCCAGGGCATTGCAGGCATGCGCATTGCCGGCAAATTGGCCGCTGAAGTGCTCGACTATTTGCAACCATTTATCGTGCCCGGCGCCACCACCAACGAAATCGACCGCCTGGCCCATGTGTATATGACCGAGGTGCAAGGCTGTATCGCCGCACCGCTGAACTATACCGGTGGTGGCAACAAGCCCTATCCGAAATCGATCTGTACCTCGATCAACCACCAGGTCTGCCACGGTATTCCGAACGACAAGCCACTCAAGCGTGGCGACATCCTCAACGTTGACATTACCGTCATCAAGGACGGCTGGCACGGCGATACCAGCCGCATGTTTCTGGTTGGCGAGGCCTCCATTGCGGCCAAGCGCCTGTGCGCCATTACCTATGAGGCCATGTGGCATGGCATCAAGATGGTGAAACCGGGCGCCCATCTGGGTGATATCGGCTTTGCCATCCAGCAGTTTGCAGAAGGCCAGGGCTTTAGCGTGGTGCGTGAATTTTGCGGCCACGGCATTGGCCAGGGCTTTCATGAGGAACCCCAGGTGCTGCACTACGGCCGTCCGGGCACGCTGGAAAAACTGGTGGAAGGCATGACCTTCACCATCGAGCCCATGATCAACGCCGGGCGCAAGGAAATCAAGGAAGGTCCGGAGAAAGACGGCTGGACCATCGTCACCAAAGACCATTCGCTATCGGCCCAGTGGGAACACACCGTGCTGGTCACGCCGACCGGCTATGAAGTGCTGACGCTGTCGGCCGGCGGCCCGGCAATACCGGCCTTCGCGGCAGCCAAAACCTGAGGCCCGGCACCGTGTCCGAGATCGCCACGCTGCGCAGCGAATACCGCACGCGCAAGGCCAGCTTGCTGGAGTCCATTGGTGAACGCGGTGCCTCGGCACGCAGTGTTCGTACCGCGCTGCGGCGCCTGGCGCAGCTGGCCGACCAGATGCTGGAGCGGGTCTGGCTCGGCGCCGGCTTGCGCGAGCCCTATGCGTTGTTGGCGGTCGGCGGCTTTGGTCGCGGCGAACTGTTTCCACATTCGGACGTCGACGTGCTGGTGCTGTTGCCCGATGGCTGCTCACCGGAAGGCGACCCGGTGCTCAAGGCACAACTTGAAACCTTCATCAGCAACTGCTGGGACCTGGGGCTGGAAATCGGCTCCAGCGTGCGCAGCGTGCAGGAATGCCTGGCCGAATCGGCCAACGATGTCACGATCCAGACCGCGCTGCTGGAATGCCGTGTCATCACCGGCAATCGCAGCCTGGCACGGACCTTTCAGGCCGCCTTCATGGCGGCCATGGACGCGCCGGCGTTTTTTGTTGCCAAGACGCTGGAATTGCGCCAGCGCCACACCAAATACGAAGACACTCCCTACGCGCTGGAGCCCAACTGCAAAGAGTCTCCGGGCGGGCTGCGCGACCTGCAGGTGGTGTTGTGGGTGGCCAAGGCCGCCGGCTACGGCGACGACTGGAAGGCGCTGGCGCAGAACGGCCTGGCCACGCCCTTCGAAGTGCGCCAGATCCAGCGCAACGAATCCTTGCTGCTGCAGATCCGGGCGCGCCTGCACCTGCTGGCGAAACGGCGCGAGGACCGGCTGATATTCGACCTGCAACACGCCGTGGCGGAATCGTTTGGCTATGGCAGCGACCCGCAAGCGCAGGACAACCATTCGCAGGTGCGAGCCAGCGAAGCCCTGATGAAGCGTTACTACTGGGCTGCCAAGGCGGTGACCCAGCTGAACCAGATTTTGCTGATGAATATCGAGGAGCGGCTCAGCCCTTCAACGCACGCGCCGCACCCGATCAACGAACGTTTCAACGAAAAAGCCGGTGCCATTGACGTCGTCAGTGACGATCTCTATCAGCGCCAACCGCACGCCATTCTGGAAACGTTCCTGCTGTACCAGCGCACCGTCGGCGTCAAGGGCTTGTCGGCACGCACGCTGCGCGCCCTGTACAACGCGCGCGACCTGATGGGCGCGCGTTTTCGCAATGACCCGGTGAACCAGGCCACGTTCCGGCAAATCATCATGGAGCCGACCGGCATCACCCATGCCCTGCGCCTGATGAACCAGACCTCCGTCCTGGGACGCTATCTGTGGGTATTCCGGCGCATCGTTGGTCAGATGCAGCACGACCTGTTCCATGTCTATACGGTGGACCAGCACATCCTGATGGTGCTGCGCAATGTGCGCCGCTTTTTCATTGTCGAACACGCGCACGAATACCCGTTCTGCTCGCAACTCGCTTCTGGCTGGGACAAGCCCTGGCTGTTGTATGTGGCAGCGCTGTTCCATGACATTGCCAAAGGGCGCGGCGGCGACCACTCCAAGCTCGGCGCCGTCGAAGTGCGGCGTTTCTGCCGCGAACACGGCATTGACGCCGAAGACGGCAAGCTGATCGAGTTTGTGGTGCGTGAACACCTCAGCATGAGCCATATAGCGCAGAAGTCCGACCTCAGCGACCCGGCGGTGATCGCCGCCTTTGCCAAGCAGGTCGGCAATGAGCGCAATCTGACCGCCCTCTACCTGATGACGGTGGCGGACATTCGCGGCACCTCCCCCAAGGTCTGGAACGCCTGGAAAGGCAAGCTGCTGGAAGACTTGTACAAGTACACGCTGCGCGCCCTGGGCGGGCGCGATGCCGATCCGCATGCCGAGGTCGAAGCGCGCAAGCGCGAAGCCCTGGTGCTGGTGTCGCTGTATGCCATGCCGTTTGAAGCGCACAAGCCGCTGTGGGACACCCTGGACGTGGGCTATTTCATGCGCCACGAAGCCTGTGACATCGCCTGGCACACCAAGCACCTGTCGCGCCATGTCGCCACTGAGCAGCCGATTGTGCGGGCACGCCGCTCACAGGTTGGCGAAGGCCTGCAGGTGATGGTCTATACGCGTGACCAGTCGGATTTGTTCGCCCGCATCTGCGGCTACTTTGACCAGGGCGGCTTCAGTATTCTGGATGCGCGGGTGCACACCACCAGAACCGGTTATGCGCTGGACACCTTTCAGCTGGTCGCCAGTGCCGGCATGGACGAGCATTTCCGCGAAATCACCGCCATGATCGAAAACGGCCTCACCGCCGCCATTGCTACACAGGCGCCCTTGCCTGCGCCGGGGCGCGGCCGGGTCTCGCGGCGCGTCAAGATTTTCCCGATCGCGCCGCGTGTCACCTTGCGGCCCGATGAAAAGGCCCAGCTCTGGTTGCTGACAATTTCAGCGAGCGACCGGATTGGCCTGTTGTATTCCATTGCCCGCGTGCTGGCACGCCACCAGGTGGTGGTACAACTGGCCAAGATTGTGACTTTGGGCGAGCGCGTCGAAGACACCTTCCTGGTACACGGGCCACAGCTACAACACAACCGCACGCAAATTGAAATAGAAACCGAGCTGCTCGACGTACTGGCCGCCTGAAACCGGCCTGCTACAGCGGGAAGTCTGGGCAACTGTGAAATTTGCCGCGCTATAAATCAAATCAAGGAGGATCCATGCAGCATCTGAGCATTCGCACCCGTCTATTCGCCGGGTTCGGCTTTTTCATCGTTTTATTACTCGCCTCGGGACTGTTCTCGGTGGTGAATATGAATCTGCTGGCGGGCTATACCAAAAACCTGTACGACCACCCGATGACCGTCAGCAACGCGATTCTCCGCGTTGACGGCAACATTGTGCGCATGCACCGCAGCATGAAGGATGTGGCGCTGGCCCATTCCCCGGAAGATGTGCAGAAAGCTGCCGATGCGGTCGATGGCTATGAAAAATCGGTGTTGACCGACATGCAAACCGTCAAGGAGGCCTTTCAGGGACAGCCCCAGATGGTGGACGACATCACCCGCCCGATCGGCGAGTGGAAGCCGATCCGTGACCGGGTCATTGCGCTGATGAAGGAAGGCAAGGCCGATGAGGCCGCTGCCATCACCAAGACCGAAGGCGCCGTGAAAGTGGCAGAGATTGGTAAGGCGGTGAGCGCAGTCCGTGACCTGGCGGTGAAAAAAGGCCAGAGCTTCTTTGCCAATGCGGAAAGCACCCGCAGCGCCACTGTCTGGACCTTTATCGTCGCCAATCTGATCGCCATTGCGGGCGGGCTGCTGGTCGCCGCCTACATCGCACGCAGCATTACCAAACCCCTGGCCCAGGCACTGGACGTGGCGGAGTCGGTCGCCGGCGGCGATCTGACGCTGCAGGTGCAGGTGCAATACCAGGATGAGAGCGGCAAATTGTTGCTGGCCATGCAACGCATGCAAAGCAGTCTGACCGAGGTTGTGTCACGGGTGCGCCGCGGTTCCGATTCGGTAGCCACCGCCAGTGCCGAAATCGCCTCGGGCAACCATGATCTGAGTGGCCGTACCGAAAACCAGGCCAGCGCGCTGGAAGAAACCGCCGCCTCAATGGAGCAACTCAGTGCTGCCGTCAAGCAAAACGCCGACAGCGCCAAGCAGGCCAATCAACTCGCCATGAATGCCAGCTCGGTGGCGCAGCAAGGCGGCCAGGTGGTTGCCGAAGTGGTCAACACCATGCGCGGTATCAATGATGCCTCGCGCAAGATTGCCGACATCATTAGCGTGATTGACGGCATTGCCTTTCAGACCAATATTCTGGCGCTCAACGCAGCCGTAGAGGCCGCCCGCGCCGGTGAACAAGGCCGTGGCTTTGCAGTGGTGGCTTCGGAAGTGCGCAGTCTGGCCGGGCGCAGCGCCGATGCGGCCAAGGAAATCAAAACCCTGATCAACGCCAGCGTGGAACGCGTCGAGCGTGGCAGCATCCTGGTGGACCAGGCCGGCTCCACCATGACCGAGGTGGTCAGCAGCATCAAACGCGTGACCGACATCATGGGCGAGATCAGTGCCGCCAGCAACGAGCAATCGGCAGGTGTGGCGCAGGTCGGTGAAGCGGTGACGCAGATGGACCAGGTAACGCAGCAAAATGCCGCGCTGGTGGAACAAATGGCGGCGGCGGCCAGCAGTCTGACCACGCAGGCCCAGGAACTGGTGCGGACCGTGGCGGTGTTCAAAATCAGCGGCCAGGCCGGTCAGCTGTCCGCCAACCCGGCACCGCGCCCAACGCCGGCGTCCCTGCCCAAGCCGCGTCCGTTCAGCGCCACGCCGGCGCGTCCGCTGCAGGCTGCCACAGCGCGCAGCGCACCCAAACTGACGTCCAAGGTGGCGCCTGTGGCCGCCACCCGGCCAACACCGGCAGTGGCCAGCCCGGCGCAGGTCCCGGTGCGCGCCAGCGCTGGCGAGGACGAGTGGGAAACTTTTTGATGAATTGTTTGAAGTAGGCTTTTCGAGGCGCGGTTTGAATATTTTTGAACCACACTCAGCGCCCGCTCGCCTCCTGACCATGAAAGCTTCCGCAGGGGGCGGTTTCTATCGCCCCCACTTCAAAGGAGCCTCCAACCATGGAACCCACTTACCGTACCGCGCCACTCAAGCCCCCCGCCCTGCTGCTCCAGGAAGAGCGCGCGTCTGGTTCAGCCGCCAAAGCCAGCCCGGACCGCGCCTCTTTTGCCACCGGTTACGCTGCCGAGTGGCAGGTCCAGGCCGATTTTTTCCGTGACGCCGTCCCGCTGGCGGGCGATCGCCATCGCCGCCGCTTCACCTTTCGCGACGGCAGCCATGTCGACATCCAGGCCCATGTGCCGCTCCTGGCCTACACCGATAGCGCCAAACTGGCCGCAGTCGCCCGGTTCATCAGTGTGCTGGGGACCGGTGTGGCGATTGGTGCCATCACTTGCCAGCCCATGGGCGTCATCATCGGGCTGGCCTGGGGCGGTGTCGCCGGCGCCGCCATCAGTGCCGCGTCCGCCCCGCCACCGGATGCCATCTGGCAAGGCTATACCGCGCGCTACTACGACAGCAGCAATGCACAACAGCCCTGGGGTACCCGCTATTTTTATGGCTGGCGCGAAATTTCGGGGCACGAGACCAGCCCCCTGGGCCAGGACCTGGACAGGCCCGATATGCCAGATCTTGCGCAGCGCTCAAGCAGTTATTCCTGGTGGCGCTGGCGCCACGGCGCTGCAAGTCCGCGCAGCACCGCGCCGCACCAGTCGCCAGCCGACGCGCTGGCTCTGCTCCAAGACAGCGAACGGCTAACGCAAGCCATGGCCAGCTTTGCACCAGACACCGGCACCATAGGCACCCCGATGCTGCGCCCCTCTGCCGCCAGCAGCAGCTCCGGGATGCTGCTGGCGTCTGCGCTGGCCTAAGCCGGCAGCTGCCAGCGGCCGCATACGGCGATGCGGCCTAGGAGTCTGGGCGGTAGAAATCGCCGAAGCGAAAAGCGAGCCCGGCGCGGCCAGTTTTTGCCGGATTCGCCGCCCCATAGCACGGCTATGGGGCAAGAAAACGGTGAAAAATGGACCGCCGCGCTCGCTTTGCAGCCGGCGCAGTTTCTGCCGCCCAGGCTCCTAGCTGGCAAGCAGCACGTCGCTAAAGCCGAAGCGGCTGAAATCGGTGACCCGCATCGGGTACAGCACGCCGTTCAGGTGGTCACATTCGTGCTGCACCACGCGCGCGTGAAAGCCTTCGGCCAGGCGGTCGATCGGGTCGCCGTACTGGTCGAAGCCGGTATAGCGGATGCGGCTCCAGCGTGGCACCATGGCGCGCAGGCCCGGCACCGACAGGCAGCCTTCCCAGTCCTGTTCCTGCGCACTGTCCAGCGGCGTGATCTGCGGATTCAGCAACACCGTGTAAGGAACCAGCGGGCGGTCCGGATAGCGCGGATTGGCGCTATGGCCACCAAAAATCACCAACTGCAGGTCGACGCCAATTTGTGGCGCCGCCAGCCCGGCGCCTTCGGCAGCGCGCATGGTGTCGAGCATGTCGGTGATCAGCAAATGCAGGGCGTCGCTGTCAAAGTCTTGTGCTGGCAAGGGCGGGGCCTGGCGCAGCAGGCGTGGATCGCCCATGCGCAGAATTTCGCGAACCGTCATTTCAGCAACTCCAACAGGGCCTGCTCATCGAGCACGGCAACACCCAGTTCCTCGGCCTTGGCCAGTTTCGAGCCAGCCTCGGTTCCGGCCAGCACATAGCTGGTTTTTTTGCTCACCGAGCCCGCCACCTTGCCGCCGGCGGCCTCTATCAGCGCTGTTGCCGCATCGCGGCTGAGCGTGGGCAGCGTGCCGGTCAGCACCAGTGTCTTGCCAGCCAGCGGTTTGGGCGCGCCCGGGTCGACCGCAGTTTCACTCCAGTGGATGCCCAGTGCGCGCAGTTCCCGCACCACCTCGACGTTGTGTGCCTGGTCGAAGAAAGTGCGCAAACTCAGCGCCACAATCGGCCCCACGTCATTGACTTCCAGCAGCGCTTCCAGCGGCGCCTGCATGATCGATTCGAGTGTGCCGAAGTGGCGCGCCAGCGCTTTGGCGGTGGCTTCGCCGACATGGCGGATGCCCAGGCCAAACAGGAAACGCGGCAAGCTGGTTTGCTTGGATTTTTCCAGTGCCTCTAGCAGGTTGTGCGCCGACTTTTCGGCCATGCGTTCCAGATTGGCCAGCTGCTCCAGCCGCAGGCGGTAAAGGTCCGGCAAGGTGCGGATCACCTCGGCGTCGACCAGCTGATCTACCAGCTTGTCGCCCAGCCCCTCGATTTCGACTGCGCGGCGCTGGGCAAAATGCAATAGCGCCTGCTTGCGCTGGGCCGAGCAAAACAGGCCACCGCTGCAGCGGTAATCGACTTCCTCTTCTTCGCGCACCGCCTTCGAACCACACACCGGACATTGCTGCGGCATGCTGAATGCCGCCGCGCGTTCGCGCAACGCTGCGTCGCCAGCAGTTTCCAGCACCACGCCCACCACCTCCGGAATCACGTCGCCAGCGCGCCGCACGATGACGGTGTCGCCGACGCGCACATCTTTGCGCAGCGCTTCGGCTTCGTTGTGCAGGGTGGCATTGGTGACGGTAACACCGCCGACAAAAACCGGCGCCAGTTTGGCCACCGGCGTTAGCTTGCCGGTGCGGCCAACCTGCACATCAATCGCCAGCACCGTGGTGAGTTGTTCCTGTGCCGGGTATTTGTGCGCCACCGCCCAGCGTGGCTCACGGCTGACAAAGCCTAGGCGCAGTTGCAGTGCCCGGTTGTTGACCTTGTAGACCACGCCGTCAATGTCAAACGGCAGGCGGTCGCGCGCCTGGCCCATGCGCTGGTGGTAGGCGATCAGTTGCGCCGCACCCTGCGCCAGTTCGACCTGTTCGGCCACTGGAAAGCCCCAGGCCTTCAGCGCCTGCAGCACAGCCATGTGGCTGCTCCAGCCTTGCGCAACCGCGCTGGGCTGTACCTCGCCCAGGCCATAGGCAAAAAAACTCAGGGGCCGCTGTGCGGCAATCGCCGGGTCGAGCTGGCGCACCGCGCCGGCGGCAGCGTTGCGAGGATTGACAAAGGTTTTTTCGCCACGCTCGCGCTGGCGTGCATTGAGCGCCTCAAAGTCATCGCGCCGCATATAGACCTCGCCGCGCACTTCCAGCACGGCTGGCGCGGTCCCGGGTTCGACAGCGAGGCGCAGCGGAATCTGGCCGATGGTGCGAATGTTTTGCGTTACCTCTTCGCCATACTCGCCGTCGCCACGGGTCGCTGCCTGCACCAGCACGCCGTTTTCGTAACGTAGGTTGATGGCCAGGCCGTCAAACTTCAGCTCCGCCACATAGTCCACCGGGGCAGCGCCCTGTTCCAGTTCGAGTTCGCGGCGGATGCGTGCATCGAAGGCTTCGGCACCGCTCGACTCGGTGTCGGTCTCGGTGCGAATGCTGAGCATCGGCACGCTGTGGCGCACCGAGGCAAACTGTTCCAGTGGCGCCGCACCCACGCGTTGCGTTGGCGAATCCAGCGTCACCCAGTCCGGATGGGCGCTTTCCAGCGCCTGCAGTTCGCGAAACAGGCGGTCGTATTCGGCGTCCGGCACCAGCGGCGCGTCCAGCACGTAATAGTGGTGGGCATAGCGGTGCAGCAAGGCATGCAGGGCGTCAAGGCGCGCGCGCTCCGCGCCGGTGTCGCCCGCGGCAAACATGTCAAGGGTGGTCATGGCCTGCAGTTAGGGAAGGATTCAGGAAAAAAGTCGGCGTGCCAGCGGCGTACCGGCCGCCAGGTCACGTTGTTCCAGGGTGTTGTAGAGCTGCTCCAGCTCGCTGCCAATCACATCCATGGTTTGCGCCGCCAGCGGCTGACCGTGGTCGTCCGTGACCACGCCTTCCATGTCGTGCGCCAGTGCAAAGGCGGCGTCACGCATGCGTTCAAACGGATGCTCGGCGCGGGCCACCTGGGCTACGTCGAGGTGCAGACTGATTTCGCGCATGGCCGACTGCGCCGGATCATCGGCCAGTGCCGCTTGCGAATCAAAGCCCAGCACCAGTACGGGTGGCAGGCCTTCGCTGCTGGCCGGCAGCACCATGCGCCCCGGAATGGCCCCGGCGACAAACCCCTGGCGTGCCGCGTTTTGCTGGATGTAACCCGGGCTCCAGGACGCATTGCGTGCGCGGATGGTAAAGCCGAGCTGGGCGTCGTGGGCGCTGGCGAATTGGTCGAGTTCGCGAGCGCGTGCCACTTCGTCGAGCATTTCGGGAAACTCGGGGGTGGCGCCGATCAGGTCGCAGAAGGCCTGGGTCTTGACGACAAACTCGGAGTACTCAATTTCGTTGAGCGCGCCGCTGCGGTTGGCCAGCTGAACCCCGGCCTGAAAGCTGCTGTAGCGCTGGCCGGCTTGCGGGCTTTCCCAATGCTGGCTCTGCAGGTTGAAGCCTTCCACGGCAAAGGGCTTGGTGCCGGCGCGCCGGGTTGCCGGCAAGGCGGCAATGGCGGCTTCGCCGGATACCGGACCGGCATGCGGATCAAGGGCCAGGCTGGCAATCACATCAATCAGGGAGTCCATCGCCGGCTTGCGCAGTGGCGTGGGCAGCGGCATGGCGGAGGCGGAAAAATCGGAGTCCGAGAACGTTGGTTCCTGTTCCTGGTTTGCTTCCTGCGAGGCATCGGCATCGGCTTGCCGGGGTGCATTTTTGCGCGAGGTCCAGGCGCCGTGCGCCACCACCCCGGCCAACACCAGCCCGCCGACGACTGCCAATCCAATTTGTAAGGTACTCATCGTGAATCAATACACATTTTTATTGGGCCCGATAAATCAAGCCAGTTCGGCCAGCGTCACCGCCGACTCCATGTCCACGGCAACAATTCGGGACACGCCCTGCTCTTGCATGGTGACGCCGATCAACTGCTCGGCCATTTCCATGGCGATTTTGTTGTGGCTGATGAACAGGAACTGGGTTTCCTTGCTCATGCTCGACACCAGTTTGGCGTAGCGCTCGGTGTTGGCATCGTCCAGCGGCGCGTCCACCTCGTCGAGCAAACAGAAAGGCGCCGGGTTGAGCTGGAAGATGGCGAACACCAGGGCAATCGCGGTGAGTGCCTTTTCTCCGCCGGACAGCAGGTGAATCGTCTGGTTCTTTTTGCCGGGCGGCTGGGCAATCACCTGAACCCCGGAATCCAGAATTTCATCGCCAGTGATCACCAGGCGTGCATTGCCACCACCAAACAACTCGGGGAACATGCGGCCAAAGTGCGCGTTGACCTGGTCGAACGTGCCAGACAGCAGGTCACGCGTTTCGGCGTCGATTTTGCGGATCGCGTCTTCCAGCGTATTCATGGCCTGGTTCAGGTCGGCGCTTTGGGCGTCCAGGAAGCCCTTGCGCTCACGCGCGGCAGTCAATTCGTCAAGCGCCGCCAGATTGACGGCGCCGAGCGCCGCAATTTCGCGCTGAATGCGGTCCAGTTCGGTTTGCATGCCGAGCAGGCGCACATTGCCGTCCTTGATACTTTGCTCGATGGCAAGCAGGTCGGCCTGGGCATCGACCAGCTGGTTTTCAAATTGCTCGAAGCCCAGCCGCGCCGCCTGTTCTTTCAACTGGAACTCGGTAATGCGCTGGCGCAAGGGGTCGAGTTCGCGTTCCAGCTGCATGCGGCGTTCATCGCTGGCGCGCAGCTTGGTGGTCAGGTCGTCGTATTCGCTGCGCCGGGCCGACAGGGCCTGTTCGCGCTCCATTTTCAGCGCCAGGGCGTTTTGCAGGCCGGCTTGCGCGGCGGCGTCGGTCAGGCGCGTCAGTTCGTCCTGGGCGCGCTGCTGTTCGAGTTGGATCGCGGCGGCCTGCTGGTCTGCGGTTTCGATGGCGCGTGACAGTTCGGCGTTGCGCGCCTGCAGGCTGCGCTGGGCGAAGGTGGCTTCCTGGGCCTGGCGCTCCAGACTGCGCTGTTGCTCACGGCACTGGGCCAGTTTTTGCTGGCCTTCGATGACGCGCTCGTCGAGCTGGGCATGGCGTTCCTGTTGCTCGGCCAACTGCAGGTCGAGTGATTCGAACTGGCCTTCGGCGGTGACCCGGCGCTCCTGCAAGTCTTCCAGCTGCGCGTCGATTTCCGCGATGTCCGATTCCAGCTGGGCGCTGCGCGCACGCGCCTGCTCCGCCAGCTGTGCCAGGCGCAGGGTTTCCACCTGCAGCGCGTGAAATTCACTTTGTGCCTGCGCCGCGTCGCGGCGCGCTGTGACCAGGCGCTGGGCGCTTTCGGCGTAGCTGCTTTCGGCGCGCGCCAGGTCCAGGCGCGATGCGTCGGCAATCAGCACCTGGGCACGCACCTGTTTTTCCAGGTTTTCAATTTCCTGGGCCCGGCCCAGCAGCCCGGCCTGTTCTGAATCGGGGGCGTAAAAACTGACGCTGTGCGCTGTCACGACATGGCCGGATGGCACATAAATCGCTTCGCCGGCGCGCAACTGCGTGCGCTGCGCCAGTGCGTCTTCAAAACTGCTGGCAGTGAAGCAACCGTGCAGCCACTCCAGCAGCACCGCACGCTGGCCGGCATCGTGCAGGCGCAGCAGGTCGGACAGGCGCGGCAAGTGGCTGCCGGGCGCTTCAACGGCCGCCAGCGGCGGACTGAAAAATGCCAGCTTGGCCGGCGGCGCGTCTTCGGCGAAGGCGCGCAGCATGTCCAGGCGCGACACTTCAAGGGCGCCGAGGCGCTCCCGCAACGCACTTTCGAGTGCGTTTTCCCAACCCGGCTCGATATGGATGCGGCTCCACAGGCCTTGCAAATGGTCCAGGCCGTGGCGTGCCAGCCAGGGCTGCAGCTTGCCGTCGGTTTTGACTTTTTCCTGCAACGCACGCAGCGCCTCCAGACGTGCCGACAGGTCGGCCTGGCGCGCTGACTGGGCATTTACCGCCTGCTGTTGGGTGCGCCGCTGTTCGTCGAGCTGCGGCACCGATTCCTGCAATTCGTGCAGCCGGGCTTCGGCCACGCTGCTGTTTTCCTGGGCCTGTGCGAGCTGCTCCTGCAAGTCTTGCAGACGCGCCTCGTCGGGCGCGGCCAGCGACTTGCGGTCGGTGTCCAGGCGCTCGCGGCGCGTCTGGATCTGGCGGCTTTGCTCTTCGATGTTGCGTTGTTCTGCGGCCAGCACCTGGATCTGCTGCTGCACCTGCACCACATGGCTGCGCTGGTCATTGGCGGCACTCTGGGCCCGGCCCAGTGCGTCTTCCAGGTCCGGTAGCTGTTGCGCCTGTTCTTCCACCTGGGCCGCCAGCAGCTCGGCCTGTTCGTCACCGTGCAGGGCCAGTTCGGCCAGGCGCTCGATTTCGGCGGCGGCGTCTTCCTTGCGCCCGGCCCATTGACCGACTTGCTCCTTCAGCGACAACAGCCGCTGTTCGACGCGTTGGCGCCCTTCCACTACGAAACGGATTTCCGCTTCCAGGCGGCCGACGTCGGTGCTGGCTTCGTAGAGCAGGCCCTGGGCCTGGTTCACCTGGTCACCGGCCAGGTAATGGGCCTGGCGCACGGCTTCCAGGTCGGCTTCGATGTGGCGCAGGTCGGCCATGCGGCTTTCCAGGGCGTTGACCGCCGCCAGACCGTCTGTCTGTACTTTGGCCTGGTCGGCCAGCGCTTCAGCGCGCTTGAGGAACCACTGCTGCTGTTGCTTGCGCGTGAAATCGGCCTGCAGGCCCTGGTATTTCTGCGCCACCTCGGCCTGCTTTTCCAGCTTTTCCAGGTTGTTGTTCAGTTCGCGCAGGATGTCTTCGACGCGGGTCAGGTTTTCGCGGGTGTCGGACAGGCGGTTTTCGGTCTCGCGCCGGCGTTCCTTGTATTTGGAGACGCCCGCGGCTTCTTCCAGAAACAGACGCAATTCTTCCGGCTTGGATTCGATGATGCGACTGATCGTGCCCTGGCCAATGATGGCGTAGGCGCGCGGGCCCAGGCCGGTGCCGAGAAACACGTCTTGCACGTCACGCCGGCGCACCGGCTGGTTGTTGATGAAATAGCTGGAGCCGCCATCCCGTGTCAGCACCCGCTTGACGGCAATTTCGCCAAACTGGCCCCATTGGCCGCCGGCACGGTGATCGGCGTTGTCAAACACCAGCTCAACGCTGGAACGGCTGGCCGGTTTGCGCGTGGTGGTGCCATTAAAAATCACGTCCTGCATGGACTCGCCACGCAGTTCGCTGGCCTTGCTCTCGCCAAGCACCCAGCGCACCGCGTCCATGATGTTGGACTTGCCGCAACCATTGGGACCAACCACCCCGACCAGTTGCCCGGGCAACAGGAAGTTGGTCGGCTCGGCAAAGGACTTGAAGCCGGATAACTTGATCGAATTGAGGCGCACGGAATGGTCTTGCTTGTACTAAGCGGTTGATTTCTAAGGATTTTTACGAAAGCACAAAGGCTGGCAAGGGCTCCATGATAGCTTGCCGTGCAGGCCAACCCGGTTTGCTGGCGCCAGTCCGGGCGGTATCAGTGGCCTTTCAGGGCCTGCTCGATTTTGTTGGCCAGGGCATTGACGTTGGGCGGCTTGACGATGTAGCCGGCGACACCCAGCGGCAAGGCTTCGCCAACGGTGCTGGCGCTGGAGTCTGCGCTCAGGAATATCACCGGAATATTGCTCAGCTGGCTGTTCGAGGCGGAGCGTATTTCACGCACGAATTCGATGCCGCCCATGGGCTGCATGTGCACGTCGGTGAGGATCAGGTCCGGCTTGAGGGTGGCCAGTTCCTTGATCGCAGAAGCACCATTGTCAAACGCGTACAGGTCGAGGATTCCAATCCGGCGCAGACTGCTCAGGATGAAAGTACTCATGATTTTTTCGTCCTCAACAACGAAAACCCGGGCCCGTTTGATGTCCATATCAGCTGTCTCCGTTCAGGTAGGCCGACACCTCGGACATTAAGAGCTCCAGCTCAGGCCGCAATTCGGCATAGGCCGCAGCAACGCTGGCACTGTCGCCATGTTTGCTCATGCCCTCGACCTTGGCCACGTCTTCACACAGGGCGGGCCGGCAAAAAATGGGAATAAACCCCTTAAGTGGGTGCAACAGGTGGTTGGCGCCGCGCACATCGCCGTGGCTTAACAGTTCGGCGATCTGCGGTACATCCCGGCCCAGCGTCTCTTCCAGCATGGCCAGCATGCCTTGCATGGCTTCGGCATCGCCGATTTGCGACATGGCCAGTGCGGTATCCAGATGAACCGTTTCAATAGATGACATATAGAGCCCGTAAGGGAAAAAAATCTGCAATCTGCATTCACACAGCTTTTCGGCTGCGGCAAGGCGCCAAGTTTAGCGAATGCTCAGACATAATTCCGCCCCATGAATCCGAATTTGTCACGCCTTCAGGCCTATCCCTTCGAGCGCCTGCGCCAACTCTTTGCCGGAGTGCAGCCCAATCCGGCCTTCCGTCCTATCAGTTTGGGCATTGGCGAGCCCCGGCACGCCGCCCCGGACCTGGTAAAAAAAGCCTATTGTGATGCCATTCAGCACGGCGGTGGTCTGTCGGTCTATCCGGCCACTGGCGGCGACCTGCCGCTGCGCAGCAGCATCGTGCGCTGGCTGGAACGCCGCTATGGCCTGCAACTCGATGTAGCCAGCCAAGTGCTGCCTATCAATGGCTCGCGCGAAGCCCTGTTCGCCTTTGCCCAGGTGGTGATCGACCCGACACAGGCCGGCGCCACGGTGGTCTGCCCGAATCCGTTCTACCAAATCTATGAAGGGGCGGCCTATCTGGCCGCTGCTGAGCCCTACTTCGTGGCGTCGGATCCGGCGCGCAATTTTGCCCAGAACTGGGACACCGTGCCAGACCCGGTCTGGGCCCGGACCCAGTTGCTGTTTGTCTGTTCGCCGGGCAATCCTGCTGGCGCGGTAATGCCGCTGTCCGAATGGCAAAAGCTGTTCGACTTGAGCGACCGTTTTGGCTTTGTCATCGCTTCCGACGAGTGCTACAGCGAAATTTATTTCCGCGACGAAGCGCCGCTGGGCGGCCTGGAAGCGGCGGCTCGGCTGGGCCGCCACGATTTCAAAAACCTGGTGGCCTTCACCAGCCTGTCCAAGCGCAGCAACGTGCCCGGCATGCGCAGCGGTTTCTGTGCCGGTGATGCCCAGTGGATCAAGAAATTCCTGCTCTATCGCACCTACCACGGCAGCGCCATGAGTCCGGTGGTGCAAAGCGCCAGCGTGGCGGCTTGGGACGACGAGGCCCATGTGGTGGACAATCGGGCCAAATACCGCGCCAAATTTGCCCAGGTAACGCCGCTGCTGTCTGAGGTGCTGGACGTCAGTCTGCCCGATGCCGGCTTCTATCTGTGGGCCCGGGTCGAGGGCAGCGACACCGAATTCGCACGCCAGCTGCTGGCTCTTTACAATGTCACGGTATTGCCCGGTAGCTACCTGGCGCGTGAGGCCCATGGCGCCAATCCCGGCGCCGGACGTATCCGCATGGCTTTGGTTGCAGAAACCGAAGAGTGCGTGGAGGCGGCCCAGCGCATAGTCCAGTTCGTGAAATCCAGCCCTTCTCAACCCTAACAAATAAAGCATTGACACCATGACCCAACAACTCCAAACCATCCTCGACAACGCCTGGGAAGACCGTGCCAATATCTCCGCCACTTCGGCGTCCCAGGAAGTCCGTGACGCCGTCGACCACGTGATCGACCAGCTCAACAATGGCAAATTGCGCGTCGCCACGCGCGAAGGCGTGGGACAGTGGACCACCCACCAGTGGATCAAAAAGGCCGTGCTGCTGAGCTTCCGTCTGAAAGACAATGCCGTGATCCAGGCCGGCGAGCTGGGCTTTTATGACAAGGTGCCAACCAAGTTTGCCGACCTCGACGAAGCCGCCATGAAGGCCACCGGCGTGCGCGTGGTGCCACCCGCCGTGGCCCGCCGCGGCAGCTACCTGGGCAAGGGCGTGATCCTGATGCCGTCGTACGTCAACATCGGTGCCTATGTCGACGAAGGCACCATGGTGGACACCTGGGCCACGGTGGGTTCCTGTGCCCAGATTGGCAAGAATGTGCACTTGAGCGGTGGCGTGGGTATCGGCGGTGTGCTCGAACCGATGCAGGCTGGCCCGACCATCATCGAAGACAACTGCTTTATTGGTGCCCGCTCGGAAGTGGTGGAAGGCGTGATCATCGAAGAAAACTCGGTGATTTCCATGGGTGTTTATATCGGCCAAAGCACCAAAATCTATGACCGCGCCACTGGCACCGTCAGCTATGGCCGCGTGCCTGCCGGCTCGGTGGTGGTGTCTGGCAACCTGCCCAGTGCCGATGGCAAATACAGCCTGTACTGCGCGGTGATCGTCAAACGCGTGGACGCTCAAACCCGCGCCAAGACCTCGCTCAACGACCTGCTGCGCGACTGATCTGCCACCATGGCCACCAGCACCACCCCGGGAACCATGGAGCGCATCTTGCGCCTCATGGGTGAGAAGCGTGCCTCTGACGTGTATCTGTCGGCCCACGCACCGGCATTGATCAAAATCAATGGCCAGTGCGTTCCGATCAATGCCCAGTCCCTGCCGGTGGATGCGCCACGCAGTCTGCTGGCCGAGGTGTTGCCGGCCGAACGGCTGGCCGAACTCGATGCCACTGGCGAACTGAACATGGGTTTTCCCATGCAGGGTGTGGGTCGCTTCCGCGTCAGCGCCATGCGCCAGCGCGGCACCATTGCCGCCGTGGTGCGCTTTATTTCGGGCGTAATACCGGCGCTGGCCGAGCTGTCGGTGCCAATGATGCTGGGTGACCTGGTGATGGAAAAGCGCGGCCTGATCCTGATGGTCGGCTCCACCGGCGCAGGCAAAAGCACAACGCTGGCGTCGATGCTGGATTTTCGCAATGCCAACAGCACGGGCCACATTCTGACCATCGAAGATCCGATCGAGTACCTGTTCAAAAACAAGAAATGTGTGGTCAACCAGCGCGAAGTCGGTACCGATACCGTGTCGATGCAAGTGGCCTTGAAAAATGCCCTGCGCCAGGCCCCCGACGTGATTCTGATTGGCGAAATCCGCGACCGCGACACCATGTCCGATGCGATTGCCTACGCCCAGTCCGGCCACCTCTGCCTGGCAACGCTGCACGCCAACAACAGCTACCAGGCCCTGAACCGGATTTTGAGTTTTTACCCGGTCGAGGTGCGCGCCACCCTGCTCGGTGACCTGGCCGCCGCGCTCAAGGCGGTGGTGTCACAGCGCCTGCTGCGCTCGGTCAGCGGTGCCCGGGTGCCGGCGGTGGAAGTCATGATCAACAGCAAGCTGATCTCCGAATTTATTGAAAAAGGCGACTTCTCCGGGGTCAAGGAAGCCATGGAAAAATCCATGGCCGAAGGCTCGCAGACCTTTGAACACGACATTGCGCGCCTGATTGTCGAAGGCATCGTCGAGCGCAAGGAAGGCCTGGCTTACGCCGACTCGCCCACCAATCTGTTGTGGCGCATGCAAAACGACTTCACCGCGCCGGGTGTTTCCGAAGCCGCGCCAGAAGAAGAGGAAGAAGCCACTTTCACCGATATTTCGCTGGATGTGACCCACTGATGTCGCGCACCCTTTACCTGACCGAAGAACTGATAGCCCGCCCATCCGTGACACCGGACGACCAGGGCTGCCAGCAACTGATTGCGCAACGCCTGCGGGCGCTCGGTTTTGTCTGTGAATTCGTGTGCCGCGGCGAAGGCGCAGCGCAGGTGACGAATCTGTGGGCCAAGCGTCCCGGCCGCAGCGCCGCGACCCTGGTCTTCGCTGGACACACCGACGTGGTTCCAACCGGACCGCTGGAGCAATGGCGCAGTCCGCCGTTTGTTCCGAGCCACCGCGACGGCAAGCTCTTTGGCCGTGGCGCCAGCGACATGAAAGCGTCGCTCGCCGCCATGCTGGTGGCGTTGGAAGAGTTTCTTGCGGAGCAGCCAGAGCCGGCCCTCAGTTTGGCATGGCTGCTCACCAGCGACGAGGAAGGCCCGGCCACCGATGGCACCGTGGCGGTCTGCGAGCTGCTGCAACAGCGCCAGGAGCGCCTTGACTTCTGCATCGTCGGCGAACCGACCTCGGTGGAACGCAGTGGCGACATGATCAAAAATGGCCGGCGCGGCTCCATGAATGGCAAGCTGACGATCCATGGCCAGCAGGGCCATATCGCTTACCCGCATCTGGCGCGCAATCCGGTCCACCTGGCCGCGGCAGCACTGGCCGAGCTGGTGGACACGGTGTGGGACCAGGGCAATGCCTTTTTTCCGCCGACCAGCTGGCAGGTCAGCAATATGCACGCCGGCACCGGCGCCAGCAATGTGATTCCCGGCGCGCTGGTGATCGACTTCAATTTCCGCTTCTGCACCGAGTCCAGCCCGGAGCAGCTGCAACAGCGTGTGAACGCCATCCTGCAGGCGCACCAGCTCGACTACACGCTGCAATGGAACATCAGCGGCCTGCCCTTTCTGACGCCGCCTGGCACGCTGGTTGACGCGGTGTGTGCCGCCATCGCCGCAGAAACCGGTGTGCAAACCCAGCTCTCCACCAGCGGCGGTACCAGCGACGGCCGCTTCATTGCCAAGATCTGCCCGCAGGTCATCGAACTCGGCCCGCCGAATGCCACCATCCACCAAATCAACGAACACGTCTGCATTGCCGACCTTGAACCCTTGAAAGCCATCTACAAAAAAACCCTGCAGCTGCTGGATGCGCAGGTTGCGACATGAATCTGCGCGCCCTGATTGACGCTAGCGCCAGCCGCATGCAAGACGCCGGACTGGCCTTTGGCCACGGCACCAACAACGCCCTCGACGAAGCCGCCTGGCTGGTGCTGTGGCGCCTCGGCCTGCCACTGGACACCGCCATTGACGCCGCCAGTGCCGACGCCGCGCGCCCCGTCAGCGCCAGCGAACAGGAGGCCTGTGAAGCACTGGTGGGCGAACGCATCAGCAGCCGCAAACCGGCCGCGTACCTGACGCGCGAAGCCTGGCTGCAGGGCTTTTCTTTTTACGTGGATGAACGCGTTATCGTGCCGCGCTCGCTGATTGCCGAATTGCTGGTGGATGGCGGCTTTGATTACTGGCTGCGCGAGTCCAGCCACGCGGTGCTCGATCTGTGCACCGGCAATGGCAGCCTGGCCATTATTGCTGCGCAGGTGTTCCCTGAAGTGCGCGTCGATGCTGCCGATATTTCCAGCGAAGCGCTGGAGGTGGCACGCATCAATGTCGAACGGCACCAGTTGCACGAGCGCATACAACTGCTGCAATCGGACGGTCTGAAAAACCTGCCGGGCCAGTACGACCTGATCCTGTGCAACCCACCCTACGTCAATGCCCAGAGCATGGCCCAGCTGCCAGCGGAATACCGGGCCGAGCCGGCGCTGGCGCTGGACGGCAATCTCCACGGTGGACAGGACGGCATGGACTTTGTCCGCGCCCTGCTGGCCACCGCCGCCGATCACATGTTGCCGCACGCCGTGCTGGTGCTGGAGATCGGCAACGAACGCGAATTCTTTGAAGCCGCATTTCCCACGCTGGAAGTGGTCTGGTTGGACACCAGTGCCGGTGACGACCAGGTCCTCCTTATTACGCGCGAAGCGCTGCTTGCATGATCACCCTGAAAAATATTAGCTTGCGCCGCGGCGCCAAGCTGTTGCTCGACGCTGCCTCCGTGACCCTGAACCCGGGCGAAAAAGTCGGCCTGGTGGGACGCAACGGCGCCGGAAAATCCTCGCTGTTTGCCTTGCTCAACGGCAACCTGCACGAAGATGGCGGCGAGTTTTATATTCCGACCCAGTGGCGCATGGGCCAGGTCGCCCAGGACATGCCGGAGACCGCGCAGAGCGCCACCGACTTTGTGGTCGAAGGCGACACCCAGCTCAATGCCGCACGCATTGAAGTGGCAGCCGCCGAAGCCACCGACGATTACGACCGCATGGCGCACGCCTACATGGCGCTGCACGATGCCGGCGAGCACGACGCACCAGCGCGCGCGCAAGCGCTGATTCTCGGGCTCGGTTTCAAGAGCAGCGAACTGGACAAGCCGGTGAACAGCTTTTCCGGCGGCTGGCGCATGCGCCTGCAATTGGCACGCGCCCTGATGTGTCCGTCCGACCTGCTGCTACTCGACGAGCCAACCAACCACCTGGACCTGGACGCCTTGGTCTGGCTCGAAGCCTGGCTGAAGAAATACGAAGGCACCATGGTGGTGATCAGCCACGACCGCGAATTTCTCGATGCCGTCACCAATGTCACGCTGCACATTGACGCCGGCAAGCTGGTGCGTTACGGCGGCAATTACAGCAAGTTTGAAGACATGCGCGCCGAGCAGATGGAGCTGCAGCAAAACGCTTTCGCCAAGCAGCAGGACAAAATTGCCCACCTGCAAAAATTCATCGCCCGCTTCAAGGCCAAAGCCAGCAAGGCGAAACAGGCGCAAAGCCGCGTCAAGGCGCTGGACCGCATGGAAAAAATTGCGCCGCTGCTGTCGGAAGCCGACTTCACTTTCGAATTCAGCGAACCGGCCAACCTGCCCAACCCGATGCTGTCCATGACCGGCGTCAGCTTTGGTTATCCGGCGCCTGAAGGCGCGCCCACCGATACACCGCCAACGGTCATCGTGCGCAATGTCAGCAAATCGGTGCTGGCCGGCCAGCGTATCGGCATTCTGGGCGCCAACGGCCAGGGCAAATCAACGCTGGTGAAAACCGTGGCGCGCGACCTGCTGCCACTGGGTGGCGAAGTCACGGAGGGCAAGGGCCTGAACATCGGCTACTTTGCGCAGCAAGAGCTTGATGTGCTGCGCCCTGCCGACAACCCGCTGGAACACATGATCACGCTGGCGCGCAATCTGCAGGCCGCCGGCAAGATCAATGGACAAAATACCCGCGAGCAAGACTTGCGCAGTTTTCTCGGCAATTTCAATTTCAGCGGCGATATGGTCAAGCAAGCCGTGGGCAGCATGAGTGGCGGCGAAAAAGCCCGCTTGGTGCTGTGCATGCTGGTCTGGCAACGCCCCAACCTGCTGCTGATGGACGAGCCTACCAACCACCTGGATCTGGCCACCCGCGAAGCGCTGTCGATGGCGCTCAACGAGTTCGAGGGCACGGTGATGCTGGTCAGCCATGACCGGGCCTTGCTGCGCGCCGTCTGCGATGAGTTCTGGATGGTGTCGCGCGGCGGTGTCGAACCGTTTGACGGAGACCTCGACGACTACCAGCGCTATCTGCTGGAAGAAGCCCGGCGCCAGCGTGAGCTGGCCAAGGAAGAAGCCAAGGCCGAAGCGGCAAAAAACGCCAGCCTGAAAAAGGCGCCACTGGCGCCGGCGCAAGCATCCGGCAAGGCCAGCGCTGAGCAGGTCAAGCAATGGAAAAAGTCGCTGCAGACGGTGGAGGCCAGCATGGCCAGTTTGCAGGCCGAAGGCACGGCGCTGGAAAACACCCTGGCTGACAATCCGCACCCCACGGTGCTGGCCGATGCCGGACGCCGGCTCAAGATAGTGAACCAGGAACTCAAAACCCTGGAAGACCAATGGCTCGAGCTCAGCGGCAAGCTGGAGGCCTGAGCCAGCGCGCGCTGCGGCCAGACTGGGGAATAATGCAGGCTTGCAATTTGGAGCGACTATGCGAGCTATGAAACCTTTATCCCTGGCGCTGGGTGCGCTGTTGTTGTCTGCCCTAAGCGGCTGTGCCGATCGGTTGATAGACGCCCGCGTCGGCGCTGAAACTGTCTCCATGGCCGATGCCAGCCAGGTCAGCAAATGCCAGTCCAAGGGCAATACCACAGTGGGCGTGCTATCCAGTGTTGCCTTCTATACCCGCAGTGCTGAAGCGGTGGAAGAAAATCTGCTGAAACTGGCGCGCAATGCGGCGATAGACGCAGGCGGAGATACCCTGGTGAAGGGCAATTCAACCGAATACGGCAAACGCGAGTTCTTTATCTACAAGTGCCACTGAGCGCGTTCGCTTGCGCACAGCAACGCAGATAAGCAGGGGCCGTAGCGCCCCGGTGCGGCACCATTATTTGCGGAACTTGTCCTTGGCAATGCCCCAGTCATTGGGCGCCTGAACGCTGTTTTCGTCGCTGGAGATATAAGACATGGCCCAGGCCAGCAGGCCCAGCAATGCGCAAGCCACCAGCACTCTGATGATGTATTTCATGTGACTTGACCGCACCCAGGCTGTTGGGCGTGGTCCCTTCCTTGAATGAGCAAGCGCTTAGCGCAGAACCACCAGCACAAGAAAAAACCCTGCTACCTTTTCGATAGCAGGGTTTTCACCGCCCTTGGGGGCTTATTGTGGTGGGTCCTGACAGATTCGAACTGTCGACCTACGGATTAAGAGTCCGCTGCTCTACCAACTGAGCTAAGAACCCACAATAACCTGACGTTAACCTCAACAACCAAATAAATCTGGTGGGACGTGCGGGAGTCGAACCCACGACAAACGGATTAAAAGTCCGCTGCTCTACCAACTGAGCTAACGTCCCCACAAACTGCAGGAACAGTTAACTTTTTTGCTAGCTGTTTCACAATCCGCGAAGCCTCAGATTATAGCGCTATTTTTTGGCTCATTCTGAATCTTGCAGAGAAATTTTATCAATCATCCATCCCGCCGCGACCATACCGAAAGTTGCCGTGACACTCACCACCGAACCATAGCCATGGCAATTCAAACTGCCATCGCTTTGCGACGCGGCGCACGAGGGATCTGCGGCACGCACTTCCTCGCGGCTGAAGACGCAGTGTACATCCAATGCCCTGCCTTCCTTGGGGGCACCAAACGAACGACGCAGGCCATAGCGCACTTGTGCCAATAGCGGGTCATGGGTGACCTTGGACAGATCGGCCACTTCCACCCGATGTGCGTGGCGCTTACCGCCGGCCGCACCGATCGTCAGAAACAGACCGCGTCCACGGCGCCCCCAATCGGCCATGGCGGTTTTGCTGCGCACCTGGTCACAGGCATCGATCAGGCCCTGGACTCCGGCAGGCAAAACACCCGGCCAGTTGTCGGCTTCAACGAATGCATCAACGGCATGCACTGCGCACTCCCGGTTGATCTGCTGTATGCGCTGGCGCATGGCCTCGACTTTGGCCATGCCCAGGGTGCTGCTCAAAGCGTGCACCTGGCGGTTCACGTTGGATTCAGCAATATGGTCCAGGTCAATCAGCGTCAGCGTGCCAACGCCACTGCGCGCCAGTGCCTCGGCAACCCAGGAACCGACGCCACCGATGCCCACCACGGCGATATGCGCCTGGCGAATCCGGCGCGCGCCTTGCTCGCCATACAGGCGCGCCAGGCCACCAAATCGGCGCTCCATTACTTGAAGCGCGCCAGTCGGTCCTTGGCGGCGCCAGCGGCATCGGACGCCGGGTAATTGGCAACCAGGTCTTCCAGCGTCTTGCGTGCGCCTTTGGTGTCTTTGGCCTCCAGCTGGCAACTGGAAATCGCCAGCAAAGACTCAGGTGCCCGCATGTGCTCCGGCGCACTGCTGACCAGGCTGCGGAAATTGGTGACGGCGCTCTTGCAATCCTTCACCGCATACTGTGCATTGCCAAGCCAGAACAGCGCCGAGGGCCGGTAGCCGGTCTGCGGATTGCGGTTCAAAAAGTCGACGAAGCCGTTGACCGCAGCGGCAAAGTCACCTTTGCGGAAGGTGGCCAGATGGGCTTCAAAATCGCGACGCTCGGCCGGATCGGCCTGGAATTCGCTGCCATCGACACTGACCCGCAGTGGCTCCAGTTTGCGCAGCCGGTCATCAAAAGCCTGCAGCTGGTCCTTTTGCTTTCGCTGCAGGTCGGACACGTCCTTGGCCAGTTGTTCATTCATGCCGCGCAATTTGGCAATGTCGCCCTTGGCGGCGTCGAGCTGGCTCTGCAGATCAAGCATGCCCAGGCGCAACTGGGCTGCTTCGTCGGTGGCGCGCTTGGCTTCGTCGCCAACCTTTTGGTCGGTCTCCTGTTTGCCGGCTTCAATCTTCTGGCGCAGGTCCAGAATGGCGCGGCGCGCTTCCTCGTCGTCAAACAGTCCGGCGTGGGCCAGGCTGGCACCCAGCGCAAACACCAGCACACTGCTGCAGCGGGTAAAACAACGGTACCAGGGGCGGCGGTAAATAGTCATCGGCTTGTAATCTCCACGCGGCGGTTTTTCTGCATAGCTTCTTCGGTGTCACCCACTACGGCCGGCTTTTCCTTGCCATAACTGATGGCTTCGAGCTGGTTGTCGTTAACGCCCAGCAGGGTCAGCGCCCGGCGTACCGACTCGGCACGTTTCTGGCCCAGCGCCAGGTTGTATTCGCGACCACCACGGTCGTCGGTGTGGCCTTCGAGCACGATTTTGCGCGCCTTGTCGGCCAGCAGCAGCTTGGCCTGGGCATCAATGATGGGCTGGAACTCGCTGCGGATGAGATAGCTGTCGTAGTCAAAATAAATTACCTTGGACAGCGCAGCCGCATTGGCGTCCAGCGACGCTATGCGCGCCAGATCAACGCTTTCGACCACGCCCTTGCCAACCGGGCTGCTGCCGGCATCGGCATTGCCGTTTGCTGTGCCATCGCCGGCCGCAGTGCCGCTGGAGTGGTCAACCACCGGCACATCATTCAGCCGCACCGCTGAACTACAGGCGCCCAGCAACAAGGCCAGCACCAACACCATGGCCAGAGAAAAATAACGCTTCATGCAAACAACTCCTGTGTGTACCCGATTACTTCTGGAATGGGCCCCAATTGGGCTCCCGGATGTCGCCCGTCTGTCCGGCCAGGCGGGCCTTGATTTTTCCGTCCAGGGTCGTGGTCATCAAGGCTTCCTTGCCATCCTGCTGGGTGGCATAAATCAGCATCTTGCCGTTCGGCGAAAAGCTCGGTTTTTCGTCGGCACTGGTATCGGTGATGGGCGTCACGGTGCCGCTGGCCATTTCCATCACCTGCAGTTTGAAGGCGCCGCTGATGCGTGAAATGAAGGCCAACCAGCGTCCGTCTGGACTCAGTGCCGGAGAAATGTTGTAGGTGCCGCTGAAGGTTACGCGCTCAGGCGAACCGCCGGACACCGGCACACGGTAAATCTGCGGCGAACCACCCCGGTCGCTGACAAACAAGATGGACTGGCCATCGGCCGTAAAGATAGGCTCGGTATCGATCGAACTCGACTGGGTCAGGCGCCGTGGCTCAGACCCCGGTGCCGACAAATCCAGCAAATACAGCTGTGAACCGCCATCGCGGCTCAGCGTAACCGCCAGGAAGCGACCGTCCGGCGACCAGGCTGGGGCACTGTTTGAGCCCTTGAAGTTGGCCACCAGACGGCGTTTTCCGGTCGCCACTTCGTGCACATAAATGGTCGGCTTGCGCGCCTCAAACGAGACATAGGCCAGTCGGTTGCCGCCGGGCGACCAGGCCGGTGAAATGATGGGCTCAGCGCTGTTGAGGGCACTTTGGGCGCTTTCACCGTCGGCATCGGCCACCCACAGGTTGTAGTTCTGACCGCGTTTCGTGACATAGGCAATGCGGGTCGAAAAGATGCCTTTGTCGCCGGTCAGCTTCTCGTACACAAAGTCGGCAATGCGGTGCGCTGCCAAACGCAGGTCGGCGGCCACCACGGCGTTGCTCCAGGCGCCCTGGTCCTGGCCGCGCACCACGTCCCACAAGTGCACGCGCACGTCGTATTTGCCGTCGGCCAGGCGTGTAATGCTGCCGGCCACCAGGGCATCGGAATTCTTCTGCCGCCAAACGGAAAAGTCCGGGCGCGTGGTCTCGTCCATCAGAAAGCCGGCGGTTTCAATACCGCGGAACTGACCGCTGCGCTCCAGGTCGGCCAGCACAATCGCCGACACCTTCTGGGTCACGCGGTCCTCGCCCTTGAACGCCACAATGGCCAGTGGCACCTGGGTCAGGCCTACGCCAGTGACTTCAATCCGAAACTGGGCCCAGGCGCTGGCCTGGGCCAGCACCAACATTACTGCTGCAATTAGTCTAATCATCGTGTCTCAATTATCCCCATCTGTGGACCACTACATCGCTGGCGTCCAGGCACTCTCTGTAACCGATTGTTGGCTCGATTTGCGCGGTTTGAATTCGGCTATTCACTATTGCAACATTTTTGGACTCGGTTTGGCGTTCAGCCTGCCGATGCCAGAGATGGTAAACCTCAGTCGCACAGTAGCCATTTTTGCGCTTTATACCGTGATTGTGTAACCGCAAAATAAAGTCTGCGTCCTCATGGCCCCAACCAACGAAGGACTCATCAAAACCATTTACAGCAACGTAATCAGTACGCCAGACACCAATATTGCAACCGCGAATCCGCTTCCAAACAAAGTTATGCTGGACCCGGCTGGTCATGTCTGGCAAACGCAGCAAGCCAGTAAGTTTGCTGGCTTGACCCCGCAAACGTAGGGCTAGCCAGAACCAGTAAGAACGGCCAAAAATTGTCGTCTGGCCGGCAATAACCGCCTGAGTCAACGCCTGCGACAATAGCACCCGGCTGCCGTTGACGACATAGCCTGGCTGCGCCAGCTCACGATGGCGGCGCACGAAATCAGTTTCGACAACACAATCGCCGTCCAGCAGAATCACGTAGCTGCCACATGCAACGGCAACCCCGAGATTACGTACCCGCGCCAGCGTAAAGCCCACATCCGGGTGCCAGATGTGGCAAACCTGCAACCCAAGTCGCTCTGCACATTGGGCAATCAAGTCCTGTTCACTCTGGCGCGATCCGTCATCTGCAACGATGACCTCAAATGCTTTGTCGTCCTGTGCCGCCAATGACTGCAACACCGCGCACAAAGCGTCGCTGCGGTTGTAGGTTGCTATAACAATTGAGATCAAATCAGGAGTTGGCATTTTTGACATAGACTACGCTGCTGAAGTGCTGCGCGTCACAATGCGGGGCCGAGTTCATGTTTTTATGGTAACACTTTCGATGCCCCTGGTTTCCGTATACATCATTGCATTCAACGAAGCCGAAAAGGTGCGAGCCACCATAGAAAGCGTGCAATGGGCCGATGAAATTATTGTGGTCGACTCTTGGAGCACGGATGGTACAGCGGAGATCGCCACAAGCTTAGGCGCGCGCGTTGTCCAAGTCAAATTTAACGGTTTCGGTGATTTGCGGAACCACGCAATTACGGCCTGCAGCCACCCCTGGATATTCAGTGTAGACGCGGACGAGCGCTGTACCCCTGAGGCTGCTGCCGAAGTGCGCTCCATCATCAACAACCCACAGTCGCTGGACGCTTACTGGACGCCACGGCGCAATTTTTTCATGGGCCAATGGATACGCCATTCCGGCTGGTATCCGAATTACCGACAGCCACAGTTGTTCCGCAAAGATTGCATGCGCTACGACCTCAAACCGGTGCATGAAGGCTACCAACTGCTAACTGACAAGCCGATCGGACGCATGCAGAACGCGATCTGGCAATTTCCTTTTAAAAATATGGCCGAGGTGATGCACAAGGCGAATCGATATTCGACTTTGGGGGCAGAAAAGATAAAGCACAAGAAAATCAGCATGTGGACCGCCCTTCTGCACGCAAAATGGGCGTTCTGGAAGCACTACCTGTTCAAACTCGGATTCCTGGATGGCTGGCCTGGCTTTGTCATTGCGCTGGGCAACTTTGAAGGCACGTTCTACCGCTATGCCAAAGCCATTGAAATGCAAAAGGGGCAAGATTGGAAGGCGCCCGCAGCCTTGCCAAGCCAACAGCTGGATCAACCATGACATTGCCCCCCCCCGCACAGGCGAGCAATCGCGACTTATACCTTCGCCTGACAGGGTATATCCGCCCTTACTGGAGACCTTTTGTGCTGGCGATGCTCGGTATGGTGGGCACTGCATTGTCGGAGCCGGTATTCCCGGCCATCATGAAGTATTTGCTGGACCGTGGTTTCAAGACTGAGGATGCCCGCCTTATCTGGGCCATACCGGCCGGCATAATGGTGCTGTTTACGGTACGTGGCGTACTTTCGTTTTGCACCAATTACCTAATGAGCTGGGTCTCGTCGCGGCTGATCACCGATATTCGGCGCGAAATGTTTCAGAAAATGCTGCAGCTACCAACCCAGGTATTCCATGACATGTCGGCGGGCAAACTTATCTCGCGCCTAGTAGTCGACTCCGGCAATGTTAGTGATGCGGCGACCAATGTCCTGGTGACGTCGGTGCGAGAATCACTGACCGCAATAGCGCTTTTTGGATATCTGATCTATTTGGACTGGAAGCTAACCCTGCTGAGCATGGTGATAGCACCCGTTGTAGCCCTCATCGTGAAGGGTTTTGGACAGCGTATGCGCACTGCCAGTCGTAATACGATTACCTCCATGCGCCAGATTTTCCACAGTATTGAGGAGACCGCCAGCGCCAACAAGGTCATCAAAATATTTGGTGGACAGGCACAACAGACCGATCGCTTTTTCCAAGATACCGAACGCCTGCGTCGCGCCATCATGCGCGAAGCCGTACCTGCTTCGGCAATTACCCCAATTACCCACGTTGCCGCTTCACTCGCAGTCGCCATCATCATCTTTCTGGCACTGAGTCAAAGCACTGGTCAGGCCGGAGCTTCGGCTGGCGGTTTTGTCTCCTTCATCACGGCACTGCTGATGCTGATCTCTCCGATCAAACAACTCACCACCGTCAATTCGACCCTGCAACGCGGGCTGGCAGCTTGCGAAAGCATCTTTGGCTTTATGGACAGCCCCAGCGAAGAAGACCATGGCCAGTTGGACCTGCAACAGGCCCGAGGCGAAATTGAATTTCAGCACGTCAGCTTTACCTATCCGGGCGCCGAACGCAGTGCATTGAACGACATCAGCTTTCACGCCCACGCCGGACAGACGATTGCGCTGGTCGGCGCTTCGGGCGGCGGCAAGACTACCGTCGGCGCACTACTTCCTCGCTTCTACACTCCGACCACCGGCACGATTCGCATTGATGGCATAGACATCAATGACCTGACCTTGCACAGCCTGCGCCACAATATCGCACTGGTGAGCCAGGACATCGTTCTTTTTAATGCCAGTATGGCTGCCAATATCGCCTTCGGCTCGAGTATTTCCTGCAGTAGGGAGGATGTTATTCGCGCCGCAAAAGCGGCAAATGCCTGGGACTTCATAGAACAGCTCCCGCAGGGCCTGGACACTGCAATTGGCGAAGACGGTGCCAAACTTTCCGGCGGTCAACGCCAACGCATTGCTATCGCCCGAGCCTTGTTGAAAAATGCACCCATCCTGATTCTGGATGAAGCTACTTCGGCACTGGACACCGAGTCTGAGCGCCTGGTGCAATCCGCATTGGCGACGCTGATGAAGAACCGCACGACGCTGGTCATTGCACACCGGCTCAGTACCATCGAACATGCAGACTGCATTTTGGCACTGGACCAGGGCCGTATCGTTGAAGCCGGTAGCCACGCCGATCTGATGGCCTCTGAGGGCTACTACGCCTCACTAGCGCAAATGCAAAGCTGATTATCATGCCTATCCCGATTCTGATGTATCACCAGATTGATACGCCACCGGCACGTGGCGGCGCACTGCGCGGACTTGTGGTGGCGCCGGCCTCTTTCTCGCGCCAAATGGCCCTGCTTCATTATCTCGGTTACCGTGGTGTGTCAATGCATGAGCTGGAACCCTATTTGAGTGGTGAAAAGCACGGCAAAGTGGTGGGTATTACCTTCGACGATGGCTTTCTGAACAACCTCGAGCATGCCTTGCCGGTATTGCTGAAGCACGGCTTTAGCGCGACCTGCTATGGCGTCAGCAGCATGCTCGGCGCCAGCAACAGTTGGGACCTGCATCTAGGCATCCCGCAAAAGCCGCTCATGGCAGCTACGGACTGGCGCCAGTGGAGTAAGGCTGGTATGGATGTCGGTTCGCATACTTGCACCCATGCCGCATTGACCAAAATCCCGCTCAACGAGGCACGCCGACAAATTTTTCAATCCAAAGAGGACCTGGAGACCACCATCGGCGCACCAGTTCGGCATTTTTGTTACCCCTACGGTTGGTTTTCTACGGAGCACCGTGACCTAGTTCAGGAGGCGGGCTACCTCAGCGCAACAACCACCCGACGTGGACGAGTGCATGCTGATCATGACTGCTTTGCGCTGCGTCGCATCATGGTGGCGCGTGCCACCCACCTCGGTCTGTTCGCAGCCAAGGTGCTCAGCGCCTACGAAGACAGGCGCGCATGAAGCCACTGGTACTTTATTGCAAAAGTTACTGCACCGATCTACGGCGTGTGCAACGTCTGGCGCGTTCGATCCAACAATACAACACCGAGCAGCTTCCGTTTTATGTCTCGGTACCGCAGGCAGATCTCGCATTATTCAGCCAACAGTTGTCTGGATTGCAGGTGGAACTGCTGGCCGACGAGGACATTCTTCGAGCCTCGTCGCAAATTGATCCAGTACAAGTTCTAAGCATGCCTGGCAATATTTCACAGCAGGTAATCAAATCAGAATTCTGGCGCTTAAACATCTGTCAAGCCTACGTCTGCCTGGATTCAGATGCGATTTTTATTCGCCCCTTTGGTCGTGCTGATTTTGTCGCACTCGATGGCACGCCTTACACGATGTTGGACGAGGCACACGAACTACTGGAAGACGCCATGCGCCACAAGCGAATGCGTGTGGTCGATGCGTTCTACGACGAAGCGGCACTGGTACAGCAACTCGTTGGGCGCGTTGGCCGCGCCTATAGCTTCGGCCCATTTCCACTGGTTTGGCACCGCACAGTATGGGAAAGTCTGGAAAAAAATTACCTGCAGCCACGTGGTGTCACTTTCGCAGACGTCATCACGCTGGCCCCCATAGAATCGCGCTGGTATGGCGAAGCGCTCCTGGCCTACCGGGCAATTCCACTGCTACCCTGCCAATCGCTATTTAAGGTGTACCACTACGCTTGGCAATTCGATCAAGACCAGCGCGCTGCCATCCGATCCTCCGAACTTGCACGCTACTACTGTGGTGTGATTTATCAGTCGGCCTGGGAGCGTGACATGGACTGGCCACGCGAAGGTGGCAACTGGATGTCGCGCAGCGGCAGACGTTTGCGGCGGTGGCTGGGGCGCATCTGACACGTATTTCAAATCACGAGGTCTAATTTGATTGTTCTATCGCACAGAGGTTATTGGAAAGACCCGGTCGAAAAAAATAGCCGGATCGCCTTCGAACGCAGCTTCGCCCTCAATTTTGGTACTGAAACGGATATCCGGGATCGCAATAGCCGGCTGGTGATCTCGCATGACATGGCAGACCACAAGGCGCTGCCAATAGAAGATTTTCTGGATATTTACAAGCATTACGACAAGCCACTGCCGCTGGCCCTCAATATCAAGGCAGATGGGTTGCAACAACCTCTTCATCAACTGCTGACTACCTACCAGGTTAGCAACTATTTTGTCTTCGACATGGCCGTTCCAGACGGTTTGGCCTATGCAAAATTTCCTCTGCGCGCGTTCACGCGGCAAAGTGAATATGAGATCACGCCTGCCTTTTATTCACTGGCCCAAGGCGTTTGGCTGGACGAATTTCACAGTCACTGGATCAACGATGAAATAGTCATTGCCCACTTGCGCATCGGCAAACAGTTATGCATTGTTTCACCTGACTTGCACCGACGAAAATACCTAGACGAGTGGATGCACTACAAAAAACTGGAGCAACAAATAGGTAATGATCAACTTATGCTTTGTACCGATTACCCAGAACAAGCACGGGAGTTTTTCCTATGACTAAAATCAAGGCTGTCATATTCGATATGGACGGCGTGCTTATTGAAGCCAAAGATTGGCACTACGAAGCCCTAAACAAGGCACTAGGCCTGTTCGGTATGGAAATCAGCCGGTATGACCACCTGGTTACCTATGATGGGCTGCCAACAAAAAAGAAGCTTGAAATGCTCAGTACCGAGCGAGGCTTGCCGGAGCGTCTGCACAACTTCATTAACAATATGAAGCAGCAATACACCACCGAAATTATTTACGCGAAATGTAAGCCGCGTTTCTATCACGAGTACGCCTTGTCACGTCTCAAGCAAGAAGGCTATCAACTAGCGGTAGCATCCAACTCAATCCGGCAGACGGTGCAGCTCATGATGGAGCAGTCTGCACTCATGGACTATTTGGAGTTTTACCTGTCCAACCAGGACGTCAAGATCGGCAAACCCGATCCGGAGATTTACGCCAAAGCCATTCAAACGCTGGGTCTGACACCGAATGACTGCCTCATTGTCGAAGACAATGAACGCGGCATCCAGGCAGCCCGTGCCAGCGGTGCTTGGGTGATGGAAGTCAATGAAGTGGAAGATGTCAATTACCAAAATATCATTGCACAGATCCACATGATAGAAGGTAGCACTGCATGATCAATATACTGATTCCAATGGCGGGTAAAGGTCTGTATTTCCCCGAAGGCGAATACCCATTCCCCAAGCCACTTATAGAAATCGGCCAACAGACAATCATTGAACATGTCATCCAAAATCTGAGCGCCGCTTCAGATCAGGTGCAATTTATCTTTGTGCTCAATAGTGCCGATTGCCGCAAGTTCCATCTTGACAGCACGCTCAACATCCTGACCAACCACGCTTGCAAAATTGTCCGTCTGGAAAATGATACGCGCGGGGCTGTCTGCAGTGCCCTCATGGCGATTGACCATATTGACAACCAAAATCCTTTGCTGATTGCCAACGCTGATCAGGTATTTCATGAACCAGTGGCGCAATTGCTGGCCCCCCTGCGCGATGCCGATGCTGGCGTGGTTACCTTTGAATCGGTGCACCCACGCTGGTCTTACGTGCGGGTCAATTCTACACAGGAGGTAGTTGAGACCGCGGAGAAGCGTCCTATTAGTCGCCATGCAATTGCTGGCCTTTACTACTTCCGTCACGGACATGATTTTGTCGAAAGTGCCATGCGATCGATCGAAAAGGACTGCAGTATCAATGGCAGCTATTACATTGCACCAACTCTCAATGAAATGATTCTGAAGGGTAAAAGAATACGCACCAGTCCCATCGATCGCGAAAAATACCACACCTTCTACACACCACAAAAAATTCAAGAATTCGAGGCCTCGTTGCGGCACCTTGGTCCGCAACTTTGAACTACCAAAGGCACTACCCATCATGAAGAAAGCACGCCTCGAAGACATGGTCAAAGGTTGGTTTGTTGGTAATTTTTCGCCAACACTGATTGCTACCAACGCAGTGGAAGTTGCCGTCAAGGAATATTCCAAAGGGGCCTACGAAGCCCTACACCATCACAAGATGGCCACGGAAATCACGGTTATCAGCAGCGGCCGTGTGCGCATGAACGGGCAGGAATTCAGCAAGGGCGACATTATCATGATTGAAGCCAACGAAGCCACCGATTTTGAAGTCCTGGAAGATACGGTCACCACAGTGGTGAAGTTTCCCGGCGCTAGCAACGACAAATACCTTGGAGCACCTGAATGATCAATATTGTTATCCCAATGGCAGGTGCCGGTAGTCGATTCAGCCAGGCCGGCTACAGCAAGCCCAAGCCTTTTATTGACGTCAATGGGAAGCCGATGATTGTGCGTGTGTTGGAAAATTTGGCCTACCCGCAAGCGCGCTATATCCTGATTGCCAGAAAAGAGCACATGGAAGCAGAAGCAGAGCTGGTGCGTCAGATTGAAAGTCAGTTCAACGCCATCTTCATAGCGATCGACGCGCTCACCGAAGGCACCGCCTGCACGGTGCTCTATGCACGCAAATATATCAACACGGCTACCCCGCTATTGATAGCGAATTCAGACCAGATCGTTGACATGCGCATCGCCGATTTTATCAATGACTGCAGCGCGCGCCATTTAGACGGATCCATCCTAACTTTTATCGATGAAAAGCGCGATCCAAAATGGTCCTTCGCGCGCCTGAACGAGGGTCAACTAGTGATCGAAGTAAAGGAAAAAAAGGCTATTTCCGAATTCGCCACCGTAGGTATCTATTACTATACCCAAGGCCAAGACTTTGTGAACGCTTGCATTGACATGTTCGTACGACGTGACCGAGTTAATAACGAGTACTATAGCTGCCCCAGCTACAACTATGCAATTCAGGAAGGGCGCCGCATTGGAATTTTCAATATCGCACTGTCAGCCATGCATGGTATTGGTACACCTGAAGATTTGCAGTCCTACTTACAACTAATTCGCTGATGTTGCATTCAACGCAGGCGCCTAGTTACCCACCAATATTCCATCGCCCTACGCCAATCCGTTGGGCTTTTAAGAAATTTGCGCAATAATCGCAAACGGCGGCTACGCACGTAGTTTTTTATTTCTTGGATTTGAACGCCTTTGCTTGCTACTGATGACAGAAAACTGGCTGTGTAAATTGAAGCCGCGTCACCGTGAATCGCAAGTCGAGACGGTACGTGTAGTCCCAATTCTTCCATGGTGTAAATAGAAAAATTCCTGGCAATGGCTTGTTCAGAAAATATTGCATCTTCTTCGGTAGTCTGGCACCAATAATCAAGGGACACTGAGTAGCCCAGCTTATTTAAAAATGCGATAAATATATACTGCTCAGGAGCATATCTCGGCAGATAGCTTTTTCGATCATTCAGAATATCGAAACGCCGTGCCGACCACATTGATGTCTCTGGTTCGGGTGCCAATGGAATGGTCCAGAGATTCAATAGATCGGAGGTCTTTCCACAATGAAAGATGTCACCAATGTGGAATAGCAAGGGATATGCGCGGGGGTCTCTAAAAAACAGATCCAGGGCGGCAATCCTGTGCTCAAAGAAATGTCCAAAAGGTTGAGATGATGCAATCTTTTCCAATTTTCGATCAATGATCTGCGTATCAGTGCGCATCTTAACTGCAAGATCTGTCCCCACCTTATTCAATCCCGCCGCGCTAGAAATAATTTGCCGATTTAGGTTGTAAAAAAAACCTGGTGCAAACTCCACAGCTCCAGGATCTTTACTACGTACCAAGGTGTCGTAGCTCAATCCTTCAACCACATCACATTCCCAAGTGGAAAGAATGACGCAGGACGCCGGATAAAACTGTCGAATCGACAACAGGCAATTTTTTGTATTTGGCTGGATTTTTCCTTGAACGACGAAGGACAAGTTTTTCATGTTATCTGCTCAGTGTTTCTGGGTGGCGGACCGAAGATCTCGTATTGCTTTAGTTACAACAAGTTGAACTGCTCACCGATAACCAATCCAAAGAAAACTCAAGTTATTGGATGGATAGTTAGGTCTGTGCATTAATCAGGTTGGCGTAATAGCCACTAGGATGACGCAAGAGTTCTTGGTGCGTGCCACTTTCAACAATCTGCCCTCGCTGCAACACAAGAATCCGGTCCGCGTCCGATATAGTGCTCAGGCGGTGCGCAATGACCAGTGTGGTTCGATGGTGCATTAAACGCAGCAAGGCCGACTGAACAAGTCGTTCGGATTCAGTGTCCAACGCCGAGGTGGCTTCATCCAGAATTAATATGGGAGCGTTCTTCAACACGGCCCGCGCTATGGCAATACGCTGGCGCTGACCACCGGACAGCTTGGCACCGTTCTCGCCAATATGCGTATTCAGCCCCTGCGGCAGGTTCTCGATAAACTCCCATGCATTGGCCGCCTGCGCCGCTGCCACAATTTCCTCTTGGCTGCAAGGCACCTGGCTGCCAAAGGCAATGTTTGCTGCCACGGTATCGTTGAAAAGAACAATATCCTGGCTTACCAGCGCGATATTGGTACGCAGGCTCGACAGCGTCAATTCGGCGATATCTATGCCATCGATGCGTATCTGACCTGCAGTCGGAGAATAGAATCGGGGCAGTAAAGCACTTACAGTAGTTTTCCCACCGCCAGAGGCACCGACAAGGGCAATCCTTTGCCCAGCCGCGATGGTGAAGCCAATACCACTCAGTGCCTGACGTTCTGCGCCCGGATAGCTGAAACACACCTGTTCGAATTCGATGTGGCCCCTTGCCCGGCCAAGTTGCCGGGTTCCCTGATCAAGTTCTACAGCGCTGTCCAGCATGCCGAAGACACCTTCGGCCGCAGCCAAACCGCGCTGAAGCGTAGCATTGATGGTGGTGAGTTGCTTAACTGGAGCAATTAGCATCAGCATCGAAGTAATAAAGGACACAAAGCCGCCAACCGAGGCACTTGCGTCACCAGTGGCTTTGCCCAATGCCATGAACGTGATAATGGCAACTGCCAGCGAGGCTGCCAGATGGGTTACTGGTGTGATCGCAGCCGCTGGCACAGCCTCGCGCAGTTGGGCTCGCCGAAACTTATTCAACTCATCACGAAAGCGCTGGGTCTGACGTACTTCGCCGCCAAATATTTTGATCACTTTGTGCGCATTTGCAGTTTCCTCAATGATGTGCACTAGCTGATGGAATGCCTCGTAGGACATGCGACTGGCCATGCGCATGCGTCGACTGAAGCCTTTCACCACCAAGGCGATTAGTGGACCTACTACCAGCGTGATAAGTGTCAGCTTCCAGTCCAGATACACCAGATAGGACAGCAAGGCGATGGCAGTAAACGACTCCCGCAACGCAGTTACCAGAACATAGGTTGCGGCTTCACTAATGTTGCCCACTTCGTACATCAGTTTCGAAGTGATGCGGCCAGCGGACTGATCGTGAAAGTGCTGGGTTGGCAGCAAAAGTACTTTGGAAAACATTTCCATGCGTATGTCGGTAATCAGGCGGGTGGACAGCCAAGCCATCAAGTAGTTGGTGGCGATTGAAAATATTGCCCGCAGCATGAACAGCAGGATGATGGCGAGCGGTGCCAGCCAGACCATACGTGGGTCTTCGGTCTTGAAACTACGGTCAAGCAGATATTTCATGATTGCCGGAAACACCGGCTCGGTAGCGGCGGTTCCCAGCATTCCGAGAATGGCTAGCGCAAATACTTTCCAGTATGGGCGCATATATGACAGCAATCTGAAATATAAACTTCGACTGCTGGCGTTGCGTGATACATGTGGGTTCATATTCCCTTATATTCAGAACTTGAATAGTGCAAAACCCGCTAATGTTTTCAGCAAATCGCGGTTGCGTTACAGGAATTTGTACATAATTGAACAATTATGCAGAGCTACTTCGCCTGAGCCCGTCTCAGCACCCGCGGCTGTACGGGTGCCACGCGACGCTCACCGTCTACACCGCGAATCAGCTTCTTTGCTGCACGCGCGGTGCCGCAAGCTGCGCTGCCAGATGGTCTTCGTACCAGGTCTGCTGCATACGTAGTTCCGTTTTTTGCACCCAGCGTGTCAAATACTTCCCGCTAAATTTTTTCTTCCAACCGCGGTCGGGATAGCCCCATTCGGCACGTATGGGCTCACCAGAGCGCCATTGCGCTTCGGTCCACCAAGGGTGTTGTAGTGCCTGTGTAATCGGCCGAAATCCAGCATCGCCAAACCAGCAGATACCGAACCATCTATGGTCCACCAAGCGCATACATTGTTTGGCAATATCACGATGCTGTAGCGTGCGCTGCAACTGTGTCTGCAAGCGCTGCCGGAATAGTGCATACAACTCTGCTTCAGCACAGTACAGGCCTAGTACATCAGGCCGTTCCATCCAGGCCGTGCCACAGTCCCGCACCAGACCTGGCGGCAGATGCAGTTCCAGCCCGTAGTCAAAGCATTCATCACCCCAAAGCAACTGCATTAGCGCCAGAGGAGCAAAGGCGAACAAATCGGGGATGGTAGAGAACCAGTCCTGCTTCACAGTCAGGTTGCGAAAAGCACAGGTCACTACACGCCCAGGCAAACCCGTTGGGGGCGCGAATTGCGACCAAGCTAGTAATTGCGCCACATCAAGCTTCGTGGGCAGCATATCGGTGCGCCACTTTAGGACATGGGAGGCGCCAAGCTCGGCAGCACGGCGCAAACCGGCAGCCGTGTTCAAACGTTGGTAGTTGCGATGCGACCCTCCTGCCACAACTGGCTTGTCGCTTAGTACCAGGACCCAGTCTCCGACAGGAATTTTATCTGCAGCTTCATCGCTCCAGGTAGAAAGGATGACCAGATCAAAATGAGCACGCAGGTGCTGGAGTACCTCTGCGGTACCGCGCCGAATATTGCCCTGCACCACGGCGCAGGTCCGTACTGGCTGAGCGTATGCGTTAGATTGGCGCATATTTAGAATAACTTTCGAAGCACCGGATTCGTCCGAATCATGTCCGCAAAGGCCGCATACGTGCCCATGTTGTAATGATAGGCAAAGTCTTTTAGTCCGGGCTCCACCTCGTCCGGGGGTTTGACCACCGAAGCGGGCACGGAAAAGGAATAGAAATTGTGGCAGTCAGCAGCACAGCGGGCAACCACTTCACGGATAATTTTGGCACGCGTCAAAAAAGTTTCACGCTGTTCCAGCGCGTCCGGAAAATGCAAATAGACCACTGGGGTGCCTGGCCAGCGCGCCTCAATCAGTCCTAGCAAGCGCCGGTAATTGGCCTCGAGCTCGCCCAAATTGAGCAGTCCCAGGCTTTCAAAAATTTCGTCAAAGTCTGGACCGTGTGCGAGATCCTGATAGTTACAGCAAAATTTCCAGCCCTGGGCGCGGTGGCGAAAAACCTGGTCCGTGAGATCGGAAAATGAATCTACCAGAATCATCTCTGGTGCGAAATCCGGACAAATATGGACCTGTTGGTCGATCACTGGCGCAATATACTCACGCGACAGAAATGGTCTTACGCAGGCAGGTTGGCACTTAACACTAGCGTCAGCCAGCAGTTGCAACAAATAGTCAGAACGCCCTTTTTGAACGTTATGAAACTTACTGCCCCGACCCAACTGGTTCAACACAGCAACACCTAAGCAGGCGTAGCGGCCCAAGCCCTTGAGGCGCGTGAATCGTTTCATTATCATTCTTAAGCCTCACAGCGATGCGAGTTGTCGCATTAGCGAATCTGCGCGATGAAAAGTGGTGTGAATTGCGAATACTTCCCGCTGTGCTAGCAACGCCTTTTGTGTGGCTTCCTCCGGATGCAACAGCAACGATTCAAACAGATGCGCATATACGTGTGGTGAGTCGGCAATTGTTAGCGCATCACGACTGAATAACTTGTCCAGCAATTTGACACGATCAATGAGCTGCGGGACGCCACATGCAGCGAGCTGGTAGGTACGCTCATTAACTTCGCAGGCCCACTCAATCTGCTCTGGCAAATGAACATTCAGGCCGACTTTGGCCCGCGCATAGATATAACGGTCCCGCTCGCGGTTGAATTGGAAATGCCGTACATGCTTCCATCCAGGTCCGTCAATAAAGCCACGATGGCGCCGCACTATGTCTCGCATATAGGACATATGCTCGCTTTTACGTGTGGCCATAATGGCAAAGTCCAAATCACGCTCAAATCCGGCCACTGGATAGTAATGCAGAATATTGGCCCCAAAGGGTATATAGACCATTCGGTAAGCCGCATCAAAAAAAAGACGATAGTCGGAACGCGTAGTGACGTAAGCTTCATCACGAAATGTATAGTAAAAATCGACTCCATGGTGACGCGCCCAATCCAGGCGTCCCGGCAAAGGAGTGTTTTCATAAGCCGCAATTGACGCTGTCAGTCCCACCCGAAGACGCTGGGTCTGCTTATAGGCATGCACCGCCGCCCAGTCAATCCGCTCCAAGTAAGTGAAATGATCGCTACTCAAAAACACGCTAGGACGAAACTCGGCCAATACTTTCTGGGTGTCAGCGTGCCAATCCAGAGTTTCGGTGCTCACCCCAATAAAACGCAGACTTTCCGCCAAATTGGTAAAAAGCGAATAACCCGCGGGCGACAGACCAGGGGGCGGCACATGAATCAATATTCGCTCACTACTGCGACCAACATATAGGTCACGAAATTGTCGCTCGACTTCTTTTTTTAAGGCCCAACCCTGGCGCACCACCGGGTCATTGGAGTTCAGGCAGGCCGCATCGTTTTCGTGCTGTTGCCAATGCGCCAAACCGGCCTCTGCGGCGGCAAGTACATCGTTATGTCCGTCCACTGTCTCGCCGGACAAGACAGTATTAAAAACAAGTTTATCCCAGGACTGGCGCCATTTTTTGCGTCTTTTCGCCCAGTGGGTATTCGGTGATCCATTCATATGCGTTGTATATTCCCCGCCCTAGCGTTTCAGCTTGATCAATGTGTCAAAGTATTTACCTGCTAAGCTACTTGGCAGCAGCGCTAATAGGAAAATATTAAAACGGTAATTGCGATCCAGTCGCAAACCTAGGCTTTGCTGAATTCTGCGCCAGCACCACCAACTATGCCAGCCGTGTGCCGGTAATTGCTGGTAAAGCCAAGCTAACAGGTAGCGAAATGCCGTAACTGGAACGGGATGCGCGGCGCAATATGCTGCGATAGCGTGCTGCGCGGCCTGCAATTCGGCCAGGCTAATGCGTTCCAGTTCAATCTGCTGCGACAGCAACTGCTGACCTAGCAACTGGGCGCAGTAGCGGCTGCGAATCTTGCGCGCAACCCGGTCCAGCCGAACACTTTTGGTCTGGCTCGCCTGCTGCGGATGCAAGCGGTAGTGCAGCAGACTCAGCGGCAGATTGGCCATGCCAATGCCGCCTGCGGCGATCCGCGTCCAAACATCAAAATCCTCGGCCACATCGATTTGCGCGTTAAATGGATATTGTTGAAACACCGAGCTACGCCCCATCATGGTGGAGGTGCCAAAGCAATTACCCTGCATCAGCGCCAAACGGATCGCATCAGGTGTCTCCGGATTGAGCACTACATCCCTATCCTCGCTGTCAAAACAAGTAAAGCCGGTACCGCACACGCCAATCTCGGGATGCTGCTCCAGAAAATCCAGCTGACGCTGAAAGCGATCTGGATGACACAGGTCGTCGGCATCACAAAACGCCAGGTAGTCCCCACGCGCCTGCGCCACGCCACAGTTGCGCGCCTCTGCGACACCCACATTGGCGGGCAGATGCAGCACCCGCAATCGCGCATCCTCGTATGGGCGCAGCGCGCCCGACAAGTCGTCATCGGAAGCGTCATCAATCAGGATGATCTCGAAATCCTGAAAAGACTGTTGAAAGATGGAATCCAATGTTGGGCCCAGCCACAGTGCGCCATTGTGTATCGGTACCACTACGGATAAGCGCGGCAAAGCGGATGGACACTCCATCGTGGCACACCCGGGCTGAACAGGTTTCACCATATCAGTCCAACAGTTGCCAGCGCGAGGGAATGACATCCGAGGTATCCACTCCAGTGTCCTTGAACCACTGGCGCGGCGCAATCACCTGCTGCTGCGGGTTTTCACAACGCCAAGCTCCCCACCAACTGAAAGAGCTATTTGCCAACACATGGTGTTTGCAATGGCGCATCAATTCCATGTCCTGCATGCCACTATCCTCGCCACTGGATTCAACAAAATAAGTTGGCAAGCCGAGCGCCAGATGCTCACGGGCCCACTGCGAATCATCGGAAAACACAAAAACCTCTGGGTCACGCAGGCGGGCGCGCAGCAGCTGTACCGCAGCCACGTAATAACGCAGATCACACAGGCCATGAAAGGCCGCGGCATTAGCGTTGCTGACATAGTCGCCACGCCGTATATGCAGCGCCACGCTGGTGCTGCCCTGAATCTTCTCCAGCAGAGGCCTATCGCGGACCAGTGCTTTCCGCAAACTGATGTCCTGCATCAGACGCGGCCGATTCCAAGCGAAATATTTTTCGCTCTGCCAGTACCCTATCAGGAATACTGGGCGTCGGATCTGCGCAAAACGAGAATCAAAAGCGAAGCTGCGTGGCCAGAACGCCGGAAAAGAAAACAGCCAGGGCCACGCCTGCGACAAATTTGAACACCACTGCGCACGCCGGCTAGCACGCGCCGAAGGCAGCCTTTGCAACATGGTGTCATCGGCAATCGATGCACGCACATGGTAGCGATCGAGCTGGTATGGTCGGTCGGCATTTTCAGCCAGTCCGCGCAAATCCAAGGCCAGTTCACAGCCAAGTCGGTCGGCCAGAGAGCGCGCAGCCGCGTACTGAAACAACTGGTTGCCCAACCCACCTTCAATGCGGGCGATAAGCTGCTGCGGCCACATAGTTGCGGGTTAGCCCCAGACCAGCAAATAATTGCCAGGATAGCTGAGCGGATTTTCTGCCAATACACGTGTATTAGGAATGATGGAGCGAATCTCGTCCAACGACATCCGCTCGGCCGCATACAAGCTGTCTGGCGTGCCACTGTTCATGGTCATGTAGCCACGTGCCGATTGCTTCAGAACTTTTTCCATATAGGCCCGCTGCACCACTGTCGGCAATTCGGAAAAAGCATAGTTGCTGATCACTAGGTCATAGGCCTTGGCTCCATCGTGGGAGTTCAGGGTTTTGGTCTGGTAGCAGGATTGCAACAGATGGCTTTCTAGGTATTTGGAAACTAACCCCAGCACCGCTGGCAAATCGAACATGTCATAGGATTTGAAAGGAAATAACTGGTCCAATACCAGGCGTTGACCACCGTAACCAACGCCAATTTCAGCCACATGTGCACCCCGCAGAGAATCACCAAACAAGTGCACAAGATCAGAAGCCACCTTGACATAGCGCAGTGTGCTGGGACTCAGGCGGCAGTATTCCGAGAACCGCAACACATTTGCGCCACCTACTAGGTCGTTGATTCCAAATTTATCCCATAACGTTTGAAATTGCGGTGTTTGAGCCGCAATGATTTCCAGATATTGGCGGGCCTGAGTTTCACTTGTGTGTTCAAGTATCTGTTGGTAAACCGGGCTTTGCTTAAACTGCGCAAATACCGCCGGGTCGGCCAAGGCCTGCTCTACAAAGGCCACATATCCACCGTTATCCGATGCCGAACGCAGCCCTTCACGGGAAGTAAAGATCAGTTTTTTTGCGGTCTTGAAAATTTTTAGGGCCATAGGTAGTCACGCGAAAAAGAATGGTGGAGGTTGATTATCACATCCGCGCGAAGGCACAAAGTTGTGCCGCCGATGCCGCCGTGGTGTAGGGACTGATCAAACCGTTGTCTGGCAAGCCCTGACTTTCCCAACGCTGCAACAAGCCATCCAGCACCTCCGCCAGTTCCTGTACCAGAGGGTTCTGGGCGTCCACTGCCAACGCAGAATTGCAAGCATCGGTCCGCAGAACCATGTGCTGTAGTTGCCGAAGCAACCGAACCATCTGCGGATTGCAATGCACAGTCGCCAAAATCGGCCGCTGCATCCAGAGGTATTCGTACATTTTTGACGGCATGTATTCCGCACAAATCGGCTCAATACCGTGCACCAGCACCAGCACATCGACACTGCGCATGCGCTGCAAAATCAGTTCACGGCCACTTTTTCCGCTCTGTGGATCGGCTTCAATGCGGCCAAAGTGGCGCACACAATCGTGGCGCATTTGCGCCAGCGCACGCGCCGACACCGCGTCCAGTGGCCCGCCGGTCACCTGCAATTCAATCCGGCCCAGCCATTGCGGGTGCCGCTCCAGCAGCAGATCCAGGGCGCGCATCAGGTACGACAGATTGCGCGTCGCCGACAGCGAACCGAAATGTCCCAGCACCAGCTTGTCGCCAGCCACATAGGGGGTCAGGGAAAAAGCCGGCGCATCCACGCCAGGCAACATCATGTGCCCGCGCGCGCCCAGCACCGGATGGCGCTGGCGCGCACTGGCCAGCGCCTGCTCGGTAAACCAGAGCGCCACATCGGCCTGTTCACAAATCAGCCGTTCCACCCGCGCCTGCATCTTCTGCTGCGCCGTGTGCGGCTGCGACCCAGGCACCACCATGGGATCGTGCACCTCGGCCAGCCAGCGGGTGCCGCTGGCGCGCTTCAGGGCCGCGGCGGCGATATGGGCAGCAAAGGCGCCACCGGTCGAATAGATCAGGTCAAACGGCTGCTGCCGCGCCAGGCGCCGCCCCACCAGGTAAGCACTCAGCCACCAGGACCAGGAACTCTCCACCGGGCGCAGAATTTTCTCCACCAGCATGAAGGGCAACAACAACAGTGAGGCCAGCAGCATGGCGCTGCGGTAGCGTTTACCACTGCCCCAGCGCTTGCGCAGCACGTGGCGCAATTCAAAGCGAATACCCGCCGCCGCCGCCGGCCACAGCTGGTGGTGTTCATACTGGTGGTCGCGCGTGCCGGAAACGCCGCTTAACACCACCACATCAATGCCGGCCTGGGTCAGGTGCGGCAATTTGTCGGTGATGGTCTGGCTGGCAGCGCGGCCGTCCATATTGAAGGCGTGTGCCAGCACCAGCCAGCGCTGGCGCAGCACCGGTGCCACTGCCGCATAGGTTTGCAGATAGCGTTGCGCCACCCCGGACCAGCTGCGCTGTGCGGCAAATTGCTGCGCCTGGGCCGACAGGCGCTCGGCCAGCGCGGCATCGCCGAGCACCCGCTGCAAGGCCTGCGCCAGCGCCATAGCGTCGCGCGGATCGTGCAGCAACAGCGCGTCGATACCATCGCGCAATTCGGCGCTAATGCCGCAATAGGCGGCGCTGCTGACCAGCACCGGCAGCCCCTGCGCCATCGCTTCCAGCACCACCATGGCGTATGTGTCTTCCAGGGTTGGGTGCGCCAGGGTATCGGCCGCCGCATAGGCCGGCGCCATATCGCGCAATGCGCCAATAAAGTGCACGCGTGCGCCGAGCTGCAATTGCTGCACGCGCTGGCGCATGGCAGCGTCCTGCTCGCCCTGCCCGACCACCGCCAGCCAGACGTCCGGCGCCAGTGTCTGCAGCGCCTGCAGCAGGGTCGGCAGGCCTTTTTTCTGGAAATCATTGCCGACAAACAGCACGCCGCGTCCCTGCAACGGCAGCCCGAGAGCGGCCCGCGCCGCCTGGCGCTCTGCACCACTGCAGCGGCCCGGCGCTGAGGCAATCCCGGGGGCAATTACTTCCAGCGCCGGGCGTGCCTGCGGATAACTTTGCGCCATTACTGCCTGCAGTGCCTGCGAGGTCAACACAATGCGCTTGCGCCCGTGCCCCATGGCATAGCGCGCGCGCTCCAGCCACAGGTAGGCCAGCAGGCGCGGACTGGTAGCCACCTTCAGGCAGCGCAGGGCCAGTGCCAGACCCTGGCGCCCGGCAAACAGCGTATGTTTCACCGGGAGGACATGCACCGTCTGCACATTGCCATGCCAGGTGTTTTCGTGTGAATGAACGATATCGAACCCCTGCCGCGTCTGCTTCCAGGTGCGGTAGGCAAACCACAGCTGGTTGAGCCAGCGCGGTTTGCGCAGCGGCATGCTGATCGGGTGGTAATGCACGCCCGGATGGTCGTGCTGGATGGTCTGCGCAAACACATGCACCTCGTGCTGCGCCGCCAGCTGTTCGACCAGCGCGATCGAATAGCGTTCAGCGCCACCGCCGGTGCTGGAAAAGTTGCGACTCAGTACGGCAATACGCAAAACACGGTCTCCACAGCGCTTACATCAGCACAATGTCGTACTGTTCCTGCGCCATCGCCGCGTCGCTTTGCAGCGACACCGGCTTGCCGATGAACTCGCTCAAACCGGCCAGGTGCTGGCTTTCTTCGTCCAGGAACAGTTCCACCACCTTGGGCGAAGCAATGACACGGAATTCGCGCGGATTGAACTGGCGCGCTTCGCGCAAAATTTCGCGCAAGATGGCGTAGGCCACACTGCGCGGTGTTTTCACAATGCCCTTGCCTTCACAGGTCGGGCACGGCTCGCACAGCATATGCGCCAGCGATTCACGGGTGCGCTTGCGCGTCATCTCGACCAGGCCCAGGTGTGAAAAACCGCCGACCATGGTCTTGACCCGGTCACGCGCAAGCTGCTTGCGGAATTCGGCCAGCACCGCTTCGCGGTGGTCTTCCCGCACCATGTCGATGAAGTCGACAATGATGATGCCGCCCAGGTTGCGCAGGCGCAGCTGGCGCGCAATGGCTTGCGCCGCTTCCAGGTTGGTCTTGAAAATGGTGTCGTCAAAATTGCGGGCACCGACGAAGCCGCCGGTGTTCACATCCACCGTGGTCAGCGCCTCGGTCTGGTCAACAATCAGGTAACCGCCCGACTTGAGTTCGACACGCCGCCCCAGCGCCTTGGCAATTTCCTCGTCGATCGCGAACAGGTCAAAAATCGGCCGCTCGCCTTTGTACAGTTGCAGCTTCTCCAGTGCCATCGGCATGAATTCTTCGCCAAAGGCCTTCAGCGCGGCAAACTGTTCGCGCGAATCAACACGGATGGTCTGGGTGCCTTCGTCGACCAGGTCGCGCAGCACGCGTTGCATCAAACTCAGGTCCTGGTGCAGCAGACTTTGCGGCGGCAGGCGCAGCGAAGCGTCCTTGATGCGGGCCCAGGCTTTGCGCAAATAGCGGATGTCTTCAGACAGTTCGGCGTCGCTGGCGTCTTCGCCGTTGGTCCTCACAATGAAGCCACCGCCCTGGGTACCGGCCAGGGCTTGCAGCTTGTTGCGCAATTCTTCACGCTGCGCCGGTGGAATTTTTTGCGACACCCCGATGTGGTCGTCCTGCGGCAGAAACACCAGCAGGCGCCCGGCAATGGAAATCTGCGTCGACAGCCGCGCACCCTTGGTGCCAATCGGGTCCTTGATCACCTGCACCATCAGCGCCTGGCCTTCGAACACCTGTCGCTCAATCGGCGTCTGCACCTGGGCTGCGCGTGCCGCGCTGATGGTTTCGCCGTCCTGCGGCGGATGCCAGACATCGGCCACGTGCAAAAAGGCCGCGCGCTCCAGGCCAATGTCAATAAAGGCCGACTGCATGCCCGGCAGCACCCGCGCCACCTTGCCCAAATAGACATTGCCCACCAGTCCACGCTCCAGGGTGCGCTCCACATGGAGTTCCTGCACCGCGCCGTTGGCGACCACGGCAACCCGGGTTTCTTGTGGCGACCAGTTGATCAGAATGTCTTGTTGCATGGGCATAGGCTCAGAGGATAGCGCCTAACAGCTGCGCAGTTTCATAAAGCGGCAGACCCATGATGCCGGTATAGCTGCCGCTGATGCGCGCAATATGGGCCGCGGCCAGGCCCTGCACCGCATAGGCGCCGGCCTTGCCCATGGGTTCACCGGAGTCCACGTAAGCCTGGATTTGCTGCGCCGACATGGCGCCAAAGCGCACCAGCGACACGCTGCAGGCCTGCAGGCGCTGCGCGCCATGGCCGACCGCCACCGAGGTCAGCACCCGATGGCTGGCGCCAGACAGCGCGCTGAGCATGCGCATGGCGTCCGCGGCATCGGCCGGTTTGCCGAAAATGGTGCGGCCCATAGCCACCGTCGTGTCCGAGCACAGCACCGGCGCCACCGGCAGGCCACGGCGCTGCAGGCGCGCCATGGCAGCCTCCAGTTTCAAGCGCGTTACACGCTGTACATAGTGCTTCGGCGCCTCGTTCGGCAACACCGTTTCCAGCGCCTCCGCATCCTCGTCGGGGCTGGGCAACAGCAATTCGTGGCGCACGCCAAGTTGGGTCAGCAACTGGCTGCGGCGCGGACTTTGCGAGGCCAGATAAATAAACGCGGGGCTGGGCACGGTGCTACTCGCGGTGGTAAGGGTG
>CAIUDG010000110.1 GCA_903897925.1 uncultured beta proteobacterium | reverse complement strand
CCACAGTTAGCCAAGGCGACACAGACAGTTTCCCAGGCAGGCGCAGCAATCATCCCCTCCATGGGGACCAACGAAGATTTATCACCCGCGCAAGTAGCTGCCGTTAGGGCAATGCAGGCACGCTTAGCGGAACTTGACGCTGCTGCCGATACCGCACGGCCATCTAACGCTAAAGTATTTACAACCCACCGCGCAGCAGTTAAGGCCATGCTTGCCGAGAAAAATGGAACCGTGCGAAGGGTGCCAATAACCCCCCACGAAAACATCTAGGCGAGGCTGGAACTACAGGCCGCAATAGCAGCGGGGACAGAACCCAACGTGCCCCCATCAGACCATAGCGCCGCATGACCGTCATGGAAGACACTGCAGACTGCGTGATAAGCGAGTCCATATGTTGCTTGGCAAACTGTTTTTCTGGCTCAACCGCTACACCCTGATTTAGCAGGGGAGAGTCCGTGGTTTCCACCTTGGGGCGCTAACGGATGCGGTAGGCTTCCAACACCATGGCGTCAATTACCGTGTGGCGTACAGCGACTTCCATGTCAGACGCCGTGAGCATGCCCGCGAGCGTAGCCAGCGTCTGACGCAGTTCCTTCATGGCGTCGAGCAAGTCCTGACTGGCATCATTGGCAGCAATGAACGATTCACCGCCCGGTGTGGAATTCCAGTGGGGGCGGACGCGCCCTTGAATAACTGCAACGTCGAGCACTCGCTGAGTGGCGGCTTCATCGCCAGCATGGAAGTCTTGAACATCGTCGATAGCGTGTTCCATCGCCATATAGGCGTGGTCAATCTTGCGCAGCGGCCACCATAGCGCGTTCACCGCGCGGCACATGGGTTCATTGTCCATGCAGCTAAGTGGCAGGCCCTGGTCCTTGGCGAAATTGAATATATCTTGTGGAACGCATTGCCCGCCGCCGATGACGGCGCTCACCTTGGGGGATTGGCATGCCTTGAGGGTATCAGTCACCGCCCACTGCAAGATGCGCAGCGTTGCGTGTGGCACCCGCCACGGATACACGGACTTATGTGTGTTGCCGTCAGTAGCGGTAATTTCGACTTTGATGGTGCAGGGACGGCGTTCCAGATAGCGCCAGTTCTGGTGGCGTTCTTGGCTGCGCTTGGTGTGCCGTTCCTTCTGTGCATGTCCCCATTCGCTGCGCGCAAGGTCGGATGTCAATCCTTGTGTTTCGGGACGCATAGGCGCTGCGGTGGCTTGGGGCTGGCTGTGAAGTGGCTCAAGGCTGATTTGCATGGTTTAGGCTCCGGTTAAAAATGTGTATTTGCAATGAGGGCTAAGACGTTCGTGATAGGTCGTCCGCGTCGTGTCCTGGGTGCTCTTGTTCCAGGCGGGCACCACCAGACTGTTAGCTTTCTGCGGTGGTCAGGCGTGCGGTTCCATACGCGTTCCCGGTGCCAGCTTGCTAGCGTTAGGGCGTGGGCCAGCGCGTGGGGCGTTAGCTTGGTTGCCTGTTGCAGTTGGTGTGCGGTTGCTGGTGTGGCTGGCAGCTTGCCGATAGACTTTGCGCCGTTGATGACGCGCAAAACGGACTTATGCAGGGTCATAGTGGCCCCCGATAGTGCGTCCGCCAGCACCGCGCCACGATAGCGCCAGGATAGAGATGCTCGTAAGTTGTTGATTTATATAGGGTCCGCCAGCGTCGCCAGCGTCGCCAGCGTTGGAAGCCAACGCCCTCTCTATATCTATGTCTCTACCCCTCCCTTTAATACCTACTCCTTTTTCTTTAAGAAGATGAAGCGCAACGCTGGCGACGCTGGCGACGCTGGCGCCATGCGGGTTCCCGGGGTTTTTATCCTGGCGCAATGCTGGCGCTATCCTGGCGGAGGTCAGAAAGTTCGTCATTGCACGCTCCACTTGTCCACGGCCTTTGCCAGCCGCAGCATGTCCAGCTTTGCCGACAAGAAAGAACGCCCACGGGCGGATTCTTCTTGCATGTCGATGCCCAGTCCCAGCAGTACAGACCGGCAACGTTGAATAGCGGGGACCACACCGCGTGCGTGCTGGGGCATCGGGTCGTAACCGTTGCCAGTTGTGGGCAACACACTGCCGATGGACTTGATTTCAGTGCGCAGTGTTTCCGGGCGGATATACAGAACCACTCTATCGCCTCCAGCAAAGGCAACATAGCCCGTTTTTCCCTTCAGCCACTCATGACTGGCCGGTGCTTGCGAATCAGCCCCCGCCCCAAGCCTGAGCGCAACCTGCACAACACCCTGCACAAAGGGATCACCCCAGCCGGAACTAACCGACTGATGCAGCGCATGGCGGTCCATGATTGAGGTAAATCTGCCCTGCGCATACCCCACGCCCAGCAGGACCGCTTCGCCAAAACTCAGACAGTCTGTCAGGCGATGCTGCTTATTTGCAACCGCACCCGCCACGTTAGGAAGGTTTGCCAGCCCTACCGACAACAACTGATACAAAGCACCGATCAAGGCTGGGCGCTGCAACGCAAACTCTGCACGGACTACGGATAGCTCACGGTATGCATTCTTTGGGGGTACATGGATGGTGATGGTCCGTGACAAGGTATCGGGCCGTGTGATGACCGGCGTAATAGCTGTAATGACAATGCCAAGCTGCACTTCCTGACGGAATGTCTCGCCCTGCGCGTAGTACAAGCGGTCCGTGTGCTCGTAGCCCGTAACAGCCTTGCAAAGAATGTCTTGCTGTTCCCCGTCCAGGCTGCGCGATGCGTTGTCAATAACCGCCATGATCCGTCCACTCGCGCATACTGCTGCAAACGCTTCTCCGGTCAATTTAATGTCCGGTATGCGTCCCGATTTGGTTGGGTCAATCAGGGAAACGATTTGTTCCGCCAGAGTGGACTTCGCAGAACCGGGTGGGCCGATAAGCTGCAAGATTGGTTTTGGAGTGCCTGGGCGTAGGTATTCCAGCAACACAACGATCAGCAAGACGACTTCGCCCTTGTCGATACCATGTGATTCAAACAGACCCCGCAACAAGCCATACGCCGCTGCTGTCGCCATGCCAACCGAAGGGGTCGGAATTGCGCCCTGCGCGTCGGTACGCAGGTATTTAGTGGTGGTTTCCGTCGCAATAGTCACTCCAGCAGGGCTGATCTCAAACACTTCGCCGTTCGGATTGGCAGAGTCGATTTCAATAGCGTCACCGCAGTACGCAATCCGTGTTTCCGTGGGGTGAATAGGCGTTCCAACCGACAGCACCTTGGCGGCAGCGATAGCAAGCGTATCAGTCACCACCTTTTGACCAAGGATGATGCCCTTATCGCTGTGAATAGTCAGTTGTACATACGCGGTTGCTCTGGGACTAGTGGCCGGGACAGACACCCGACGGCACGGGCCGTTGGGGATGCACATCATTGCAGAGCTGGTCTTCATATCCACGTACATACCGAGCTTTGCGCTAGCTTCCAGAATTAGCGTGCTGGGCTTTGCCGTTGCAGTTGCAGTTGCCGTTGCAGTTGTCGTTGCCGTTGCCGTTGCACCTTCTGTAGTAGCTTCGTCCGCTGCTTGCTGTGCTTCATTCTTCAGCACTGCCTTTACGTCGATAACAGCCGCATCCGACACGCTGGGCGGGGGGCCTTCAACCACAGGGGATATCGTTTCTTGCACCGATGCGATGTTTTGCACACTGGCACCAGAACGGCGGGCTTTTGCCTGCGCTATATAGTCAATTTTTTCGGCCATCATCACTCATCCCTCATGAGTTCGGCAAAGCACTTCGGGTGATGATGCTTCAGATAAATAGCAGCCGATTTGCCAATCAGTGATAGGTGGCCGTCTACGGGCACAAGCAACGCAGCCTTCAGCGTTTGCAACGCCTGATCCATTGCCATGCCCAGCAGTACGCCAGTCGCTGCAATTGCATCTATCTGGGGTGCGATACGGTCAAACACAGTTTCGGCGTTGTAGTTCGGGTCATCGCTGCGTTGCATCCGTTTGGAATCCGGTGCTGATGTGGCGGCAAACTGCAAGGCCATGGCCTTGATAACGGCGTCTGGGTAGTACGGTTCAATGGCCTTCAGTGCAGTTATGCCAGTCATCCAGGCGGAATAACCAATAGCTTTCAGCCAGGGCAAGGCTGCTTGCAGACGTTCCAAGTCTGGCAACGCCAACGCGATCAGATCGTTATTGAAATCTGCCGCGATGGGACGGCGCGTCCTGGGCTTTGCGATACCCAGCGTTTCAGCCATTTTCAGCAGTCCTGCGGTGCTCAATATCGAGCCAGTACCAAGGTGCCGGAATGTGGCTGACTTCCACTCCGGGTGGGTAGCCCAGACGCCCTGTTGCTGCTCCAGGTGCTTGCCGGTTGCGTCAATCGGCACTCCAAATACCTTGCAGACCACTTGATGACTCAGAGCATATTCATCGCGGTTGACGGCGCGATCAAGCAGCAGAACCACACGCACACGGTTGCCTGGTTTATCAGGGTCGCCATGGGAATAGGTGCTGTACATAAGGTAACTGAAGCCAGTCAGCGCCTCACGAAGTTGGGCAAGTTCGGCATCGGTAATTCCGTCGCAATCGAGAACTAGCGTGGTCGTGGTGGTGACGTGCCCACTAGACCGCTGTTTACCTACCGTCGGTTGCCCGTTTGCAATTGCCGATTCAAGGGTTTTGCCGACAAGCGGCGCATCCTGCAACTGACTGGCGATGTAATAGGTAACGCGGGTCTTGTCGCTACGCACCTGTGGTCCGCTAATCGGTGCTACTGTTTCGCAGAAAGCGTTCCAGGACAGGCCTTCAGCTTCAGCGCTAGGGCGCGGGGTGTACTTGTTGCGAAACAGGGTAAGGTCCGCACGGAAGTCCGCGATCTTCATTCCGCTGATAGGCAACTTCATTCACCACCCCCGCGCTGTTCGGCTTCATGCTTGGCGATCCAGCGTGCCTGTGCTTCCTTAGACGAACCTACAGGAAACAGGCGCAATGGGGGGTGGCCTTCGAGGTTGATTACCCACAGCGGCTCGGCAATATCGTTAACGGGTTCGGGGTCAGCGGCCTTCAGCGCTGCTGCACGGCGTGCTTCCGCACCACTGATGCGGTATGCAAGCTCGGTCGCTTTAAGCACTGCGTTGTCGCTCGATTCCGGGTCTTTCAGTATGGCCGTCAAACGCTGGGTTCCGATGGTGGTGGCAACCGTGGCGGTGATCTCTGCTGCTTTGCCGTTGAGTTCTTTTACCTTGCAGGCATGCAGTATTTCCGGTTCCCAGTCCACGTAATGCTCTGCAGCTTGTTCCGGGGTAATGCCGAAACCACGGGCCAGTTCTTCCATGGTCATAACTTCCATCAGAAGCGCGGTCGCAGTTTCAACGAATTGGGGCTTGTCAATTTGCGGTGCTGTCATTCGCTGGCCCCTTGCTTGACATTAGCCTCAAGCCAACCTTGAGGGTCATCGAGATATGCCTTTACCTCGCTACCACGCCACCGGGTGTAACGCGGCGCACGAATAGCTGGCGCCGGGAATTTCCCTTCCCGTACGGTTTTGTGGTGATGAGCGTGCGAACACCTCCGCAGCATTTGGCACTGCTCTGCGTCTAACCATCCTTGCTCCCATGCGGTCGGCAACGACTTAGACTGCTTCTTCTGGTTGGTTTGATTTTCCGATTTCATTTGGACGAACTCCTAAATGGGCGTGATTGCTAGTGTCAGTAGCAGCCATTCACGTTATGGGTTACCGGGCGGTGCCTAGGGCGTTGCCGGACTGTCCATTCGGTTCACAGGTCTATCCGCAGCGGTTCACATAAAGCTCGGACGATCTGAATATGGCAGAACAAAGTCCGACTACCAACAAGCATAGGAAAAATTCAATATGGACTCAGCCCATATACCGCTATACACCACTATGCTCATAGCGGAGGGTATTTCGATAGATTAAAGCTATTTACGCCACTAACTTGCGCAGCGGCAATACATTGCCCTTCGCTACCGATTCCAAATAGTTACCCCACCATGCCATCATTGCCGCCCTCTGCGGAAGATAAACCGCGTGGTTATACGCCGCACTGACACTGCTGCGCTCAGCATGGGCCAACTGGGCTTCGATGTGGGCATGTTCAAAGCCATGTTCATGCAGCACCGTAGATGCAATGCCCCGGAATCCGTGCCCGGTCATCTGGTACTGGTAGCCCATAATCTCCAGCGCTTTAAGAATGGTGTTGTTGCTAATCGGCTTGGCATGGTCACGCTCACCAGGAAACAGCAAGTCCCGATCACCCGTTATGGTCTGCAAGGTTCGGAGTACATCAATCGCCTGGGGGGACAGCGGCACGATGTGCGGTGTTTTCATCTTCATGCGTTCGCCCGGAATGTCCCAGCGTGCAGCGTCCAGGTCAACTTCTGACCAGCGTGCCCCAATCAGTTCACCAGTTCGAACAAACGTCAACGCCATCAGCTTGATTGCCAGTCGGGTTGTTGGCTTGCCCTGATAGGCTTCTACCTTGCGCATCAGAGTCGGCAACTCTCCTGCCCCGACCCGGGCATGGTTCTGTACCTTCCTTGCCTTCAACACATCGCTAGGCCGAATGTCTATGGCGGGATTACGCTTGGCTTTTCCATTCGCAATGGCATACCGGAAGATCATGCTGCACGTTTGCAGCGAGCGCTTGGCTAACTCCCCTGCCCCGCGTTTTTCGATTTCCCTTGCCATTTCCACCAGTTCAGGCGCTTCGATTTCCGACACAGGGCGGGTGCCAATCTTTGGGAATACATCCGCTTCCAGTCTGCGCAACGTCTGACCCACGTGGTGTGTACTGGTTCGGGCATACTTCCAATGGTTCCACCAGTCGCGTGCAACAGCTTCAAAATTGTTAGCCACGGCAACGGCCTTGGCTTTGGCTTCCTCACGCTTCACAGCCACGGGATCAGTGCCTGCCGCCACTAGCTTGCGCTGTTCGTCACGTTTCACCCTGGCATCGGCAAGGCTCACATCTGGGTACTGTCCCAGTGAAGCAGTCTTTTCTTTTCCATCATGCCGATAGCGCAACTGCCACAGCTTTGAACCGTTCGGACGCACCAGCAGCACTAGCCCGCGTTCATCAGGCATCCTGTACTGTTTTTCCTTAGCCTGTGCCTTATTGATTGCGGTGACAGTCAGCATGAGAAACCTCCGATTTGTGGGTAACGTACTTCCCATGTATGGGTAACGGCCAAAATACCCAGACCATTACCCACAAAAAATCGTGGCTTCAAAAACACCAATGGAGACTCAAGGCAACAAAAAAGCCCCTGCTTCACTGGGAAACAAGGGCTTCTAGGGGTTCGCTTTGGACAGTTGGAGACCGTCAAAGACTGATTACTGGCGGAGCAGGCGGGATTCGAACCCGCGGTGGGTTTTACCCCACGCACGCTTTCCAGGCGTGTGACTTAAACCGCTCATCCACCGCTCCAGCGCCCGCTATTCTAACCCGTCTTTTCGTCGTATCCGGCTGCGCGCCAGCATATCGCTGCAGTTCGCGCAAATATTTCGCCTGCCGCTCTGCCCTACTCGACCACCGTAGCAGCCAGCGCCTGATCGATCGCCACCCGTACCGCCACTTCAATCTGCTGCTGCAAACCCGGCAACAAGGCGCTGAGCTGGGTCTGGATCTGCGCTTGCACCGCTTTGAGCAATTCCTGCTCCACCAGCGGCGCCACGGTTTTCAGCACTTCGGCAGTCAGCGCCGCGGTGTCCAGCGCTGGTGCCTGCGCAAGTGCCGGGGCCACCACTTCGGTCAGGGTCGGCACATAGCGCGGTGGATGGCCTGAACGTTGGGTCACTGGCCCCCCTTGAGCTGCAGATCGTGGCGCTGGATGCTGAAGCCCAGTTCGGTATACCGCTTCCAGCGCCGCCGTGCCAGCTGGCGATCGTCCTCGTCAACACTGACCACCTCTATCACCCGGTTAAACGACGCAAACCCATCCGGCACCTCGGACCGCAGGTTCACCAGCACCGCATAGTCCGGCGCCTGCTCGCCCACCTGCTCTGCGGTGCTTAGCAGCACGGCCGAACGGCGTTGCACCGCCGTGGCGGCACTGGTATCGCAGTGCGCCACGAAATCGGTGGGCGAGACACTCCATAACGCGCTGTCCAGGCGACTGGCGGTCGGCGCATCCGACAGCACCAGCACACGCACTCCACTGCCAACCGCCTTGCGCAGCAGCCGGCAGGTGTAGGCGACCTTGTCGGGCGCGCCAAAATGAAACGCCAGCGCCGTCACTTGGCGCTGCGCTCCGGCGCGGCCTGCGCCATCAGGTATTCCACCAGCAATCCCACTGGACGCCCGGTGGCGCCTTTGGCCGCCCCACTCTTCCAGGCGGTTCCGGCAATATCCAAGTGGGCCCAGGCCAGCTTGCCGGTGAAACCCTGCAGGAACTTGGCGGCACTGATGGCACCGCCGGCCCGACCGGCAACGTTGGCAATATCGGCAAACTGGGTTTTCAAACCCTCGCCATATTCATCGTCCAGTGGCATTGGCCAGCACAGGTCTTGCGCCAGCTCGCCGGCACGCGACAGCGCCTGGCCCAGCTCGGCGTTGCCAGCGAACAGGCCACTGCGCACCGCGCCCAGCGCAATCACGCAGGCGCCGGTCAGGGTGGCGATATCGATCACGGCCTGCGGCTTGAAGCGTTCGGCATAGGTCAGCGCGTCACACAACACCAGACGGCCTTCGGCGTCGGTATTCAGTATTTCAATGGTTTGGCCACTCATGCTGGTGACCACATCGCCCGGTTTGACGGCACGCCCGTTGATCAGGTTTTCGCAGGCCGGAATCAGGCCCACCACATTGATTGCCGGGCGCAGTGCGGCCAATGCCTGAAAGGTGCCCAGCACACTGGCAGCGCCAGACATGTCGAACTTCATTTCGTCCATTTCCGCCGCCGGCTTGATGGAGATGCCGCCGCTGTCAAAGGTGATGCCCTTGCCGACCAGTACCGTCGGCGCCTTGGTGCGGGCCGCGCCGTTGTAGCGCAACACAATGAACTGCAGCGGCTGCTCCGAACCCTGCGCCACCGCCATGAAGGCGCCCATGCCGAGTTTGGCCACCTCTTTGGGGCCGAGCACTTCGCAGCCAAAGCGTGGCTGCTCTGCCAGCTGCTGCGCGGCCTTGGCCAGCAAGGTCGGGGTGGCATGGTTGGCGGGTCGATTGGCCCATTCCTTGGCCAGCTCCACGCCTTGAACGATGGCACAGGCCCGGGCAAACGCCGTTTGCAGCGCGGCCGCATCGCTGCAGGCCAGCAGCACTTTTTGCAAGACCCGGCCTTCCGGCTTGGATTTGGTCGTGGTGTAGACGTAACTGGCCTCGGCCAGGGCACTCACCACCGCACGCAGACCGACCTCTCCAGCCGGGCCAGCAACCGCCAGCACCAGCTTCTTCGGCTGCGCCGATTTGACGCTGGCAAACGCTGCCTGCACCGCCTGGCGCCACTGTTTCGCGCTGCCGCCCTCGACGCCGGCAATCACCACGCGCGGCGCCTGTGCCTGCGCCGGCTGGTACAGCGACAGCACGCGCCCGGCCTTCAGCGGCAGGTCGCCGGCCTTTTGCAACTGCCCCAGCAGGGCAGAAAAGGCATCTTTACCAGGTTTGAACTCTTGCGGTACCAACACCAGCAAGGCGTCACATTTCTGGTTGGCAGCTTCAACCAGGGAAAAAGGTTTCAGTTCAAAGTTCATAATTCAGGTTTTCGTGGCAAGCAATGTTATTCCATTCCTCCCTCCGCAAAGAATTGGCCCGTAGTTTCGGTGCGACGCTGGTCGTGCTGTCCACCGTGGTCATGACCATGACGCTGATCCGCACCGTCGGCGAAGCCTCGCGCGGCACCTTCAACCCGACCGACGTGCTGATCGTGATGGGCTATACCGTGCTGTCCGACATGCCAACCATTCTGTCGATGAGCCTGTTCATTGCCATCCTGAGCGTGCTGACGCGCATGTTCAAAGACAGCGAAATGGTGATCTGGTTCGGCAGCGGCCAGGGCATGGTGTCGCTGGTGAAGCCGCTGCTGCGCTTTGCCTGGCCGATTCTGGTGATTATTTTTGTGCTCGCATTCTTCATCCTGCCCTGGGCATTTGGGCGCATTGAAGACCTGCGCGACAAGTTTGAAAAGCGCGGCGACATTGCCCGCATCCAGCCCGGACAGTTCCAGGAGTCGGCCAACGGTGACCGGGTCTTCTTCATTGAGACCAACGAAGCCGGCATGCAGGCCGGAAACAATGTCTTCATGGCCACCAACGAACAAGGCAAGCAGACCGTTACCTCGGCCCGCAGCGGCCACATTGAGGTCATCGGACCGGACAAGTTCCTGGTATTGCAAACCGGCCAGCGCCTGGAAAAACTGCATGGCAAACCCGACCTGACGGTCAGCGTATTCGAGCACTATGGCGCCCGCGTCGGTGCCGACGATGCCTCGGCGCGAACCTATGTGCCGTCCAGCTCACTCAGCAGCCTGGAGTTGCTGCAAAGTCCCAATCTCAACCACCAGGCCGAGCTGTCCTGGCGCATCGGTCTGGTGCTGACGGCAATCAACTTCATCGTCATCGGCATTGCCGCCTCCGGCATGAATCCGCGGGTTGGCACCGCTGGCAACCTGGGCTTTGCCTTTCTGATCTTTGTGATTTATTTCAATATGCTGGTGCTGGGCAAAAACTGGATCGAAAGCGGGCAGGTGCCGTTTGCACGCTTTCTGATCGTGCTGCATGGCGGCGCCCTGGTGCTCAGCGTGCTGTGGCTGATCAAGCGCAACAACAATTGGGCCTTGCGCCGCCCCGGTCGTACACCAGCCGCCACCCCAGGTGCCGCGCCATGAAAACCGTACGCCGCCTGCTGTACCGTGAAGTGCTGATCGCCGTCAGCCTGGTGACGCTGGGCTTTCTGGCGCTGTTTTTCTTTTTCGACTTTGTCGAAGAACTGCAGTCGGTCAACCGCATTGGCGCCATCGGCTATCGCGTGCCACAGGCGCTGGTATACATCGCGCTGATGCTGCCTGACCACGTTTACGAACTGCTGCCGATCACGGTGCTGATCGGCACCATTTTCGTGATGTCGCGGCTGGCGCAGAGTTCCGAGTTCACCATTTTGCGCACCAGCGGGTTGGGGCCCTGGCGTGCGCTACGCACCCTGCTGTTGCTGGGCCTGGCCTTTGTCGCGTTTACCTTCGCAGTGGGCGACTACATTGCGCCCTTTGCGGACAAAACCGCACAGTTGCTGAAGTCGCGCTTCCAGGGGCAAATCACGGTCGGTAAAACCGGCGCCTGGCTGAAAGAAAAGCAGGCGTATGGCAACTTTGCCGTCAACGTTGGCGCCCTGACGCCCGACGGCAATATGGCCGACGTGCGTATTTTTGAATTCAATAACCAGGGCCACCTGGTCTCCATGACGCAAGGCCAAAGCGGCACCTTCGGCAGCCACGAAGACTGGTTGCTGGAGCAAGTTGATCGCACCGAGTTCAACAACGCGGATGCGCAAAACGGCCGCGTTGAGCGCTCACGGATTGAACACTACCGCTGGCCGACCAAGGTCACTGCCGAAATGGTCGCCGCAGCGGTGCTGCGCCCGGAACGCATGGGCACTATCGACCTGTTCCAGTACATGCAGCACCTACGTGACAACGGCCAGTCGGCGCAAAAGTATGAAATTCAGTTCTGGAAAAAAGTGTTTTATCCGCTGAGCTGCCTGGTGATGGTGGTGCTGGCGCTGCCGTTTGCCTATTTCCACTTCCGCTCCGGCAGCATCACCAGCTATGTGTTTGGCGGCGTAATGGCCGGCATCAGCTTCGTCCTGCTGAACAACGTCATGAGTGACCTGGGCACGCTGCAGGGCTGGCAACCCTGGCTGATCGCGGCCTTACCGGGGCTGATCTATTCGCTGCTGTCGCTGAGCGCCTTCAGCTGGCTGGTGTTGCGACGATGACGCAGCACACCGCCGGCAAAGGCATCGTGCTGTTCGCCCACGGTTCGCGCGATCCGCTGTGGCATCAGCCCATTGAGGCGGTGGCGGCGCAGCTGCGCCAGGCGCATCCCAGCGTGCCGGTGCGCTGCGCCTACCTGGAACTAAGCACGCCCGATCTGGCCGGCGCCTGCCAGGAACTGCTGGCACTCGGACTGCGCCAGCTGGTGGTGCTGCCGCTGTTCCTGGGCGTCGGGCGCCACGCGCGCGAAGACTTGCCACGCCAGATTGCCGCGCTGCGCGCGCAATACCCAGCGATCCAGATCCAGCTGGAACCGGCGGTCGGAGAAAATCCGCTGCTGCTGCGGCTGCTGGCGCAGATTGCCAGCGACGCAATTCGCGCTTGAGCCGGCGCGCGCCCTGGCGCATCGGACCAGGGCGCGTGCCGGGCCAAGCGCATACAGGCGAATCCGATAAACTTCGCGGCTATGAACCTGCACCAATTCCGGTTTGTTCAGGAAGCGGCCCGCCGCAACCTGAATCTGACCGAAGCCGCCAAAGCCCTGCACACATCGCAACCCGGTGTCTCCAAAGCCATCATTGAGCTGGAAGAAGAGCTGGGCGTGGAAATTTTTTCGCGCCACGGCAAGCGCCTGAAACGGATCACCGAGCCGGGCCAGCACGTGCTGCAAAGCATTGAAGTCATCATGCGCGAGATTGGCAACCTGAAACGCATAGGCGAACAGTACAGCGCCCAGGACAGCGGCACCCTGTCCATCGCCGCCACCCACACCCAGGCGCGCTATGTGCTGCCGGAAAAAGTCGCGGCCCTGCGCGCCGCCTATCCGAAAGTGAATATCAGCCTGCACCAGGGCTCGCCTGACCAGGTGGCACGCATGCTGATCGACGAAATTGCCGAAATCGGCATCGCCACCGAATCGCTGGCTGCCTATACCGAGCTGGTCACCCTGCCCTGCTACGAGTGGCAACACATGGTGGTGCTGCCCAGCGAACACCCGCTGGCGCGCAAGGAAAGCCTGAGTCTGGCCGACATTGCCAAGGAACCGCTGATCACCTACCACCCGTCTTTCACCGGGCGCACCAAGATTGACAACGCGTTCAAGCAGGCCAAACTGGAGCCGCGCATTGCATTGGAAGCGATTGACTCCGACGTGATCAAAACCTATGTGCGCCTCGGACTGGGCATCGGCATTGCAGCCGAAATGGCGGTGCAAGACGTGATCGAGGATTGCGCCAACAACGGCGGCAAGGGTGGCCTGGTAGCGCGCCCGGCGGGTCAGCTGTTTGGCCAGAACATTGCCCGCATTGCCTTCAAACGCAGCGCCTATCTGCGCAATTTTGTCTATTCGTTTGCCGAATTTCTCAGCGAACGCCTGAGCCGTGAACTGATTATCAAGGCCATGACCGGCCACGTGAATGACTACGAACTCTGAATCCGGCGCGGTGACACCGGCATTGCAAAGCCGGCTGCCCCAGGTCGGCACCACCATTTTCAGTGTCATGTCGGCGCTTGCGGCACAGCACCAGGCGGTTAATCTAGGCCAGGGGTTTCCAGATTTCCATTGCGACCCGGCCTTGCTGGCCCAGGTGCAGCAAGCCATGGCGCAGGGCCACAACCAGTACGCGCCCATGCCCGGCATTGCGCCCTTGCGCCTGGCGTTGTCGCGCAAGATCGAGCAGCTGCACCAGCACGCCTACCACGCCGACACCGAGCTCACCATCACCGCCGGAGCCACCCAGGCCATTTTCACAGCCTTGCTGGCGCTGCTGCACCCCGGCGACGAAGTGATTGTGCTCGACCCGTGTTACGACAGCTATGTGCCAAACATTGAACTGGCCGGTGGCATTGCGGTTCGCGTGCCGCTGCGAGCAGGCACCTTCCGGCCCGATTTCGCGCGCATTGCAGCGGCCCTGACGCCACGGACCCGGGCGCTCATCATTAATTCGCCGCACAACCCCAGCGCCACGGTCTGGACGCGCGAAGACATGCTGACGCTGCAGGAACTGCTGGCGCCAACCGAGGTGCTGCTGATCTCCGACGAAGTCTACGAACACATGGTGTTCGACCAGGCCGAACACCACAGCGCGGCGCGCTTTCCCGGCCTGGCCGCGCGCGCCTTCATCGTTACCAGTTTTGGCAAAACCTTCCACGTCACCGGCTGGAAAATTGGTTGTGTTGCGGCACCGGCAGCACTGAGCGCGGAGTTCCGCAAGGTACACCAGTTCAATGTGTTTTCGGTCAACACGCCGATGCAATATGCGCTGGCGCACTACCTGGCGGACCCGGCGCCCTACCTGCAGCTGCCAGCGTTTTACCAGCGCAAACGCGACCTGTTCCGGGCTGGACTGCAAGGCAGCCGGCTGCGCCTGTTGCCCAGCGAAGGAAGCTATTTCCAGTGTGTCGATATTTCGGCCGTGAGCGACCTCGGGGAAAACGACTTCTGCCAGTGGTTGACGCGCGAAATCGGCGTAGCGGCGATACCCTTGTCCGCCTTCTATGGCGACGGCTTCGACCAGCGTGTGGTGCGCTTCTGCTTCGCCAAGCAGGATGCCACCCTGCACAACGCGCTGGAGCGCTTGAAAAAGCTCTAAGCCCGGACCTTCAACTGCCTGCGCCCACCGCACAGGCCGGCAACTACTGAATCTGCGTCCAGGCCTTGTCCAAGCGTTTCACGCTCACCGGCTGCGGCGTGCGCAATTCCTGGGCGAAGAAGCTCACGCGCAACTCTTCCAGCAGCCAGCGGAATTCCAGCATGCGTTCGTCCACTGCGCCCTTGCGCTCGGCGACCAGCCGCATGTAGCGCTGCTCGAGCGGGCGCAATTCGCTCAGGCGCGCTGCATCGCGGGCCGGATCGGCGCGGTATTTTTCCAACCGCAGCGTGATGGCCTTCAGATAGCGCGCCAGATGGTGCAGCCGGTCCCACGGCGTGTCCAGCAAAAAGCGCTTGGGCACCAGACGCGCCAGTTGCTGCTGGCAGTCGGCCACGGCATCGGGGGCGTTTTTGCTGTCCTTGATCTTGCGTGCGGCATTGGCATATTCGAGCAGAATGCTGGCCGCTAGCCGCGCAACTTCGTTGGCGATCAGCGTCAAACGCCCGCGCCCTTCCTCAATGCGCCTGGCAAAGCTGGCGGCATCGGTGGGCAACGGTTCCAGCAGAAAGGCCCGGTCCAGCGCTACCGCAATGATCTGTTCACGCAAGCCCTCAAGGGTGCCGCCGGCGTCCTTGGCGCTGTCACTTTTTCCCACCTGCATATAGCTCACGGCCATTTTTTGCAGATCGGGAATATTTTTTTCCAGGTACTTCAACGCGTCCTTGATCTGCAGCGCAAACAGGCGACGCAGTCCGGCGCGGTGCTTTTGCGCCGCGGTATCGGGTTCGTCGAACACTTCCAGCGTCACGGCGTCACCCGCGTCCAGCAGCGCCGGAAAGCCAATCAGGGTCTGGCCGCCCTTGCGAATCTCCAGCAACTCCGGCAATTCACCGAAAGTCCAGCCGGTGTGGCGTTGCGCCGCGGCGACCGGTTCCGGCACGTTCTGCGGCGCGAGCGGCGCCCGGCCCTTGCCTACCGCAGATGTAGATGCAGCCGGCAGCGCTGCCGCTGGCGCACGCACCGGTGCAGCCGCAGCGCTACCAGCCAGTTTCAGATTGGCCAACTCCTGGAACGCTCCACGCGCCTGCTTGCCCCACTCGCCCTTGATGGCGCCCAGGTTGCGGCCCTGGGCCAACTGCCGACCATGTTCGTCCACCAGGCGCAGGTTCATGAAAAAGTGCGGACTGAGCATGTCGACCTTGATGTCGGCACGCACGATGTCCAGCGAGGTCGCTTCACGCACCAGCTTGAGCACAGCATCGGTCAGGCTGCCGGCGCCAAAGCGCGCAGGTTCATTCAGCGCATCGGCAAAACGTGCCGCCGTCTCCGGCAGCGGTACCAGGCGCGAGCGCGGGCGCTGGTGCAAAGTCTTGAGCAAGGCCTGCACCTTGTCCTTCAGCATGCCTGGCACCAGCCATTCGCAACGCTCCTCCGCCACCTGGTTCAGCACAAACAGCGGCACGGTGACGGTCAGCCCGTCGCGCAGGTCGCCCGGTTCGTGCAGATAGGTGGCGGCGCAGTCAACGCCGCCCAGACGGATGGTTTTGGGGAACGAGGCGGTGGTGATGCCGGCCGCTTCGTGGCGCATCAGTTCCTCGCGCGTGAGTTGCAGCAACTGCGGCTGCTTCTTCACTTCCTCGCGGTACCAGCGTTCAAAACTATAGCCGCTGCAAATGCCGGCCGGCAGCTGCTGGTCGTAGAACGCATAGATCAGCTCGTCATCGACCAGCACGTCCTGGCGCCGCGCCTTGTGTTCCAGCTCTTCGACCTGGCGCACCAGCTTGCGGTTGGCGGCCAGGAACGGCAAAGTGCTTTCCCACTGCTGGCCGACCAGGGCTTCGCGTATAAAGATTTCGCGCGCACCGGCCATATCGACCCGGCTGTAATTCACCCGGCGTCCGTTGTAAACCACAATGCCGTACAGCGTGGCACGCTCCAGTGCCACCACTTCTGCCGCTTTCTTTTCCCAGTGCGGATCGAGCAGCTGCTTCTTCAGCAGGTGCGCGCCCACCTGTTCAATCCACTGCGGCTCTATGCCGGCAATACCGCGCCCAAACAGGCGCGTGGTTTCCACCAGCTCGGCTGCCACAATCCAGCGCCCCGGCTTCTTTACCAAATGGGCGCCGGGGTGCGGATAAAACTTGATACCACGCGCGCCCAGGTATTCGCCGTTGGCGCCTTCGGTATCCAGCTTGCAGCCAACGTTGCCCAGCAGCCCGCACAGCAGCGACAGATGCAGCTGCATGTCATCGGCCGGCGTGCTGTTGATCTGCCACTTGTGTTCTGCCACCACCGTGTGCAACTGGGTGTGAATGTCTTTCCATTCGCGCACGCGGCGGATGCTGACAAAGTTCTGCCGCAGCAGCTGTTCGTACTGCCGGTTACTCAGCTTGTGCTGGCCGACCACGCCAGTGCTGGCAGTCTGGTGTTTGTCGCCCCGGGCGTCGTGGATCCACTTCCAGAGCTTGAGGTAGCCATTGAATTCACTCTTTTCGTCATCGAACTTGACGTGTGCCTGGTCGGCCTGCTGCTGCGCTTCCATCGGTCGGTCGCGCACGTCTTGCACGCTCAGCGCTGCGGCGATCACCAGCACTTCGTCCAGCGCACCTCGGCTGCGCGCTTCCAGAATCATGCGCCCGACGCGCGGGTCCAGCGGCAGACGCGCCAGTTCCTGGCCCATCGGCGTCAGCGCATTGGCGTCATCCACGGCACCAAGCTCGTTCAGCAGCTGGTAACCGTCAGCAATGGCGCGCCCGCTCGGGCGTTCGATGAACGGAAACTCTTCCACCATACCCAGGTGCAGCGACTTCATGCGCAAAATCACGCCGGCCAGCGAGGAGCGCAAAATTTCCGGGTCAGTGAATCGCGCGCGACCGTCAAAATCGCTCTGCTCATAGAGGCGGATACAAATGCCGTTAGCGACCCGGCCACAGCGGCCGGCACGCTGGTTTGCCGCCGCCTGGCTCACCGGCTCGACCAGCAACTGCTCCACCTTGCTGCGAAAGCTGTAGCGCTTCACGCGTGCAGTGCCAGCGTCAATCACAAACCGGATGCCGGGCACCGTCAGCGAGGTTTCGGCGACATTGGTGGCCAGCACGATGCGGCGCGAACTGTGGGAATCAAAGATGCGGTCCTGCTCGGCCTGGCTCAGGCGCGCAAACAGCGGCAGCACCTCGGCATTGCGGTGCAGCGGCTGGTGGCTGAGGTGGCGCCGCAAATGGTCCGCCGCTTCACGGATTTCGCGCTCGCCGGGCAGAAACACCAGAATATCGCCGCTCTGGTGGACATCGCGCCAGAGTTCATCCACCGCATCGGCGATGGCCGAATTCAGGTCGTAGTCGCGGCTTTCTTCAAACGGCCGAAAACGCATCTCCACCGGAAACGTCCGGCCCGACACCATGATCACCGGCGCCGGCCCCCGGCCCGACGCAAAGTGCTCGGCAAAACGCTGGGCGTCAATGGTGGCCGACGTCACCACCACCTTCAGGTCGGGGCGGCGCGGCAAAATCTGGCGCAAATAGCCAAGCAGAAAGTCGATATTCAGGCTGCGCTCATGGGCCTCGTCAATGATGATGGTGTCATAGGCATTGAGCAAAGGGTCGTTCTGCGTCTCGGCCAGCAAGATACCGTCGGTCATCAGCTTGACTGAGGCGTCCTTGGAGAGCCGGTCCTGGAAGCGCACTTTGTAGCCGACCACTTCGCCCAGCGGCGTGTGCAGCTCTTCGGCAATGCGCTTGGCCACCGACGACGCGGCAATCCGGCGCGGCTGCGTGTGGCCGATCAGGCGCGCTCGCTGGCCCGCCGGGTAGTTGCACTTGCCACGGCCCAGTGCCAGCGCAATCTTGGGCAGCTGCGTGGTTTTTCCCGAGCCGGTCTCGCCACACACAATAATCACCTGGTGCTCCGCCATGGCGGCCATGATTTCGTGGCGTCGGGCCGACACTGGAAGGGATTCGGGAAACTCGATATGCAAGGCGCTGGCGGTCAAGGGAGCTACTTCGTAGAGAATCTGGGATTATCTGCCAAGTCCCCTACCGAACGAGAACCATGTCCATAACGTCTGTCTTCAACTTCACCTTCGTGCCCTGGTTCCGTTCGGTCGCGCCGTACATCCATAAATTCCGCCACCAGACCTTTGTCGTCGGCATCGCCGGCGAGGCCATCGCCGCCGGCAAGCTGCCCAGTCTGGCGCAAGACCTGGCCATGATCCAGAGCATGGGCGTGAAGATTGTGCTGGTGCACGGGTTCCGCCCACAGGTCAACGAACAGCTGCGCGCCAAGGGCCACGCGCCCAAGTATTCGCACGGCATCCGCATTACCGACGAAGTCGCCCTCGACTGCGCCCAGGAAGCCGCCGGCCAGCTGCGCTACGAAATCGAAGCTGCCTTCAGCCAGGGCCTGCCGAATACGCCCATGGCCGATTCCACAGTGCGCGTGATCTCCGGCAACTTCATCACGGCACGCCCGGTCGGCATCGTCGACGGCGTCGACTTCCAGCACAGCGGCGTGGTGCGCAAGGTCGACATTGCCGGCATCACCAAAACCCTGGACATGGACGCCATGGTGCTGCTGTCACCGTTTGGTTTTTCGCCCACGGGTGAAGCGTTCAACCTGACCATGGAAGAAGTCGCCACCTCGGTGGCGATTGCGCTGCAGGCCGACAAGCTGATGTTCCTGACCGAAATCCCCGGCATCCGCACCCGGCCCGATGAAGCCGCCAGCGAAGACAATCCGATCGACACCGAACTGCCGCTGGCAGCCGCCGAAAAAATGCTGGCCGAACTGCCACGCCCGACCCAGCCCAGCGACGTCGGTTTTTACCTGCAACACTGTGTCAAGGCCTGCAAGCAAGGCGTGGAACGCAGCCACATCATTCCCTATTCGGTCGACGGTGCGATCCTGCTTGAGGTCTATGTGCACGACGGTATCGGCACCATGGTGGTGGATGAAAAACTGGAAAGCCTGCGCGAAGCCTCACCCGACGATGTCGGCGGTATCCTGCAACTGATTGAGCCGTTTGAAAAAGACGGCACCCTGGTGAAACGCGGGCGCAGCGAAATTGAGCGCGACATCGGCAACTACACCATCATCGAACACGACGGCGTGATCTTTGCGTGTGCCGCGCTCTACCCCTATCCGGAAGCCAAAACCGCCGAAATGGCCGCCCTCACCGTCTCCCCTGACGTGCAAGGCCAGGGCGACGGTGAACGCATTCTCAAGCGCGTCGAGCAACGCGCCCGCGCCAGTGGGCTGGACAGCATTTTTGTGCTGACCACCCGCACCATGCACTGGTTCATCAAACGCGGCTTCGCGCCGGTGGACCCCGAGTGGTTGCCCGAAGCGCGCAAGCGCAAGTACAACTGGGACCGCAAGAGCCAGGTGCTGGTAAAAAAACTCAGCACCTGAGCTGACTACACAGCAAAGTCGCGCTCAGGCGGCGGCCAAGGGATAGTCGGTGTAGCCTTTTTCACCCGGGGTGTAGAAGGTTGACATATCCGGTGGCGTGCTGGCCGTGCCGGTTTTCAAACGCGTCACCAAGTCCGGATTCGAAATAAACGGACGGCCAAAGGCGATCAAGTCGGCATCCTTGGCCTGCAACACCTGCTGCGCGCTTTGCGCATCAAAGCCGCCCACCGCAATGAAGGTGCCACCAAACGCCGCGCGCAAGTCTTTCTTGAACGCCGCCGGCACCGGTGGCGCGCCCATGGCCGAGTGGTCCACCAGATGCAAATAGACCAAGCCCAGTGCCGACAGGCCACGCGCCAGCGCCAGAAACTGTTCTTCCACGCCTTCGAATGCGCCGGTGCCGTTGAATACGCCGTAAGGCGAAATCCGGATGCCGACCTTGTCAGCGCCAATCGCCTTGACACACGCAGCAGCCACTTCCAACACCAGACGATTGCGTCCTTCGGCGCTGCCGCCGTAGCCATCCTGGCGCTGGTTCACATTGGCATTCAGGAACTGTTCCAGCAGGTAGCCGTTGGCCGCGTGCAGTTCGATACCGTCAAAACCGGCTTGCACTGCGAGCTTGGCCGACTGCACATATTCGGCGATGACCTGGGCAATGTCGCTGTCCGCCATCGGCGTCGGCGCGCTGTAAGGCTGCATGCCGTTGGCATCGGTCCAGACCTCACCGGCGCAGACTTCGGCGCCGGGTCCCATGACCTTGGCGCCAGCCGGCAGATTGGCCTGCTGGCTGACCCGGCCAGTGTGCATCAGCTGCACAAAAATTTTGCCGCCGACCTGGTGTACCGCCTGGGTGATCTGTTGCCAGCCGCTGGCCTGTTCCTGATTGAACAGGCCGGGAATGCGCGCATAGCCCAAGCCATTGGGCGACGGCGAAGTGCCCTCGGTAACAATCAAACCGGCACTGGCGCGCTGTGCGTAATACTGCGCCATCAACTCGGAAGGCTGGTTGTTCAAGGCCCGGCTGCGCGTCATGGGTGCCATGACGGTGCGGTTGGCCAGCGTGATTCCACCCAACGCAAAAGATTCGAAAAGCATGTGAGGTCCTGTGAGGTAAAAAATGGGCGCACCGAACCTGCCATGCGGCATTCAGCACGGTGCCCAGCCTAACTGAGGGCTCACGCCCCGGATTCAAGTAGCGGCTTGCGTATGGGAACAAGGTTCCCACGGCAGCACGGCACAGGCGCACAAGGTGCGCACCGTTGCCGGACCGGTGACGATACCGGCATTGGCACGTGGCGCTGTACGCAACGCTGGCGCAACGGCTGCGCCGGTCACGCCGGTCACAGCCGCGTCTGGCTGCGGGCTCCAGTCGGAGAACGGCGCCAGATCACGCGGATCGATCACGTACCAAATTTTGCGCGCGCCGTCCCAGCGCGCACCCAGTGCCTTGGCGGCATCCTTTTGTGCAAAAGGAACTTTCAGATTAATGCGCACGTAGCCGCTACCGCGTCACGGCTCAGGCCGCGTCGCGCGCCTTGCAAGAGGGAGCGCAGACAAACTGCGATTTTCCAATCAGCTTGCGCGATTGCAATTCCTGGCGCGGGCGGTGTTTGCCACACAGGAAACAGGACATGGAAGCAGCACCGATATAGGGGTCTGCACGGAAAGGAGATCCACCGACTTTGGTCTTGTAACGAAGACCATCGTTCAGGATGGCGTCTTTGGTTGGAGGCTTGGACATGCCTGCATTCTACAAAGCCTGGGCCTTCTATAGCTGACAGCGTCCAGATGACAGATAATCGGCAGGCTCAAAAACTAAGCGGCTATGCGTTTGAGTGCTTTTTTATATCGTTCGCCGATTACACACAACAAGGAAATTCATCATGGCAACTGCAAAGAAAGCGGCCCCCAAGGCTGCAGCAAAACCCGTCAAGAAAACAGCTGTCAAGGCAGCCAAGCCCGTCGCCAAGAAGGCCGCTCCGGTAGCCAAGAAGGCTGTGGTCTCCAAGACCGCCAAAGCCATTGCAAAGATCAACGGCGCACTGGCCAAGCTCAATGAGCGCAAGGCCAAGCTGACTGCCGACATCAACGCACTGAAAGCCCAGCGCGCTGCACTGAAGGCTGAAGCCGCTCCCAAGGCTGCTGCGCCTGCCAAGGCTGCCGCACCGGCCAAGGCCGCTCCCGCAAAAGCAGCGAAAGCCGCCAAGCCAGCAGCAAAGCCAGCCGCCAAGGCCGCTAAAGCCAAGTAATTCAGCGGCTTAAAAAAACGCCCTGGTGTGCCTTGCGTGCACCAGGGCGTTTTTGCGTCGCACGCAATCCGCCCTTTGCGTCTCGCGCAATCCGCCCTTCGTTGCGACCTTATACGCCGGCCCGCGAACCACGCCATTGGCGCACGAACAATACCGCACTGAGCAGGCCGGCACCGCAGAACCAGACGAAGGACCAGTTGGCGATCGAGCCACCCAGAAAGGTCCAGTCGACTTTGCTGCAATCGCCACTGCCTTTGAAGACCATTGGCAACACACGCTGCAGCGGAAAAGTTTCAATCATGCCGTACAGGTCGCGCCCGCAGGACACCACTTCCGGCGGGTACCACTGCAACCAGCTCTGGCGCGCCGCCACAAAGGCGCCGCCGACTGCCACCAGCCACAGCAGACCGGTGGCGCTCTGGCGCAGCCCCCGCCGCGCACAGCTGGCACCGGCCAGCGCCAGCAGCGCGACCAGCGCATCGGCATAGCGCTGCACGATGCACATCGGACAGGGCTCGAGTCCGAGCACATGCTGCAAATACAGGCCAAAGCCCAGCATCGATAAACACACCACAGCCAAAGCCAACAGCACGCGGCGCGGATAAAGGTCAAGGGCATTCAAGAGGTGAGACAGCATGCGAAAGAGTTCCAACAGAATCAGAAATAAACAAAAATAGGCAGCGCCGATTCTCTACCAAGTTGTCCGGCCACGTCAGACCGCGCCCAAACAGAATAAGATTCCGGCTTTGCTTTCCAATAAAAAGGTTACTCATGGCACGCATGGTCAATTGCATCAAACTCGGAACGCAGGCAGAAGGCCTGGACTTTGCGCCCTATCCGGGAGAGTTGGGCAAACGCATCTGGGAAAACGTCAGCAAGGAGGCCTGGGCCGCCTGGCTCAAGCACCAGACCATGCTGGTCAACGAAAACCGCCTCAATCTGGCCGACGCGCGCGCGCGCCAGTACCTGGCACGCCAGATGGAAAACCACTTCTTCGGCGACGGTGCTGACGCAGCGCAGGGTTACGTCCCCCCGAGCGCCTGAACGGCAGCGCAGTGGCCAGCGCCCTTGATCGTTACGGCGTGCTCTGGCAGCAGCAGCCAGCGTGGACGCTGCTCGATACCGCCTTTGCCAGCAGCCGCTTCCTGCCCCTGTGGCATTACTGGCGCACGCATCTGCAACGTCCACACATGCTGCACTGTGTTGCGCTGCTGTCCAGCAGCGCCGCAGCGACGTTGCAGCAAGAGCTGCAACAGGCCGGCACCGGCAACAGCCCACAGGCCGTGCTGGCGGCCAAACTGGCGGCCCAGTGTTATGCACTGCGTCCGGGATTTCACCGCCTGCTGCTGGACAGCGGACAACTGTCCCTGACGCTGTGTGTCGGCGATACCGAACAATGCCTGGGCGAACTGGAACTGCAGGCCCAATGGGTCTGTGCCCAGGACAGCGCGCTGCAGTGGGAAAAATGGCAGCTCAAGGCATTGGCACGGGTCTGCAGCCGCGATGCGCAGGTCGAATTCCCCGCCGAACACGGCCCCAGCGCGGCCGACTTGCATGCTGCCGGCTTCGTTACCGTAACCGCCCCAGCCAACGCCGGCCAGACTGCCCGCTTCGCCCCGCACTGGAAATTGCGCCACCGGCGCTACGCCAGCAGTGCGCCACAGCCTGTGGAGCCGCGCTGCGCCGTGATTGGTGCCGGGCTGGCCGGTGCCAGTGTGGCGCGTGCCCTGGCGACGCGCGGCTGGCAGGTGGATGTGTACGAACAAGGTGCCAGCCCGGCCGCTGGCGCCTCCGGCCTGCCGGCCGGACTGGTGGTGCCACACCACTCAAACGATGACAGCCCGCGCTCACGCATGTCACGCGCAGGTGTGCGCCTGATGCTGGACCACGCCCAGCGCCATCTGCAACACGGCCAGGACTGGTGCCGCAGCGGCGCACTGGAAATGCAGCTGGACAGCCCCGCCACGGCGCTGCGCTTCAGCCCCGCGGACTGGAGTTGCCCGGGCGAAACCAAGCTGCAGGACCAGGCCTGGGCACGCGGCCTGGCCCAACCGCAAGCGACGCTGTGGCACGAACACGCCGCCTGGATCAAGCCGGCGCAACTGGTACGGGCCTGGCTGAACCACCCGCGCATTCGCTTCCTCGGACTGTCGCAAGTCCAGGCACTGGAGACGCACACCGAAGCCGACGCGCAAGCCACCTCCGGCAACGCCCGCTGGAGCCTGCTCGATGGCGACGGCCAGGTTCTCGGCCACGCCGACCATGTGGTGTTTGCCAACGCCCGCGGCTGCATCGATCTGATTCGCGCCTTGCCCGATGCCGCTGCCCCGGTGGCATTGGTTCCCGGCTTGCTGGAAAAACTCGATGCCATGCAAATTTTGCACGGCAGCCTGAGCCTGGGCCGCTGTGCCAGCGCCCAAGATCCGGAACATTTTCCGCCCTGTGCCGTCAATGGCCACGGCAGTTTTCTGTCGGGCATTCCCTCGCCCGACGGCTGGTCCTGGTACACCGGCTCCACGTTTGAACCTGACGCCGAACGCGCCACCGATGTCGAGGCGGCACAGGCCAGCAATTTTCATAAACTGTCGGAATTGCTGCCGCGCGCGGCCGCCGCCCTGACCCCGCAATTCACCAGCGGCCAGGCGCAAGTGTGGTCCGCCACGCGCTGCGTCAGCCATGATCGTCTGCCGCTGGTCGGCCCGGTGATCGACGCCGAACACCCGACGCTGTGGATTTCTGCTGCCATGGGCGCGCGCGGTCTGAGTTTTTCGGCGCTCTGCGCCGAAATGCTGGTGGCACTGATGGCGCACGAGCCGCAGGTCATGGAAAGCAGCCTGACCAAGGGCCTGCACAGCCAGCGCCTGCAGCGCCGGCTGCACTGAAGGCCTGCGCGCTTATTGCATAGCCGCAGCCGGACGCCGGCTGCGCACATACGTGTCGCTCGGCTGGTAGTCCTTGCCATTGGCATAGCGCCACTGCACCATGCTGCCCTTGCCGCCACGCTGCTCCAGTTTGCCCACGTAAGCGCCCATGGTCGACTGCTGGTCCACGGCGCGGAACTCCACCGGACCAAACGGCGTGGAAAACTGCAGGCCACGCATGGCCATCACCAGTTTTTCGTTGTCGACACTTTTGGCTTTGGCAATCGCGGCAAAAATCGCCTGCATGGTGGAATAGCCCACCACCGAGCCCATGCGCGGGTTCTCATGGTATTTCTTGTAATACTCGGCAGCGAACGCCGCATGCGCCTTGGTATCAATCTGGTCCCAGGGATAACCGGTGACGATCCAGCCGGCCGGGGTTTCGTCCTTCAGCACATCCAGGTATTCCGGCTCACCGGACAGCAGCGACACCACCGGCGTTTTCGGAAACACATTGCGCTGGTTGCCCTCGCGCACCAGCTTGGCCAGATCGGCACCAAAGGTCACGTTCATGATGGCATCGGGCTTGGCCTGCATGATCGCCTGCAAGGTGCTGCCAGCGTCAAGCTTGCCCAACACCGGCCACTGCTCGGCGACAAACTCCACGTCCGGACGGCGTGCCTTGAGCTGCGCTTTGAACGTTGCCACGGCGCTCTGGCCATACTCGTAATTCGGCGCAATTGTGGCCCAGCGTTTGGCCGGCAGCTTGGCGGCCTCCTCGACCAGCATGGCGGCCTGCATATAGGTGCTGGGACGCAAGCGGAAGGTATAGCGGTTGCCCTTGTCCCAGACGATGGCGTCGGTCAGGGGTTCGCTGGCCACATACAGGCGCTTGTTCTTGGCGGCATGGTCCGCCAGCGCCAGACCGACATTGGACAGATAGCCACCGGCCAGCACGTCCACTTTTTCACTGCTGCCCAGTTCTATCGCCAGGCGCAAGGCTTCGTCCGGCTTGCCAGCGTCGTCACGAGAAATCACTTCGACCTTGCGTCCGAGCAAACCACCCGCCGCGTTGATCTGTTCCACCGCCAGTTGCCAGCCCTGGCGGTAGGGCGTGGTGAACTGCGGCATAGTGGAATAACTGTTGATTTCCCCGATCTTGATCGGCGCCGGCTGCGCAAACACCGCAGCACAGGCCCCGAACACCAATGCAAACCCCAAGCGTTTCATAGCACCTCCAAAACGCTGACCTTACCAGCTTTTTGTTGCGGTCCAGACTCAGTAGCGGCAGGCGTTATCGGCCATATAGTCGGCCACGCTGATCTTGCCGCGGATGATGTCGGCCTTGATACCTTCCACGCGTTTCCTCATTTCCGGCGTCAGCAGGCGCGCATTGTTTTCGTCGACGGCGTAGTCAACCCCGCCTTCGCGCAGCCCCAGCACCAGCATGCCGGGCGTGAAGTCTTTGGTCACGTTGTAGACCGCCACATCAACGCGTTTGAGCATGGAGGTCAGCATCGCGCCGGGTTGCAAATAGTTCTGGTTGATATCGACACCGATGGCCAGCTTGCCATGCTCTTTGGCGGCCTGGTACACACCGACCCCGGTGCCGCCGGCAGCGGCAAACACCACGTCAGCGCCTCTGGCAAACTGCTTCAGCGCCAGTTCTGCACCGCGCGCCGGATCGTGCCAGGCCGCGCCGGTGCTGCCGGTCATGTTGGAAAACACTTCCGCATCGGGCCGGACAAAGCGCACGCCTTGTTCGTAGCCACAGCCAAACCGATGGATCAGCGGAATATCCATGCCGCCAATAAAGCCGACCTTGCCGGTCTTGCTGGCCATGGCGGCCAGCGCCCCCACCAGAAAACTGCCTTCATGTTCCTTGAACACCACCGACTGCACATTCGGGCCTTCGACCACCATGTCAACAATCGCGAAATGCAGCTTCGGAAATTCCTTGGACACCTTGTCCACCGCCGCGGCCTGCTCAAAGCCCACCACGATGATCGGACTGGCACCTTTTTCGGCCAGGCTGCGCACGGCCTGCTCACGCTGCGACTCTTTATGCACCTCGAGCTCGAGGTATTTCTTGCCGCTTTCCTTCTTCCACTTCTCCATGCCGTAGAACGCCGCTTCATTGAAGGACTTGTCAAACTTGCCACCGACGTCATACAGAATGGCCGGTTCGGCCCATGCGCCAGCAGCCACCAAGCAGGCGCCAGCAGCCAGGGCCGCGATCCAATGACGAAAAATAGGCATGGAAGATGTTCTCAGGTGTGTGCGCTGGATATTAGCGGCTATGTGCCATGGCGCATAGGCAATTCACGTGCGATTTGCGCCGCCAGTCGCGCATTGTTCAGCACCAGCTGGATATTCGCCGCCAGACTCTCACCGCCGGTGAGTGCGCTAACGCGCGCCAGCAAAAACGGCGTGATCTGCTTGCCCAGCACGCCCTGCGCGCTGGCCTCTTGCAAGGCTTGGGCAATGGCCTGCTCCATGCGCGCTGCCGGCATGGCGTGTTCCAGCGGAATCGGATTGGCCACCACCATGCCGGCGCGCAGGCCCAGGGCCGACTGCACCTGCAACACGCGGGCGATATCGGCGGCGGAGTCGAGCTGGTAGTCCACCGCAAATGCGCTGTCACGGGTATAAAACGCCGGCAACGTGGCGGTACGGTAACCCACCACGGCGACACCATGGGTCTCCAAATACTCCAACGTCAAGCGCAAGTCCAGAATCGACTTGACCCCGGCGCAGACCACTGCCACTGGTGTCTGCGCCAGTTCCTGCAAATCGGCCGATACGTCAAAGCTTTCTGCAGCTCCGCGGTGCACGCCACCAATGCCGCCGGTGGCAAACACCCGGATGCCAGCCAGCGCCGCCACCAGCATGGTCGCCGCTACCGTGGTCGCGCCCCAGCCGCCACTGGCCACACAAAAAGCCAGATCACGCCGGCTGAGTTTGCGCACGGCCGGCCCGCGCTGGCCCAACATTTCGATTTCTGTGGCCGACAGGCCGGCTTTCAGACGCCCGCCAAGCACCGCCACTGTGGCCGGCACCGCGCCCTGCTGGCGCACTTCGGCTTCGACCTGCAGCGCCGTCTGCACATTCTGCGGATAGGGCATGCCGTGGGCAATGATGGTCGACTCCAGCGCCACCACCGGCTGGCCCTGCACCAGCGCCAGCTGCACTTCCGCAGACAGATCCAGAAACGGACTCAGAGACGCGCTGAACGGGTTTGATTTAGTTGGCACAATGCAGGCTCCTGATCCACAACAAAACGGTGATTGATGATACTGGTAGCCGGTTCCGCCAACCTCGACTTCGTTGTGCGCGCCCAGCACATTCCAGCGCCCGGCGAGACCGTGCTGGGGCAAGACTTCCAGACCTACCCCGGCGGCAAGGGTGCCAACCAGGCCGTCGCCTGCGCCCGCGCTGGTGGCGTTAGCACGCACCTGCTGGCAGCCTTTGGCAATGACGCCTTCGCCACGCCCATCGAAGCCTCCTTGCAGCAGGCACAGGTCGTTCTGCACCCGGTGCGCAGCGCGCAATTGGCCACCGGCACCGCCTTCATCTGTGTTTCCGAGCAGGGCGAAAACGCCATTACCGTGGCGCCGGGCGCCAACCAGGCGCTGCGCCCGCAACATTTGCCGCCGCTGCAGGGCTTCAGCCACCTGCTGCTGCAACTGGAAACGCCATTGGAAAGCGTTTGCGCCTACGCCCAGGCCGCACAGCAGGCCGGCGTGTGTGTCGCGCTGAACGCAGCACCGGCGCAGCCGCTGCCACCGGCACTGCTGGACGCGCTCGATCTGCTGCTGGTCAACGAAACCGAACTTGCCTGCATTGCCGGCCATGCCGGCAGCATTGTCGAATGCCTGCAAGGCCTGCAGGTGCCCAGTGTGGTCGTCACGCTGGGCGCGCACGGCTGCTGCGCACTGCACCACGGCGCGCTGCTATTCCAAACCGCATTTCCCATCACGCCACTCGACACCACCGGTGCCGGCGACACGTTTTGCGGCGCCCTCTGCGCCCAGCTCAGCCAGGGCGCAGCCATGCCCGAAGCGCTACGTTATGCCAGCGCCGCTTCGGCCCTGGCCTGCACCCGCGCCGGCGCCCAGACCAGCATTCCTGAAGCCGCCGATGTGCGGGCTTTTCTCCAGCAACAGCACAGCTCCGACAGCGCGCAGCACGCCGCACTGGCCCAGCTGCGCAGCTTTTGCGGCCTGCCCGCCACCACTACCCCATGACGCGTCCCTTCCAAGTCATTTACGACACCGACCCCGGCGTGGACGACGCCATGGCCCTGTATTACGCCCTGGCGCATCCGGACATCGAAGTGCTCGGCATCACCACCACCTTTGGCAATGTGCGGGTGGAACAGGCCGCCGCCAATGCGCTCTACCTGAGCGCCTTGGCTGGCCAGGGCCATATTCCCGTGACCCAGGGCGTGGCGACGCCACTGCACAAAGCCAGCGAAGCCCCGCCGGCCAGCATCCATGGCGCCGACGGCCTGGGCAATCTGCCCAACCGCGTGGCCTTTGACAACCGCCTCGACCCGCGCTCCTCGGCCCAGTTCATTGTCGACATGGCCCGCGCCCGACCAGGAAAAATCACCTTGGTCGCGGTTGGTCCGCTGGGCAATCTGGCCGCCGCCCTGCGCCTCGAACCACGGCTGCCGCAACTGATCCGCAAAGTGATCCTGATGGGTGGTACCGTGCTCGAACCCGGCAACGTCTCGCCGGTGGCCGAAGCCAATATCTGGAACGACCCGCACAGCGCCGACCTCGTCTTCGGCGCCGGCTGGAAGCTGACCATGGTCGGTCTGGACGTAACGCACCAGGTCATTCTGCCGGTGGCGCTGTTTCGCAAGATTGCGGCACAGCAGCGCCACTGTGCCACCGACACCCTGCTGCACGCGGTCAACTTCTACGCCGACTTTTACAGCGGCCTGTACCCGCACGTGGCCACCGTCCACGGTTGTTTCGGGCACGACGTGCTGGCCTTCATCTACCTCACCAACCCGGAATTTTTCGTCTGCGAAAGCGGTCGCATGCGCGTTGCGGTGGACGGACTGGCACAAGGACAAACCATGCTGCGGCGCAAACCCATCAACTACCCGCAAGCCGGCTGGGACGACAACGTGCCCGAAGTGCATGCCTGCATGGAAGTGCAGGCCGAGGCCTGCAAGCAGGTACTCGAGCACACCCTGATGGCGCCCTGGCTCAACACCGGAGCGCCGTCAGGCCAGTCCCATGAACTTTGAACTGCCGATCGTCGACTTCCAAAGTCCGGATGCCCCGCGCGCCTTCTGCGACAGCCTGCACCACACCGGTTTCGGTGTGCTGAAAAACCATCCCTTGCAGCGCTCCCTGGTGGACGGCATTTATGCCGAATGGCTGGCCTTCTTTCAGTCCAGCGCCAAACACCTGTATGCGCAGGACCCGGCGCGGCACGACGGCTATTTTTCCAGCGCGGTGTCGGAAACCGCCAAAGGCCACAGCGTGAAAGACCTGAAGGAGTTCTTCCACATTTTTCCCTGGGGCCGCTACCCGAGCCAGGTGTCGGACGCGGCACAGCGCTATTACCAACAGGGCTTGGCGCTGGCATCGACGCTGCTGGGCTGGGTCGAAACGCACTCCCCCGCAGCCGTCAGGGCCGGCTACAGCATGCCGCTGCCGCGCATGCTCGAAGGCAGCGAGCACACCCTGCTGCGTGTGCTGCACTACCCACCGCTGACCGGCCAGGAAGCTGCCGGGGCGCTGCGCGCAGCGGCGCACGGCGACATCAACTTGCTGACCCTGCTGCCGGCCGCCACCGAGCCCGGCCTGCAGGTCTGGGGCAAAGACCAGGCCTGGCACGACGTGCCCTGTGATTTCGGCCTGCTGATAGTCAATATCGGCGACATGCTGGCCGAGGCCTCCGGCCACTACTACCCGTCCACCGTGCACCGGGTGCTCAACCCGCAGGGTGCGGCCGCGCAAAAGTCGCGCATCGCGCTACCGCTGTTTCTGCACCCTCGGCGCGACGTGGTGCTGTCCGAACGCTACAGCGTCGGCAGTTACTTTGACGAGCGCATGCGCGAACTGCGCTCTGGCGATGGCGATGGCGATGGCGATGGCGCCCTGCAACAGAAACCTTATACGTGTCCAGAATAAGGTAATAGCCAAAAAATAGTTTTGGTTCTAAGGGATTGAACCTACAGTTCGCCCCATGCATGATTTCGCGTACATCTTGGCTGGCTTTCTGGTAGGCAGCATCGTCGGCCTGACCGGGGTCGGTGGTGGCTCCCTGATGACGCCTATCCTGATTTTTTTGTTCGGCATCAAGCCCTACCTGGCGGTTGGCACCGACCTGCTGTTTGCCGCCTTCACCAAAATGGGCGGCACCATCAAAATGGCGCGCGCGCGCCGGGTTGACTGGCCCATTGTGCGCACACTGTGCGCCGGCAGCATTCCGGCCTCGCTGATCACGCTGTATTTGCTGGAACGCCTGGGCCCGGCCGACGCACATGTGCAGTCCGCCATGACCACCACTCTGGGACTGGCACTGCTGCTGACCGCCGGCGCCACGCTGTACAAGGCGCTGCGCGGCAAAGCCAGCCCGCAGGCAGTGCTGCTGGGCCAGGAACGCAACGCCATCACGCCGCGCCACTGGAGTCTGCCGCTGTTGTTTGGCGCCTTCATTGGCAGCCTGGTGACGCTGACCTCGGTTGGCGCTGGCGCCATTGGCGTTACCGTGCTGATGCTGCTGTATCCCCGGCTGCCGCTGTCGCGCATCGTCGCCGCCGATATCGCCTACGCCGTGCCGCTGACGCTGGTGGCCGGACTCGGCCACGCCTCGCTGGGCAGCGTCGACTGGCACATGCTGGCGCTGCTGCTGTGCGGCTCCTTACCTGGCATCTGGGTAGGGTCGCACTGGATGACCAAGACACCGGAGCGGCTGATCCGTTCCATACTTTCCCTTTTGCTGGCCTATGCCGGCTTCAAACTCATCGCGCTCTAAGAGGAGTGCCTGTTCCATGTACCAATACACAGAATTTGATCGGCAATTCATCCGCGCCCGCGCGGAACAGCACCGCGACCAGCTGCAACGCAATCTGGCCGGCACCCTGAGTGACGACGACTTTCGCCCACTGCGCCTGCAAAACGGCTGGTATATCCAGCGCTACGCGCCCATGCTGCGCGTTGCCGTGCCCTACGGCGAACTGTCGAGCAAGCAGATGCGCGCCCTGGCCCGCATTGCCCGCACCTACGACCAGCCGAGCAAGGAAGTGTTCGACAAAGCCATTGGCACCCAGGCGGCCTGGGGCACCACACACCTGCCGGTCGGCTATGGCCACTTCACCACGCGCCAGAATGTGCAGTTCAACTGGATTCCACTGAGCAAGAGCGCCGACGTGATGGACCTGCTGGCCAGTGTTGACATGCACGGCATCCAGACCAGCGGCAATTGCATCCGCAACATCACCAGCGACGAACTGGCCGGTGTTGCCGCCGACGAAATCGCCGATCCGCGCCCCTATGCCGAAATTTTGCGCCAGTGGAGCACGCTGCACCCCGAATTCGCCTTCCTGCCGCGCAAATTCAAGATTGCCATCACCGGCGCTACCAACGACCGTGCCGCCACGCGCTGGCACGACGTGGGTCTGCACCTGGTAAAAAATGCCCAGGGCGCACTCGGCTTCAAAGTATTTGTGGGTGGCGGCATGGGCCGCACCCCGGTGATCAGCACGCTGCTGTGCGAATTTCTGCCCTGGAACCAGATCATCAATTACCTGGAAGCCGTGGTCCGCGTCTACAACCGCTGGGGCCGGCGCGACAACCT
>CAIUDG010000109.1 GCA_903897925.1 uncultured beta proteobacterium | reverse complement strand
CTTCCGCCTGACTGAGCAGGAAATTGACTTGCTCAAAAACTCCGCTGGCACGCTCGATCAAGGTGCACCTGCAAGCGATCTGCGCACGACATTGGCCAATTTGGAGCAGCGCTATAAGCGTGATGCGGCGCAAGCGGCAGGCGTCAATCCCGACGATCTTAATGTGCAGACACAATTCGGCATTGCGCCGACGAACCCGAACAGCATGTTGGGACGTGCGCAGGGTCTTGACAAGCTGGCAGGCATTCATCCGAAAGACGCGCAAAAGGCATATTTTGATGGTTTGGCTGTGCTTGCGCAAAAAACCGCAAGGTTAACGCCGTATCAAAAACAGATTGCTTTGCAGACATATATGAACACGCCCAGAATGATGGCGCTTCGCCGCTACGCTGCAATGCCTGAAAATGCATCGACTGCGGCACCCCCAGTCAAGACAAACCACCCTGCCGATGTCGAGGCAATTTTGCAACAGTACGGTAACCAGTAATGGGCCATACGCGCGACCAGATTTATACCGCAATTCGCGCAGCTCATGCTGCGGGTGACGCTAATGCTGTGCGCACTTTGAGTGCAGAACTGCGCAACATGGACACCCAGCAGGGCAAGCCCACTTCGTTTTGGCAGGGCGTTGCGGAGCGCGTCAATCACGCGGCGGACAATTATACTGGTTGGGCAAATGCGATCGATCCGACGACATGGGCGCTTGAGGGATTAAGTCGGCTGACGAACGGTGCAGTTCCGTCGCCTAGCGCCAATTTGCAGGCCATGCGCAAATATGACCAGCGTATGTTTGCTGCCTCTCCGTATCGTGGCTCGACGGCAGGTCATGTAGTTGGCGATGTCGTCGGCGCATTGCCATCCATGCTTATACCCGGTGGTCCTGTCGTCCAGGGCGCGGTGGGTGGCGCACTTCTGTCTGATGGCCATACACCAGGCCAAGTTGCGATTGACGCCGCGACAGGCGCGGTAGGCTCCAAACTCGGCCAAGTGGCTGGCAATCGCGTTGTCGCGCCTGTCATTCGCCGCGTAGTTTCTTCTGGCCCGGTGCAGCGTACGCTTGCAACTGCGGCGCAATACGTGGGTAAAAAGACCGGCACTGATTTGACGCCGTATATTCGCCCGAACGCCGGATTGGTGGATTCAGTGGTCAACAAAACTGTGGCGAAGGGGGATGATCTTGGCGATGCAACGGCGAATTTGATCGATGCACAGCGATTGAATTTGCCCTATGCTTTGGCTGATGCAGATCCGCGCCTGCAATCTCTGGCAAGTGTGGCGGCACGCAAATCACCTGATGCGCTTAAGTTGGCTACCGATACATTTCCATCCCGCAATTTGGGGCAGGCAGATCGGCTTGTGCAGGCGGTGGACACACACCTTGCACCAGTGACCGACATCGAAAAGCGCGCTGAGGGGATCATCGCGGGCGGCAAGCCGGTTTATGGCCCGTTGTATGACAAGGCTTATGCTGGGCCTACAGTCACGTCACCGAAGATCGAAGCTGCGCTAAAAACCCCGACCGGACAGAATGCCGTTGCGCGCGCGAACGTGATTGCGGGCGATGAAATGCGCAATCCCACCGCGATGGG
>CAIUDG010000108.1 GCA_903897925.1 uncultured beta proteobacterium | reverse complement strand
TTTTCCAGATCGGTCAGGCTCTGCTTGATTTCGCGGTAGATCACGCCGAGGAAATTCAAGGGAATATAGAGCTGAATCATGAACGCATTGACCATCACCAGATCGCCCAGCGTCATGCGCCCGGCAACCACACCCTGGGTGGCACGCGTGAGCATGGCCACCAGGGCGATGGCAATAATCAGCTGCTGCCCGGTATTGAGCAGGCTCAGCGTGTACTGCGACTTGAGCGCAGCACGCCGGTAGCGCCGCAGGTTTTCGTCATAGCGTTCCGCCTCAAAGGCCTCGTTGTTGAAATATTTGACGGTTTCGTAGTTCAGCAGCGAGTCGATCGCGCGGCTGTGCGAGGTCGAATCCAGCTCGTTCATCTTCTTGCGAAACTGGGTGCGCCATTCGGTCAGCGTGATGGTGAACACGATGTAGACCGCCAGCGCAACGATAGTGATCCAGGCAAACCAGATATCGAACTTGACCGCCAGAATACCCAGCACCAGGCTGACTTCAATCAGTGTCGGGATGATGCTGTACAGCGAATAGCTGATCAGCGAATGCACGCCGCGCGAGCCGCGCTCAATGTCGCGCGTCATGCCGCCGGTCTGGCGCTCCAGGTGAAAGCGCAAACTCAGGGCGTGCAGGTGGCGAAACACCTGCAGCGAGATGCTGCGTGCAGCACCTTCGGTGGCCTTGGAGAACACCAGCTCGCGCAACTCGGTAAACAGCGAAGTTGACAGCCGCAAGGCCCCATACGCCACCAGCAGGGCCACCGGCACCACCAGCACATTGCTGACATCACCGGGCTTGTGCCCCATGGCGTCGACCAGGTTTTTCAGCAGCACCGGCACCCCGACGTTGGCCAGCTTGGCACCGACCATGAAGCCCAGCGCAGCCATCACGCGCCATTTGTAGACCCACAAATAGGGGAAAAGCCGTTGCAGCGTGTGCCAGTCAGAAGCGGGAGCGGCTGCGGCAGGAGGGGCATTGGAGGGCAAGGCAGAAGCGAAGGAGCGCATGAAGGACAATGTACCGATTGATTTACGAGTTTCAAGGATTGTGCCCATGTCCCATGTTCCTAGTACCCCGGCGGTCGAATTACCCACCGATGAAGATCTGGTGCTCAAAGTAATTCCCATGCCGGGCGACTGCAACGCCAACGGCGACATCTTTGGCGGCTGGGTCATGGCGCAGGTGGACCAGGCCGGTTCCGTGCTGCCAGCGCGCTATACCAAGGGCCGCATGGCCACTGTGGCGGTGAATGAATTCATCTTCAAGCAACCGGTCAAGGTCGGCGACATCCTGAGCTTTTTCAGCAAGGTCAGCCGGATCGGCCGCACCTCGATCACGGTGGTCGTCACGGTCTATGCCGAGCGCTATTTCAGCCAGGGCCAGTACGCCAAGGTCACCGAAGCCACACTGACCTACGTCGCCATTGACGAAAACGGCCGTCCGCGCGAAATTCCGAAAGACTAAGGCCTGGTGGCAGGAACGACCTGCAAGTCCACCTGGTCCAGCCGCACAAAGATCAGCCCGCGCTGCAGCAACGCCAGCAGGCCTTGTGACAAACCCGAAGCGGTGTCGGAAGCCGGTTTGTTCATATGGGCAATGATCACGTCACCGCCGCGCACATGTTTCAGGCGTTCTTCAATCGCCGCGCGGTGCAGGGTCGCGCCAACGTCGGCATTCACTGAAAAGCCGGCAATCTTGTAGCCCAGCTTGCCAATCTCGCCAACCGACTGGGCGTCATATTCGGCGGTGGCGGCGCGGTACCAGTGCGGTGCCACGCCAATAATCTGGGTAATCGCGCGCGCGCCTTCGCTGACTTCCCGGCGCAAATGCAGGATGTCCGGCTCGCCCGGAATGCCGTACACCGTGCGCCCGGCGCCAATCACTGCCGGAATATGGTTCTCGCCGTGGTCTTCCACGTCAAACAGATCCAGATGCGCCTTGATGATGGCCACCCCCTCGGGGTTCTTGTCGAGCCAGCGTTTGGTGGCAAACAGGGTCGCCGGAATCCGATTGCGGATCAGAAAGTCGATCAAACGGTCGTCAAACTTGCCGGAACAGGCGTCCAGCGTGAGCGCGACCCGGCTATTCTTGACCTCGTCGGCAGCGATGCGATCGTGTATTTCCACCGGTTTATCCAGGTTCTGGGCCTGTGCGCCGGCGCCGCAGAGCAGGCCGAATAGGGCTAACCAGGGCGCTATCAAAAAATATTTCATGTGTTTTCTGTAAACCAAGGAAAAACGGTCAACCCAAATCGATAGCCACTCGTTGAAGTACCAAGCCCAGGAAATGTTCAGGGCTCGCTTGTGACAGTCGAAGCTAATACGACGGTCTTTTTATGAGTGAGTAGAACCATGTTGAATATCAAGAATCTTATCGCCGCTACTGTTCTGTCCAGCATTGCAGCACTGTCGTTTGCCCAGGCCCCTGCAGCTCCTGCCGCTGCCGCCGCACCTGCTGCAACCGCTGCTGCTCCCGCTGACGCTGCCGCCAAGCCCATGAAGAAGGCCCACAAGGCTAAGAAGGCCAAGGCTGCCAAGAAAGAAGCTGCTGCTTCCGCTGCCAAGTAATCGGCTCTGAGATTTCGCCAAAAGGGGCGCCGGGTCATACCGGCGCCCCTTTTGTGCTTTATTCGTTGCGGAAATCGCGATGGCAGGACTTGCAGCTGGCGGTCACGGCGTCGACCGCCTTGGCCAGGGCCGGCTGGTCGCCGCGCTGCGCCACCAGCAGCAGTTCATGCACGGCGCTGCGGTAGTTGTCTTGGGCGAGCTTGAATTTTTCCGGCTGACTCCAGACTTCCGGCTTGGAGCGCGTTGGCGGGTAGTTGCCATCGGCAGGAAAGTAGAGCCAGGGTTTGTCGGCCAATTTTTCCAGATCCTGCACGCTGGACAGGAATTCTTCCCGCTGGTAGGGCTTGCGACCGCTGGCGACCAGCCCGATCGGTTCGAGCATGCGCGTGAACTGTTTGAACAAGGCGCGGCGCTTGGTCAGCACCTGGTTCGGATGGGTGTCTTTTTCAGGCCCGAAACAGGCGCCCAGGCTGAGCCCCAGCAGCAATACCAGGGACGCCCGCAGCCAGAGGCGGTGCGGTATTCTGCGCATGTTATTGGGAGATAGTGCGCTGGTGCGCGCCCGCATCGGCAGTATTCGTACAGCTGATCTCTTGCAGGTCAGCGCCATAAATACGCATCGACTTGGCATCCTCGAACAAAATTTCGGTGGGCGGGACAAAGCCCAGCAGGCTGCGGTCATCGCCAAAACCCTGCCAGTCGAACTTGTTCTGGTGCACAGTGCCTTCCATCATGCCGTTGGCCGACTTGATCTGGACCCGGTCGGTGCCATGCAGATAGAACACCGAAAAGTTGCCGCCGGGGGCGCTACAGTCATAACGCTCCAGCGTGGTCGGCGGCGGGATCAGGCTTTTGTTCTTGATCGCATTCACAAAAATCGAGCCCAGCACGTACAGCACCGCCACGCCGATGACGGTAAATACCACATAAGGGATGAATTCCACGCGCAGGACGAAACGCTTTATCTTGTCCGAATCAATTTCGCTCATGGCTGGATTATCAATGAAACAGATTACGAAACGATATACGCCGCCGAACCCGTGGATAGCAATTTGCCGTGCGCATCCAGGAACTCCATGCGCGTAGTGGCCACGCGCGAGCCCAGGCGCATGACTTCGGCACGCATTTCATAGCGTTCGCTGATACCCGGGCGCAAATAGTCCACCCGCAGGTCGATCGTGCCGAGCTTGGAAAAACGCTGCAAGCGGGCTTCGATGGACTCGTCCATGTGGCGCGCGCCGATCGCCGCCAGCACGGCCAGACCGCCCATGGAGTCCAGCGAGGCGCTGATCACACCGCCATGGATGCGGCTGTGGCCGTAATGGCCAATCAGCTCCGGGCGCATTTCCAGCCGCGCCACGGCGCCCAGCGGCCCCACCGTGCTGACCTTCAAGCCCAGCGTCTTGTTAAAGACGATGCCCTCTTCAAAAATTTGAATCAGCGCTTGCACAAACTCGGGCTCAAATACAACGTCTTTATTTTTCAGCATGGGCTATTGTCTCCGACCTGCAGTCTAATAACGGACCTATGACCGCCCCCCTCGCCATCCAGGAGCACGAAGTCGAGATCAGTGCGATCCGCGCCCAGGGCGCGGGTGGCCAAAATGTGCACAAGGTGTCCAGCGCCATCCATCTGCGCTTTGACATTGCCGCCTCGTCGCTGCCAGAGCCGGTCAAGGAACGCCTGCTGGCCTTGCGCGACAGCCGCGTCACCGCCGCCGGCGTCTTCATCATCAAGGCGCAAATCCACCGCACCCAGGAACGCAACCGGCTCGACGCTTTTGCACGCCTGCACGAATGGCTCCAGCAGGCCGCACATGCGCCCAAGCTGCGCCGGCCGACCAAGGCCACCAAGGGTTCGCAGCGCCGGCGCCTGGAAGGCAAAAGCCAGCGCGCTGAAATCAAGGCCGGACGCGGCAAGGTGGCGGCCGATTAAGCGCACGGCTCAGAGGCTGGAGCTCAGAGGCTGGAGAAATCCGGGCGGCGTTTTTCCATGAAGGCAGTAAAGGCCTCCTTGGCGGCAGGTTCACGCAACATGCGACCAAACTCCTCGGCCTCGGTTTCAATCTGCGCCATCACCTGGGCCGCCTGGCCCTGTTTCATCAGGCGCTTGGTCGCCAGCAGCGAAGACACCGGCTTGAGCGCGAGCTTGCGCGCCTGGGCCTGGGCCACGCCATTGGCTTCGGTCGGCGGCACCACACGGTTTGCCAGACCAACCTCCAGCGCCGCTTCAGCCATGAACGGCTCCCCCAGCAGCAGGGCTTCAGCAGCCCGGTGGTAGCCCAGCATCTGCGGCACCAGCAGGCTGGCTCCGGCTTCCGGACACAAGCCCAGATTGACAAAAGGCATGGCAAAGGCGGCGTTGTCGCCGGCATAGACCAGGTCGCAATGGAACAGCATGGTGGTGCCGATACCCACCGCCGGGCCACACACCGCCGCCAGCAGCGGCTTGGGGAAAGTCGCCAGTGCGCGCAGCAGGCGAAACACCGGCGCGTCGCGGCTGCTCGGCGGATGCGCCAGGAAGTCGGCAATGTCGTTGCCGGCACTAAAGACAGTTTCGTGGCCCTGCCAGACCAGCACCCGCACCGCCGGGTCTTGCGCCGCCTGCTCCATGGCATCGGCGCACTGCGCATACATGGCTTCGGTAAAGGCATTCTTTTTAGCGACACGGTTCAGCGTCAGGGTCATGACCCCCGCGCTGGTGTCGATCAGGATTTCAGACATGGATAACTCTCCGCAAACGCAGCGACAGGCTTCACTGCTTGTAATACACCACCTGGTGCGAGGTCGCCAGCAACACGCCGGCGCCATTCCACAACTGGCTGCTCTGGTCGAAGAATCCATTGCGAAACGCGTGCGCATAGGACTGCCCGAGCAAATAGCCGTCCCCGGTTTGTACCAGATGCTCGGCACTGGCATGGAAGTACACCGTCATGGACACCGTGCCAATCGGCACCAGGGTGGCGCGGCGCAGGAAGATGCGCGGGAAAAACATGTCGGCAATGCTGGCCAGGCTGGCAAAGTCGAGCGCCCGGGGCGGCTGGTCACGCAACCAGACCTGGGTCAGGCTGTTGTCGCCGCGTCCGTCCCAGACCGCCGGCCAGTCGCCGACGATGCTGCGCAATTCGAAGCGCTTGGCGAATTCGAACGGCGCTTCGGCGTCCGACACCGGACAGTCCGCAGGCGCCGGGCAGGCTGGCATAGGCGTGTCGTCGACGCCCCAGGTGGGACGCCGCAGTGCCGTCACGGCCGTGGCACTGGCCACCGCCTGGCCGTCCTGCAGCATTTCCACCAGCCAGTGCTGGGTTGAACGGTTGGTGCGCAGTGCGCGCGCCTGCAGCACAAACGCACCGTCGGCCACCGGGGCGCAGAAATTCACCGTGAACGACACCGGATCGCCCAGCCGCTGCGGGTGCAGCAGCACGGCATTCAGCATCTGCGCCGCCGTGATGCCGCCGTACGGCCCGACCATGTTGGCGTAGGCCGGGCTGGTCTGTCCCTGATAGCTACCGTGCGCCAGGGGCGTCAGCGCAATGGCCCGGTCAAACACATGGTCGGCCATGCCTCAAACGCGCTCGAAAATGCCGGCCGCGCCTTGTCCCATGCCAACGCACATGGTGACCATGCTGTAGCGCAGCTGCTGGCGATGCAAGGCATGGATGGCGGTGGCGGCGCGCATGGCACCGGTAGCGCCGAGCGGGTGGCCCAACGCAATCGCGCCGCCCATCGGATTGACCTTGTCCGGATTCAGGCCCAGGGTGTTGATCACCGCCAGCGACTGCGCGGCAAAGGCCTCGTTCAGTTCGAACCAGTCAATGTCGTCCTGCTTCAGACCGGCATAGCGCAGCGCAGCAGGAATGGCCTCGATCGGGCCAATGCCCATGATGTGTGGCGGCACACCCTTGCTGGCAAAGCTGACAAAACGTGCCAAGGGCGTCAGGCCAAACTGCTTGATCGCTTTTTCGCTGGCCAGCAACAGGGCGCCGGCGCCGTCCGAGGTCTGCGAGCTGTTGCCGGCAGTGACCGAACCACGCGCCGCAAACACGGTTTTCAGCTTGGCCAGACCTTCGCGCGTGGTATCGGCGCGTGGACCTTCGTCCAGGCTGACGATGCGGCGCTTTTCCAGCACTTCCGCGGTCGCCAGATTGGCACTGCGATCAACCACTTCAAACGGACTGATTTCTGCTGCAAAGTCGCCGCGCTGCTGCGCCGCCACCGCCTTACGGTGCGAGGCAATGGCAAACTCGTCCTGCGCGTCGCGGCTGACCCCCCACTGGGTGGCGACTTTTTCCGCGGTCAGCCCCATGCCATAGGCAATGCCGACATCTTCATCACGCACAAAAGCGCTCGGCGACAGCGATGGCGTGTTGCCCATCATCGGCACCATGCTCATGCTCTCGACACCGGCCGCCAGCATCACGTCGGCTTCACCGACACGAATACGGTCGGCCGCCATCTGCACCGCCGACAGGCCGGAAGCACAGAAGCGGTTCACGGTGATACCGCCAACGCTGGTCGGCAGTCCGGCCAGCACGGCACCAAGGCGGGCAATGTTCAGGCCCTGCTGGCCTTCGGGAATGGCGCAGCCGCAGATCAGGTCTTCAATCGCCTGCGGGTCCAGGCTGGGCGCCTGCGCCAGCACCGATTTGAGCGCGTGCACCAGCAGTTCGTCGGGGCGCGTGTTGCGGAAAAAACCGCGCTGCGAACGTCCGATGGGAGTGCGCGTAGCGGCAACGATATAGGCGTCTTGCATTTGTTTCATGAGGTTCGCTCCGAGAATTGGTTTAGTTGCGCACAGGCTTGCCGTTGGACATCATTCCCATGATGCGTTCCTGGGTCTTGGGCTCCTTGAGCAGGCGACCAAACACCTTGCGCTCCAGGGCCATCAGGTATTCCTCCGTCACCAGGGTGCCGGCATCGACCTCGCCACCGCAGACCACTTCGGCGATCAGGCTGGCAATCAGGTAGTCATGCGCGCTGATGAAGCCGCCGTCGCGCATATTCACCAGCGAGCCCTTGAAGGTGGCGATGCCGCTGCGTCCGGCCACCGGGATCTGGCGCCGGTGCGGCGCCCGATAACCGCTGGCGTACAGAGCGCGGGCTTCATTGATGGCGACAAACAACAACTCGTCTTTGTGTGCCACCACCGGGTCGCTGTCGAGCAAATAGCCGAGCTTGCGCGAATCCAGCGCGCTGGTGCCAACCTTGGCCATGGCGGCGGCGGTAAAACCTTCTGTCAAAAAGGGCAGCAAATCCTTGCCGGTGGAACGCGCCGCATTTTCGGCCGCACGGCGGGCAATATAGGTCAGGCCGCCGGCACCCGGCACCAGGCCGACCCCGACTTCGACCAGGCCGATGTAGCTTTCCATGGCAGCGACACGGCGGCTCGAATACAACGCCAGTTCGCAGCCACCGCCAAGCGCCAGACCGCGCACCGCCGAGACCACCGGAATATTCGAATAGCGCAGGTCCAGCATCAGCTTCTGCATCTCGGCTTCCATGCCAACAATGGCGTCGGTGCCGCCGCTCATGAACGCCGGCAACATCGCCTGCAGATCGGCGCCAGCCGAGAACACCTCGTCACCGGACCAGATCACCAGGCCCTGGTAGCTCTGCTGCGCCAGTTCCAGGGCGCGCTGCAGGCCTTCCACCACACCGGCACCGATGGCGTGCATCTTGGTCTTGCTGCTGACAATCAGGACCTCATCGTCCAGGCTCCAGAGCCGGATGTGGGCATCTTCGTAAACTGTCTTGCCGGCGCCGGCCACCGGCGTCGCTGCCGAACCGAACACGCTTTCCGGGAAATGCTGGCGCGCATACACCGGCAGCTGGCGCACCGGCACAAATTGTTGTGTGGTCGGGTTCCACGAACCGGCGGGCGTATGCACACCGCCGGCCTGCGCCACCGGGCCGTTAAAGACCCAGTCCGGCAGCGGAGCCTGGCACAAGGCCTTGCCTTCATCGATGTCCTGCTTGACCATCTGGGCGACTTCGAGCCAGCCGGCTTCCTGCCACAGCTCGAACGGTCCTTGCTGCATGCCAAAGCCCCAGCGCATGCAGAAGTCGACATCGCGCGCGTTGTCGGCAATCGAGGCCAAATGCACTGCCGCGTAGTGGAAGCTGTTGCGCAAGATGGCCCAGAGGAACTGGCCTTGTGCGCCTTCGGCGTTGCGCAGCAGTTTCAGGCGCTCGGCGGCCGGCTTCTTCAACATGCGGGCATAAACTTCGTCGGCCTTTTCGCCGCCGGCCACATAGGCTTTGCTGGCAGCGTCAAAACGCAGCACATCGCGCCCGACCTTCTTGAAAAATCCGGCCTTGCTCTTCTGGCCCAGGTGGCCCATTTCAATCAGCGTCTTGAGCACTTCCGGCGTCGCAAAGCTGGCATAGAAAGGATCGGTCTCCAAGGTCAGGGTGTCCTGCAGCGTCTTGATGACATGCGCCATGGTGTCCAGGCCGACCACGTCGGCGGTACGGAAGGTGCCGGAACTGGCGCGGCCAAGCTTTTTGCCGGTCAGGTCATCGACCACGTCATAGCTCAGGCCGTAGTTTTCCACTTCCTTCATGGTCGCCAGCATGCCGGCGACGCCGACGCGGTTGGCAATAAAGTTGGGCGAGTCTTTGGCCCGCACCACGCCCTTGCCGAGGTTGCTGGTGACAAAACTCTCCAGTGCGTCCAGGATTTGCGGCTGGGTCGCCGGCGTATTGATCAGTTCGACCAGCGCCATATAGCGCGGTGGATTGAAGAAGTGAATGCCGCAAAAACGTGGCTTGATTTCTTCCGGCAGGGCTTCGCTCAGGCGCGTGATGGACAGGCCCGAGGTGTTGCTGGCGACAATGGCGTGGGCTGCGATGAAAGGCGCAATCTTCTGGTACAGCGCCAGCTTCCAGTCCATGCGCTCGGCGATGGCTTCGATGATCAGGTCGCAGTCGCGCAGCTGCTCCAGGTCTTGCTCGTAGTTTGCCTGGCCGATCAGCACGGCGTCTTCAGCCACGCCCAGTGGCGCTGGCTTGAGTTTCTTCAGGTTCTCCACGGCGCGGCTGACGATGGCGTTCTTCGGGCCATCGCCCGAGGGCAGATCGAACAGCACCACCGGCACACGCACATTGACCAGGTGCGCAGCGATTTGCGCACCCATGACGCCGGCGCCTAGCACGGCCACTTTGCGGACATTGAATCGGGACATAGGTTTTCCTAACTTTGCTTGTTTGCTTGCTGATATTGCTGGAAATGGCACGCGCTTGCGCCTCAGCGCACGCGAACCCAGGTCTGGGTGCGGCCGATGCCGAACACCGAGCCACGCACTTCGAGCCGCGCGCCGCCGTCAATCGGCGTCAGGCGCAGCGTGTAGCTCTTGCCGTTTTCGGGGTCGAGAATCTTGCCCTCTTCCCAGACGTCTTTGCCGTCCTGCTTTTTGGCGCCACGGATGATTTCCAGACCGAGCAGGGGCTTGCCCTGGCGTTCATCGCTGCAGGCGTCGCAGACGGCGTCCTGCTTGGCTTCCTTGCGCAACAGCTTGCTGATCTTGCCGCTGAGCACGCCGCCGTTGTCCGTGATCACGATTTCGGATTTGAGCTCCTGGGTTTTTTCGTCGACGGTGTGCCAGACGCCGACCGGCGTCATCTGTGCCGCAGCGCCCAGGCCAAGCGACAGCGCCAGTGCGGCGAGACTGTATTGGAGGGTGGTTTTCATGGTCAAAAAGATAGCTTTCATGGATGACATATTTGTGGCCACGGTGGCGCTCAGGCCAGCGCCGCGTCGGTGTCCATCAACACCTTGACGCCGGTGCGCGCACTGCGCATCAGGGTGGCGGTTTCCGGGAACAGCTTGGCGAAATAGAAGCGTGCCGTCTGCAGCTTGGCCAGGTAGAAGGGATCGTTGTTGCCAGCGCCGATTTCGCGCAGCGCCACCTGCGCCATGCGGGCCCAGAAATAACCGAACACCAGGTGACCGGCGACCCGCAGATAGTCCACCGCCGCAGCGCCGACCTCGTCCGGGTTCTGGAAACCCTTGAAGCCAATTTCGGTGGTCAGCTTGGTCAGCTGATCGCCGAGCACGGCAATCGGCGTGATGAACTCAGCCATCTTTTCATTGACGCCTTCCTGCTCCACCAGGGCCGCCACCAGCTTGCCAAACTTGCGCAGGCTGGCGCCATTGTTGCCCAGCACCTTGCGCCCCAACAGATCCAGCGACTGGATGGTGTTGGTGCCTTCGTAGATCATGTTGATGCGGGCGTCGCGCACATATTGCTCCATGCCCCATTCCTTGATGAAGCCATGGCCGCCAAACACCTGCATGCATGCCGAAGTGGCGGTCCAGCCGTTGTCGGTGATAAAGGCTTTCACAATCGGCGTCAGCAGCGCCAGCATTTCGCCGGATTCCTGGCGCTGTTTGGCGTCCGGATGGCTGTGCTCCTGCTCGAGCAGCATGGAGCAGAAGGTTTGCAGCGCCCGGCCCCCTTCGGCATAGGCCTTGGCGGTGAGCAGCATCTTGCGCACATCGGGGTGCACGATGATCGGGTCGGCGGCCTGCTGTGGCGCCTTGGGGCCGGTCAGGGAACGCATCTGGATGCGCTCCTTGGCATAGGCCAGGGCATTCTGGTAGGCCACTTCGGTCAGACCGAGCGACTGGTTGCCCACGCCCAGGCGCGCCGCGTTCATCATCACGAACATGGCCTGCATGCCCTTGTTGGCCTGGCCCACCAGGGTGCCCACGGCGCCGTCGAGCACCAT
>CAIUDG010000107.1 GCA_903897925.1 uncultured beta proteobacterium | reverse complement strand
GGGCGCAGGCCTGGAGTCGCCGCTGTACCGAGGCGGTGTGCCGATAGCGGCATTTGTGCGGGGGTGCTAGCGCACCAGAAGCAGACCCCGGCGACTAGATGCCGGAGAACGTACACCCACTTCGTCAGCCCCTGCCAACCCGCAGGCGCGCAACGCAGCGAACGCCAACAAAACAGGAAGAAAAGACCACAAGCAGGCGCGCGACGCAACAAACACCAACAAAGCAGGAGGAAAGGACCACAAGCAGGCGCGCAACGCAGCGAACGCCAATAAAGCAGGAGGAAAAGGATAAAAGCAGGCGCGCAACGCAACGAAGGCCACACCAATCCGCAAAAAAAAACGCGGCCGAAGCCGCGTTGGTAGCTACCCGCTAAACCGCCTTACTCAACTTTGGCCTTAGCGCGCACTTCTTCCTGGTACTTGGCCATTTTCTGCTGCATCAACTGCTGCGCAATCTGTGGCTTCACCTCTTCAAACTTCGGCAACTGCGCTTCACGCACATCGTCCAGACGAATGATGTGGTAGCCAAACTGCGTCTTCACCGGAGTCTCGGTGAACTTGCCCTTGTTCAGAGCCACCAGCGCATCCGAAAACTCCTTCACATAATTGCCCGGATTGGCCCAATCCAAATCGCCACCCTTGGCACCGGAGCCTGGATCCTTGGACAGCTTCTTGGCCAAATCTTCAAACTTGGCGCCCTTTTTCAGCTTGTTAATAATGTCCTTGGCTTCTTCTTCCTTCTGCACCAGGATGTGGTGAGCGTGGTATTCCTTACCGGCGTTGGTCGCAGCAAAGCGGTCATACTCAGCCTTGACTTCCTCATCCGTCACCGGATTCTTCTTCTGGAAATCGGCAAACAACTCACGAATCAGAACCGACTGCCGATTCAATTCAACCTGATTCTTGAAATCATCGGTGGCGTCCAGACCCAGGTTATGCGCTTCCTGGGCAAAAATTTCGCGCGCAATCACTTCATCACGCAACTGACCTTGCATTTCGGGCGTGATCTTGCGGCCCGAACGTTCCACCTGCTGTGCCAGCACGTCCATGCGGTCCTTGCTGACGGCCACGCCATTCACAATGGCGAGATTTTGTGCAGCTGCGGAGCCCACCAGGGAACCCATCAATGCCGCAACGGCCAGGGCGGAAAAAACTTGCTTTTTCATTCAATTTCCTTACGTTCAATCAATAATTTCAATTGCCAGCGCATGTACGCCATGGGCGATGAATTCCTGGAGCGCATCATACACAAGCCGATGTTGCTCCACGCGACGCTTGGCTGTAAATAACTGTGAAGCGATGCGCACCCGAAAATGGGTGCCTTGCGTAGCGCCGCCGGCTCCGGCATGGCCGGCGTGTTGTTGACTTTCGTCAATCACTTCCAGCCGGGTCGGCGCCAGGGTTTGGCGCAAACGCGTATCCAGGTCACTGGCGCTGGCGCTCATTCGGCGGCCCCTGGCTTGCTGGTGGCCTCATTGCGCAAATGTGGGGAGATATACAGACCCTGGCCAATGATGAAGGCCAGCGGAAATATATAGCCCCAGATTTTAAAATTGGCCCAGGCGTCTTCGCTGTAGTACGCGGCGACATAAGCATTACTCAGCGCCATGAAAACGCAATAGGCAATCCAGGCCAGATTCAAGCGGAGCCAGACCTTGTCCGGCAATTCCAGTTGGCTACCCAGCATGGTTTTCAACACGTTGCGCTTCATAATCCATTCAGAAACTGCCAGCGCGACCGCCATACCCGCATACAGCACGGTTGGCTTCCACATGATGAAGCGCTTATCGTGCAGTGCCAGCGTGATCCCGCCAAACACCAAAATCATGCCGAGTGTAATCTTGTGCATCAGCGTCAGTTTGCGATCAATGTAGTAAATGATGGACATTTGCAAGCAAGTTGCACCCATCAATACCGGCGTGGCAAAGTACATCGCCTCATCCTTGCTGATGCCAAATTGCGCGTGCAGGCGGTAGGCACCAAAGAACAGAAGCAGGGGGAAAAAGTCCAGAATGATTTTCATGCTGTGTCGGAGTGTAGCGAAGCTGGATGACGCTTGTCGCACACCGCCACGGCGCTGGCTGCGCGTGGCGCCATGCCGGCGGCACGGCGGCGTTCGGCGTCCATTGGCAAGACCATGGAAATTCCTGCTGTGTGGCCCTAAGAACTGCAACTGACCTGGATCTGGGCCGCCCAGTCTGGCGGGAAGTCGGCCAGAGATTCTGCCTCGGGGTGTTCCTGGTACGGCGTTTCCAGAACCCGCAGCACTTGCGAAAGCACAGCGAAATCACCTTCACGGGCGGCCTGAATCGCGCGTTCAGCCACATGGTTGCGCAGCACATACTTGGGGTTTTTGGCCAGCATGCGCTGCGAGCGCTGGCCCCAGTCGCCCGGCCCCAGGGCCTGGACATAAGCGCCAAGCCAGGCATCAATGCCTGTGGTATCGAGAAACAGATCGTGCACGCTGCGGTCGTCCGGCGCCTGTTGCCGCGCCCAGTGGCTCAGGCGACGCCAGAAGATCGGGTAGTCAACCCGCTCCCGCGCCAGCAAGGCCAGCAGGTCAGCCAGCAGTGGGTCGAGCCCGGGGCTGGCACTGTCAGCGCCCAGCTTGTCAGCCATGGCCTGGCGGTAGGCGGCGCTGAATTCGGATTCGAAAGGCTGCAAGGCTTGCAAAGCCAATTCGGTGCTGCCAATCAGTGGCAGCAAAGCCTGGCCCAGGCAGTACAGATTCCAGCGCACCACGCCCGGTTGCTGGTCGTAGGCATACCGGCCTTGCGGGTCCGAGTGGTTGCAGATGTGGCCCGGATCAAAGCCGTCCAGAAACTGGAACGGGCCGTAGTCCAGCGTCAGGCCAAGCATGCTCATGTTGTCGGTGTTCAGCACGCCATGGCAAAAACCCACCGCCTGCCATTGCGCTACCAGCCGTGCGCTGGCTTGGGTCACCGCCGCCAACAAGGCGGCATAGCGATTGCCCGCGTCGCCCGGTGCCAACTGGCACGCGGGGTAGTAGCGCTCAATCACATAATCGGCCAGGGTTTGCAAGCTCTGTGCGGTGCCGCCATAGCTGAAATGCTCGAAGTGGCCGAAGCGCAAAAAGCTCGGCGCGCTGCGGCACAGCACGGCCGCGGTTTCTGCCGTTTCACGCTGTACCGGCGCCAGGGAGCCGGTAACGCACAAGGCCCGGGTTGTCGGAATCTGCAGGCCGTGCATGGCCTCGCAGGCAAGAAATTCGCGGATGCTGCTGCGCAATACCGCACGCCCATCCCCCATGCGCGAAAACGGTGTACGGCCAGCGCCCTTGAGCTGCACTTCCCAGCCGTGCAACTGGCCCAGCAAAATGGCCCGGCCATCGCCCAGCTGGCCAGCCCAGACGCCAAATTGGTGGCCGCTATAGACGCTGGCCTGGGCTTGGCTGTTCTCAAGCGCGGTGTTGCCGGTCATGGCTTCGAGCCAGTGCGCACTGCGCTGCCAGCCGGACGGCAAGTGCAACAGCTGCGCCACCAGATCGCTCTGAGCGACCCAGTAGGGTTGCGGCAGCGGAGTCGGAGGGGCGGAAATGGAAAACGCCGCGCCCAGCTCTGAAAACGGATGTTGCCAGGGCAGGGCGGTGCGCAGTGGGTCAGGCTGCGAGTCAGAAAAAAGCATGTGCCGATTCTGCGCCGGTGGTCGATGTCGACGCTTTCATAAGGTCATGAAGCAGGTAACATGGAATTCGACGCGTACCCAGCGCAGTCGATTCAATCAAAACTATTCGCGGAGACAACACCATGCTCGGATTGATGCAAAGTCAGCAACTGCTCATTTCGTCCCTGATCGATTTTGCCGAACGCCACCACGGCGATGCCGAAGTGGTGTCTAGGCGCGTCGAAGGCGATATTCACCGCAGCAACTACCGGCAGATTGCGGCGCGCGCGCGCCAGGTCGCCAACGTGCTGGATGCGCGCCAGCTGGGTTTCAGTGCCCGGGTGGCGACCCTGGCCTGGAACGGCTACCGGCATCTGGAGCTGTATTTTGGCGTCAGCGGCTCCGGTCGCGTGCTGCACACCATCAACCCGCGCTTGCATCCGGACCAAATTGCCTGGATCGCCAACCACGCTGAAGACCAGGTGCTGTGCTTCGACTTGAGTTTCCTGCCAATCGTCAAGGCGGTGCACGGGCGCTGCCGCACGATCCAGCAGTATGTCGCGTTGTGTGATGAAAGCGCCTTGCCCAGCGACACCGGCATCCCCGGCCTGTGCAGCTACGAGTCATGGATTGGCGCGCACTCAAGCCACTACGTCTGGCCCGAATTTGACGAAAATTCGGCGTCCAGCATGTGCTACACCAGCGGCACCACCGGGCACCCCAAAGCCGCCTTGTACAGCCACCGCTCCACCATGCTGCACGCATTTTCCGGCGCCTTGCCCGACGCCCTCAATGTCAGTGCGCGCGATGCCATTCTGCCGGTGGTTCCGATGTTCCATGTCAATGCCTGGGGCTTGCCCTACAGCGCTGCCATGACCGGCGCCAAACTGGTGTTCCCGGGGCCGGCCATGGACGGCAAGTCGATTTATGAGCTGATTGAATCGGAACAGGTCAGCTTTGCGGCGGGCGTGCCTACTGTCTGGCAAATGTTGCTGTCACATATGCAGTCCGCCCGCTTGCGCTTTAGCAAGCTCAAGCGCACCGTGATCGGTGGATCAGCCTGCCCGCCGGCCATGATCAGCGCCTTCCACGACGACTACGGGGTCGAGGTGCTGCACGCCTGGGGCATGACGGAAATGTCGCCACTCGGCACAGTCTGCACACTAAAGAACAAGCACGACCAGCTCGACGCTGACACCGTGATGCAGGTGCGGCTGAAACAGGGACGCGCGATTTTTGGCGTTGACATGAAAATTGTCGACGGCAATGGCAAGGAGTTGCCCTGGGATGGCCACAGCTACGGCGACCTGCTGGTGCGCGGCCATTGGGTGCTGGCCAACTATTACCGCGCCGACACCGCGTCGCCGCTGGTAGACGGCTGGTTCCCAACCGGCGATGTGGCCACCATTGACGCCGATGGTTATATGCAGATCACCGATCGCAGCAAGGACGTGATCAAGTCCGGCGGCGAGTGGATCAGTTCCATCGACGTAGAAAACATCGCCATGTCGCACCCAGGGGTGGCAATGGCGGCCTGCATTGGCATCAAGCATCCGAAATGGGACGAACGCCCCATCATTGCGGTGGTTCGGCGCCAGGGCTCCGACCTCAGCCGCGAAGCCTTGCTGGCGTTTTACGAAGGCAAGACGGCCAAATGGCAGATTCCGGATGACGTGGTGTTTGTCGATGCGATTCCACTGGGCGGTACCGGAAAAATGCAAAAATCCAAGCTGCGCGAAATGCTCAACGATTACCGCCTGCCCAACACCTGATAACGGCCCATTCACCATGTCCTTCTTGAACAAGTACAACGGCACCACCGATCCCCGGTTGCTGCAACTCGAACGCCTGACCTGGCTGCTCATTTACGGTGGTCTGGTCACGCTGGTGCTGGGCTATTTTCTGGAGCATGGCCAGGCCCACGATGCCAGTGCCTGCTATGCCGGCGGCGGCCTGGCACTGGCGCTTGGACTGGCGCTGATCTACCTGCGTTCGCGCCTGCGTGAACGTGGCTGAAGTGAGCGGCGAAAGCGCCGACCACCAGCGCCCGACGATTGCCTTTGGCGTTGAAATTCCCTTTGTCCAGCTGCTGGGTTTTGAGTTGCTGCGTTTTGACAGCGGCCACGCCGAGGTCGGCTTTGCACCGGCTGCAGAGCACCTGAATTCGTTTGCCGTCACCCACGGCGGCGCGCTAATGACCCTGCTGGATGTCTGCATGGCCAGTGCGGCGCGCAGCGTCATTCCGGAACTGGGCGTAGTCACCGTGGAAATGAAAACCAGCTTCATGCGGCCGGCTGCAGTCGAGCCCGGACAGGCCTTGCTGGCGCGGGCCGAAATACTGCACCGTACGGCGACGCTGGCCTTCACCCAGGGTTCGGTGCTCGACGCCAAAGGCCGCATCTGCGCCCACGCCACGGCCACCTTCAAGTACGTGCGGCGCCTCGCCACCAGCGCGCGGGGCGTACATGCGTTGCAGGTGTCTACCGATTAGGCCGGTGGCACGGCGGCGTGCCGCGCGCGGCGCCCTTGCCAGCGCTGCCAGTATTCCAGTGCGATGCGGTAGGTGTTGAGCTGGACCCGGATGGTGCTGGCAATATCCACCCCATAGCCTCCGCCCATGGCCATCACACAGGGCAGATCGCGGGCGTGGCACCAGTCCAGCACGCGCCGGTCGCGCATCTGCATGCCATCGTCGCTGAGCTGCAGGCGGCCCAGGCGGTCGCCCGCATGCGCGTCGGCACCGGCCAGATAGAACACCAGGCCCGGGCTGAAACGTGCCTGCAAGGCCTCCAGTGCCTGTTCCAGTGCTTCCATATAGGCGCCGTCCTGGCAGCCGTCGGGCAGGCCCACATCCAGGTCGCTGGCTTCCTTGCGGAAGGGAAAGTTTTTTTCGGCGTGCAGGGACAGGGTAAATACACTGGCATCTTGGCGTAGCAGGTGGGCCGTGCCGTTGCCCTGGTGTACATCCAGGTCAATGATGGCAACCTGCAGTGGCGGTCGACGCGCTGTGCGGCCCCATTCGGCCTGCATCACCCGGGCGGCAACGGCCAGATCGTTAAAAACACAGAAGCCGCTGCCCTTGTCGGCGTAGGCGTGGTGGGTGCCGCCAGCCAGATTGGCAGCCAGACCGTCCGACAACGCCACGCGGGCAGCGGCCAAGGTGGCGCCGACCGAGCGGCGCGCCCGTTCGGCCATGGCCGGGCTCCAGGGGAAACCAATTTCGCGCTGTTGCGCCGGCGTCAGACTGCCCTCGGCAATGGCTTGGACGTAGCTGGGATGGTGGGCAAACGCCAGCTCGCCGTCACTCGCCGCAGGCGCCTCCAACAAACCAATTTGCGGCAGCTGCTGCTGCAGCGCATCACGCAACAGGCGGTACTTTTCCATGGGAAAGCGGTGCCCCTCGGGCAAGGGCAGAACGAAGTGATCGCTGTAAAAAGCCTGCATGCCGCGATTGTCCTGGAAAGGGCTATCCAGACCGGTGAAAAAAAATGTTCAAATACGGGCTCTTTATTTTTATTTCTCTGGAAAATCAAATGGGCAACAAAATCGTTACCGAAGCTGACCGTAAGGCCTCTCCCCGTCCTGTGCCGCAACCTGGCTTTACGCTGCCCACCGGTGGCCGCGGTCAACGCATCAGCCTGGAACGTGGTGTCGCTACGCGCAGCAAGAAGAACCCGGGCAAGCGTCCTTCCAAGGGCGGTTAAGCCGGAGTCGCTGCGATCAGCGCCATAACGAAAGCCCTCGTCTGAGGGCTTTTTTTTTATCTAGGGAGCTCCATACGATGTTCAATACTGCCGAACTTGGGCACAAAGTCAGCAAAAGCCAGTTCAAGGAAATGGTGCCGGCACTGCGCGCCGCTTTATTGGATGCACAGGCCACGCTGTTTTTGGAGAAGAAAAAATCAATCGTCTTGCTGATCAGCGGGGAAGACGGCGCGGGCAAGCGTGAATCGATTGGCGTGCTGTACGAATGGATGGACCCGCGCTACTTGTCGACCCTGGCTTTTGAGCCGCCCAGCGACGACGAGCGCGAGCGGCCCATGATGTGGCGTTACTGGCGCAGCCTGCCGCCCAAAGGGCGCATCGGTATTTTTGCCGGTTCCTGGTATTCCGATCCGATTCGCCAGCGCATCGGTGGCGAAATTTCCGAAAAAGCCCTGGAGGCCCGGGCGCAGCAGATCAATCGCTTTGAGGCCATGCTGGTCGCCGAGGGCGCCGTGGTGGTCAAACTGTGGATTCACCTCAGCCAGGACGGCCAGCGCAAGCGCTTTGAAAGCCTGCAGAAAGACCCGCGCACGGCCTGGCGCGTGACGCCCTGGAACTGGGAGCGGCTAAAGAGTTACGAACAGTTGCGCACCGTTTCGTCAGAGTTTCTGCGCGCGACCAACACCCATTGGGCCCCTTGGGTGGTGGTCGAAGGCACCGATGAGCGCTACCGTTCATTGCGCGTGGCCCAGGTGGTCCACGCCGCACTGCTCAGTGCACAAAGCCCCTCGGCAGCACCCATGCCTGTGCCGGCGCCGGCGGCAGAACCCGACGTCGATGGCCGCAATGTACTCAGTGTGCTGGACTTGGAGCAGAAGCTGGCCGATGGCCCCTACAAAAAGGAACTCGGCGAACTGCAGGGGCGCCTGTCGGTGCTGGCCCGCGATCCGCGCCTGCAGCGGCGCGGTCTGGTGCTGGCGTTTGAGGGTGCTGACGCCGCCGGCAAGGGCGGTGCCATTCGGCGCATCAGCGCCGCGCTGGATGCGCGCCAATTCCAGATCGTGCCAGTGGCAGCTCCCACCGAAGAAGAACGCGCGCAGCCCCATTTGTGGCGTTTCTGGCGCCATATGCCGCGCAACGGCCACATCACCGTGTTTGACCGCACCTGGTATGGCCGCGTGCTGGTGGAACGGGTAGAGGGCTTTTGTGCGCCGGCCGACTGGCAGCGTGCCTACACCGAAATCAACGACCTGGAACACGAACTGGTACAGGGCGGCGTCATTGTCATGAAATTCTGGCTGCAAATCAGCCAGGAGGAGCAACTGCGCCGGTTCCGGGAGCGGGAGCAAATTCCGTTCAAGCGCTTCAAGATTACCGAAGAAGACTGGCGCAACCGGGAAAAATGGCAGGCCTACCAGCGCGCTGTGTGTGACATGGTGGAGCGCACCAGCACCGAGTCCGCACCCTGGACCCTGGTTGAGGCCAACGACAAGAATTTCGCGCGCGTCAAGATTTTGCGCACGGTTTGCGAAACGCTGGAGCAGCAACTGGCGCTGACCAGCACGCTAACTGGCAGCAAGGAAAAGGAAAAGGAAAAGGAAAAGGAAAAGGAAAAGGAAAAAGAGAAAGAGAAAGAGAAATGCCGGTCGAAGCGCAAGCCACAGCCCCCGGCAGAGCGGAAGAAAAAAACCAAGTAGGCCGGGCAGGCCAAGCAGGCCAGGTAGCCAAGGACCCAGCGCTGGGCTGAGCGGCGCGGGTCCCGATCAATCCTGTGGCACACTCGCGGCCTTGCTTTTTTCGACACCCCATGCAGAAAATCATCGCGCAAATCGCGCAGGAAATTAAAGTTCTTCCCGCCCAGGTCAAAGCCGCCATCGACTTGCTCGATGGAGGCGCCACGGTGCCCTTTATCGCGCGCTACCGCAAGGAGCAGACCCAGGGACTGGACGACATCCAGTTGCGTGAGCTGGAAGCCCGTCTGGCCTATTTGCGTGAACTGCGTGACCGGCGCGAAACCGTGCTGAAAAGCATCGAAGAGCAGGGCAAGCTGACGCCGTCGCTGCGGCTGGCGATTGAAACCGCCGCAACCAAACAGGACCTGGAAGACATTTACCTGCCGTTCAAGCCAAAGCGCCGCACCAAAGGCATGATTGCCCGCGAAGCCGGCCTCGAAGCGCTGGCCGACGCACTGTTTGCCGACCCCAGCCTGGTACCACTTGACGCCGCCCAGCCTTACGTGCTGAGCGCCAAGACCGAAGCCGGCGACGATTTCACTACGCCCCAGGCCGTGCTCGACGGCGTGCGCGACATCCTGTCCGAACGCTGGGCCGAAGATCCGCGCCTGGTGCAGGACTTGCGCGAATGGCTCTGGCAGGAGGGACTGCTGCGCTCTGCCCTAATGAGCGGCAAAGACGAAAACCAGCCCGAAATTGCCAAATTCCGTGATTACCACGACTACGACGAACCGATTGCCCGGGTGCCCTCGCACCGCGCCCTGGCGGTGTTCCGCGGTCGGGCGCTGGACATTCTGGACGCCAAACTGGTGTTGCCCGAGCCGCCGCCCGTAGCCAGCAGCAGCACCCGTGCTGCGGCCGTGGTCAGCCTGGCAGAAGGGCGCCTGGCGCTGAAATTGGGCTGGAGCCACCAGGGCCGGCCGGCCGACGACCTGCTGCGCAAATGTGTTGCCTGGACCTGGAAGGTCAAACTCAGCCTGTCCACCGAGCGCGACCTGTTCGCGCGTTTGCGTGAAGAAGCCGAAAAAGTCGCCATCAAGGTGTTTGCCGACAATCTGCGCGATTTGTTGCTGGCCGCCCCGGCCGGTCCACGTGTTGTGATGGGCCTGGACCCCGGCATCCGCACCGGCGTCAAGGTGGCGGTGGTGGACACCACCGGCAAGCTGGTGGAAACCGCCACCGTGTTTCCGCACGAGCCGCGCAAAGACTGGGATGGCTCCTTGCATACGCTGGCGGCGCTGTGCATGCGCCACGGTGTCAACCTGATTGCCATCGGCAACGGCACCGCGAGCCGGGAGACCGATAAGTTGGCAGCCGACCTGATCGCGCTGATGGCCAAAGGCACTGCCGCCACGATAGACAAGGTGGTGGTGTCGGAGGCCGGTGCCTCGGTCTATTCTGCGAGCGAATTCGCATCGCAGGAAATGCCCGACGTGGACGTCAGCCTGCGCGGCGCCGCCAGCATTGCCCGGCGCCTGCAGGACCCGCTGGCGGAACTGGTCAAGATCGACCCCAAAAGCATTGGCGTTGGCCAGTACCAGCACGACGTCAACCAGAGCGCACTAGCGCGCACCCTGGACGCGGTGGTGGAAGACTGCGTGAACTCGGTCGGGGTCGACCTGAACACCGCCAGCGTACCCTTGCTGGCGCGCGTTTCCGGCCTGTCCAACACGGTCGCCAAGGCCGTGGTGCGCTGGCGCGAGGCACACGGTGCCTTTGGCAGCCGCCAGGATTTGCTGCAGGTCAGCGGCCTGGGTGCCAAAACGTTCGAGCAAAGCGCCGGTTTTCTGCGCATCCGTGGCGGCGCCAATCCGCTGGACATGACTGGCGTGCACCCGGAAACCTATCCGCTGGTGGAACAAATCATTGTGCGCACCGGCAAGCCGGTGAGCGAAATCATGGGCCGACCTGAGTTGCTCAAAACGCTGCGCCCGGAACAGCTGGCCACGGCCCAGTTTGGCGTGCCCACGGTGCGCGACATTCTGGGTGAACTGGAAAAACCCGGCCGCGATCCGCGCCCCGACTTCAAAGTGGCACGCTTCAATGACGGCGTCAACGACATCCGCGATCTGAAGGAAGGCATGGTGCTCGAGGGCACCGTCAGCAATGTGGCGGCGTTTGGCGCGTTTATCGACCTGGGCGTGCACCAGGACGGACTGGTGCACGTCAGCCAACTGGCGCACAAATTTGTCAACGACGCCCGTGAAGTGGTCAAGACCGGTGACATTGTGACAGTGCAGGTGGTGGAGGTCGACGTGGAACGCAAACGCATCGGCCTGACCATGAAAATCGGTGCCGCACCGCGTGAACGTCAGGCACGGGACGCGGACAACCATTACCAGGCCGCCGGGCGTGGCCAGCGCAACCAGGGCAGCCGTGCCGATGCCGGCATTGGCGCCCATTCGGCCATGGCAGCGGCCTTTGCCAAGCTCAAGCGCTAAGCGCTTGCGTCACACAGGCGGGTGATAATGCGCGGCATACACGTTGTTGCTCGCAAAGGCTGATTGACATGAACCTCAGTGAGTTGCTGGCCCGAGAATTCCAGTTTCCCAGCGTGCCGCGGGTGGTGGCACTGCTGCTCAATGCGCTGGACCAGCCGGAAGTGGATCTGAAAAAGGTCAACCAACTGATCGGTACCGACCCGGCCTTGACAACCCGCCTGCTGCGCCTGGCGAATTCCGACTTTTTCCACCTGGCCGGCAAAATCCACAGCGTTTCTGAGGCGCTGGCGCTGCTGAACCTGGACCAGGTGCGGCAAATGGCCCAGGAAGCTGCCAAAGGCGCCTCCATCAAGGCGGTGCCGGGAGTTGATTTGCAACACTTCTGGGATTACAGCCTGGACACCGCCAGGGTGTCACGTTCGCTGGCGGGAGTGGTGCGGCAAAACCAGCAGGCGGCCTTTACCTGCGGCCTGATCCATGCGTTTGGCGAATTGGCCATGCACCTGGCCATGCCCCAGGAGATTGCCCAGCTGGCCGAACAATGCGATCCGCTCAATCTGCGCCGGGCTTCCTTCGAGCGGCACCGTTTTGGCTTCTGCTATGCCAACGTCGGCGCCGGCTTTGCGCGCCAATGGGGCTTTCCGCAGACCCTGGTGGATGCACTCGAATACCAATACGCCCCGTTTGAGAACAGCGTTTACGAACCACTGGCCGGCGTGATTCACCTGGCGTCCTGGCGCGCGCGTGGCAAACAGGCGCGGCTTACGCCGAACCAGCTGGCCTCGACCTTTCCCGGCAGCGTCGGCGTGGCCATGGGGCTGGACATCGACATGGTACTGCAGCAAGACCCCTTTGACTGGTCTTCATACAGCTAAGTCAACCTGACGCTAAAGCGACTGCTGCAGCATGTCGCGGTAGTCTTGTTCGCTAGCGATGCGTGGATTGGTCTTGTGGCAATGGTCGGCCATGGCGCCACGAATCACGGCGTCAAACTGCGCCGGTCCAACGCCCACCGCAGCCAGCCCGCTCGGCAATCCCAGCCGAGCATTCATGGCCTTGAGGGCCGGAATGATGTCGGCACCGGAGTCCAGACCCATCGCTTGCGCCATGCGCTGCATACGGTGTTCCTTGCGTATCGACTCGGCCTCGGCATTGAAGGCCACCACGGCCGGCAGAAACAGCGCATTCAAAGTGCCGTGGTGCAAGCGCGGATCGACGCCGCCCAGACTGTGGCTAAGCGAATGTACGCAGCCCAGGCCTTTTTGAAAAGCCATGGCGCCCTGCATCGAGGCGCTCATCAGATTCAGCCGCGCATCGCGGTCTGAACCGTCGGCAGTGGCGCGGGCAATGTGGCTCCAGGCACGCTGCAGGCCGTCCAGCGCGATGCCGTCTGCCGGCGGATTGAAGGCCGGCGCCATGAACGTCTCCATGCAATGGGCAATCGCATCCATGCCGGTTGCCGCTGTCAGGTGCGCCGGCAGGCCCAGCGTCAGCGCGGGATCGCAAATCGCCGCCTTGGGCAGCAAATGCCAGGAGTGAAAGCCGAGCTTGCGCTGGTCGTCGACGATGATGATGGCGCCCCGTGCCACTTCGCTGCCGGTGCCACTGGTGGTCGGCACGGCAATCAGCGGCGCCACGTGCGCGCCGATGCGGGCTGAACCGCCTTCGATGGTGGCGTAGTGCGTAAGCGGGCCGGGGTGGGTGGCGGCAATCGCTACGCCCTTGGCACAATCGATCGCCGAACCGCCGCCGACGGCAATCAATCCGTCGCAGGCACCGGCCTGGTAGGCCAGCACGGCCGCACGCACCGCCGCTTCGGTCGGATTGGACGGGGTCTGGTCAAACACGCACGGTGCCATGCCGGGCAGGGCGTCCAGCGCCTGTTGCAAAATCCCCGCCGCTTTGACGCCCGGGTCCGTGACGATCAGCGGCCGCTGTATGCCGACGCGCTCACACTCCTGCTTTAGCAGGCGAATCGCGCCAAATTCGAACTGGATCTGGGTCAGGTAATAAATCAGTGCCATGGTGGTCGGTAGCAGCGGCTGGCTGCCGTGTAGTATGGAGTGGTCCGCCCACTGTAACAAGATCGCCCCGCACCATGAGTCCCCCGAATTACACGCACCGCAACCCGCTGGCATTGCTCACGCCGACCATGCACAAAGTGCTTGAACGCATGCACCGGGCCGCCCAGGTGCCGCTGCATGCGCAGACCCCACAGCAAGCCCGCGCCAGCTATGCCGCCGCTGCCGGCGTGCTGGAACTGGCCAGTCCGCCGATGGCCCGGGTCGAAAGCTTTTGTGTGGCCGCGCGCGACGGTTATGCCATACCGGTGCGCCTGTACGCGCCGTCGAACGAGCGACTGCCCTTGCTGCTGTATTTTCATGGCGGCGGATTCACCATCGGCAGTACTGCCACCCACGAGGTGCTGTGCAAGCGCCTGGGCCATCTGGCCGGATGCGCCGTGCTGTCGGTTGATTACCGACTGGCGCCGGAACACAAATTCCCCTGTGCTGTGGACGACGCCTGGGACGTGCTGCAGTGGTGCGCAGCGCAGGGCACACGCCTGGGCCTGGACCCGCGCCGCATTGCCGTCGGCGGTGACAGCGCTGGCGCCACGCTGGCCGCCGTCTGCGCCATTTTGGCGCGCGATGCCGCATTGGCGCTGGCGCTGCAGCTGCTGTTTTATCCCGGCACGGCGGGGCACCAGAACACGCCCTCGCACCGCAGCTTCGCCAAAGGCTTTGTGCTGGAGGAACCGCACATTACCTATTTCTTTGAACACTACATCCGCAGCCCGCAAGACCGCGACGACTGGCGCTTTGCCCCGCTCGACGGCCTGCGCCCGGACGGCCAGGTGGCCGACCTGTCCGGCGTGGCGCCGGCCTGGCTCGGTCTGGCCGAATGCGATCCGCTGGTTGACGAAGGGGTGCTATACGCCGACCGCCTGCGCATGGCCGGCGTCGCAGTGGACCTGGAAATTTACCGTGGCGTGGTCCACGAATTCATCAAAATGGGACGCGCGCTACCGCAGGCAGCACAGGCGCATGCCGAGGCGGCAGCGGCATTGAAATTGGCTTTTGCTGAAGAAAACTAGAAACCGAGCGACGCCAGCAAATCGTCGACGTCGTCTTGCTTGAGGGCGTTTTCGGCGGTTTGCGGGCCTTCCAGCACATGGTTGTCCACGGTGACGGGCTCGGGCGCCAGGGCGCCAGCGGCAGTGACGGCCTCGGGTTCCGGTGAACTGTCGATCAACAGTTGCACCAGCTGCAATTCGGTGCGGGTGATGATGTCGATAACTTTTTTGATCACCTGACCCGACAAATCCTGAAAATCCTGCGCCATCATAATGTCGCTCAGCACCGCGCTTTGCTTGCCGGCGAAGTCTGCAGTGCCCTGGGCAAATTTGCCACAGGTGAGCATCAGGCCGCGCGCCTTGTCGATACTCATCTCTGGCGCTGCCGCCATGCGCGCCAGCGACTGGCTCAGTTGCTCCCCGCGATCGGACAGGTCATCGCATTGCGGTTTGGCGATTTCAACCAGCGAGAGCACTTTGTTCGCGGCATCTTCGGTCATCTTTCCGACGTAGGCCAGGCGATCACGTGCGTTTGGAATTTCCTGAACGATGCTTTGCAGCTGATTACCGCCCAGCACGGTCAATGCTTCATGCATTTCCCGCGTAATGGTTCCCAGACGTGCATACGCTTCTTCTTTGGTGAGTGTTGAGGTCATTTGTCGAAACCAATCCTTGTGAAACCCTGGCGCTGCCGATCACCATGGAACCGGCTAATTCCAGGCCCACCGCAACAGTTGCAGTTTACCGCCGGTTTTGCCGATTAAATATCTTCCAGCAATGCATAAGGCAGCGTTATCAGGGACAACGTTGCGGGCGTGGGAGTTCCGGCGAGCAACGGGCCTTCCTGCAGTGCATGCAATTGCAACACGCCAATGGCGTCGAATCCTCCGTCGGGCGAGGCGGCCACTTGCACCACCGTGCCTACATCCGATGCCGCGGCGCCTCCCAGGATGGCGTCGCCCGCGGACATTTTCGTTGCCCCGTGCAACAAAAAGGCGCGGCGCTTCAAGGTTCCACGAAACTGGCTGCGCGCCACCACTTCCTGGCCGGGATAGCAGCCTTTCTTGAAATTGACCCCGCCAATCGACTCAAAATTCAGCATTTGCGGCACAAAGGCCTCCACCACCTTGGCGTTGAGGGTGGCGACACCACCCATGACTTCGCCCCACAACCACAGTTCTGGCGCCAGTACCGGACCTTCTGGTGCCGGCGCATCCGCCGCACCCAGCCACAACTGGCGCGCCACACCATGGGCCGGGTACAGATTGATGCAACTCGCCGTGGCGCTTGGGTGCAAGGCCCACGGCGGGCTGCTTTCGCCTTGTACTGCCGCCCCAGCCAGCCCGTACAGCGCGAATTCGGCGCTGGCATCACTGAGCTTGGCCTGAGCCCGCAGCACGAACATGGAAAGACGTTTAAGGGTCGGCGCCAACAACTCTTTGTCACAAATTAACAACAGTTCCGTGGCGCTGCGCTTGAAACCAATAAAACTCGCCAGCATGCGCCCCTGCGCCGTACAGTAGGCCGCCAGCCGCGCCTCCTGCAGACCCAGCAAGGAAAAATCCTGTGACAGCTGGTTATGGATAAATTTGGCGGCATCGGCGCCCAGGACCCGGATAACGCCCAGGTGTTCCAGTCGGGCGACACCTTGCAAGGTGGCCAGCGCATGCGCGGAGGGGAGGTGGAGGGGTGCGTTCATGGCTCCATTATCATTCCCGAATAAACCGTAACCCACCATCGTCCTGTGCGCCGTCTATTTTCCTGGCTACTACTGATCACCGCGCTGCTGTGCGCTGGCACCTATTACTGGCTGCAGCGGCCGCTGGAGCTGAATTCCGCTTCGCTTGATTTGTCCATCGAACCGGGCACCAGTCCACGTGATGTCGCTCAGGAAATCGTCCGCTCCGGTGTCGACACGCACCCAGCCTGGCTGTACTGGTTGTTTCGCCTGTCGGGCCAGTCACGCCTGATCAAGGCCGGAAGCTATGAGCTGGTCACCGGCGTCACGCCGCTGCAAATTCTGAACAAGATCGTACGCGGCGAAGAGTCCCTGCTGAGCGTGACGCTGGTGGAAGGCTGGAACCTACAACAGGTGCGGGAGGCCCTCAAAAATGCGCCGCAACTCAAGCCGCTGTCCGCCACCTGGAGCAACCAGACCCTGATGGAACAGCTCGGACGCGGCGGCGAATGGGCGGAAGGGCGCTTTTTCCCCGACACCTACACGTATGCCAAAGGTTCCACCGACATGGCACTGCTGCAGCGCGCCGCGCGTGCCATGGACCACAAATTGCAAAGTGCCTGGGCCCAGCGCAGCCCGCAGTCGCCGCTGCAATCGCCGGACCAGGCACTGATACTTGCCAGCATCATCGAGAAGGAAACCGGTCGGCCGGCCGACCGCCCGATGATCGCCTCGGTTTTTTCCAACCGCCTGCGCATCGGCATGCGGTTGCAGACCGATCCCACCGTCATTTATGGACTGGGCGACAAATACACCGGAGCGCTGCACAAATCCGACTTGCAGGCGGACACCGCCTGGAACACCTACACGCGTGCCGGTCTGCCGCCAACACCGATTGCCATGCCCGGCAAGGCTGCGCTGTTGGCAGCGGTGCAACCGGCCCCCTCCAATGCCTTGTATTTCGTCGCCCGTGGCGACGGATCAAGCCACTTCAGTGCGACACTCGACGAGCATAACCATGCCGTCAACCAATACTTGCGCAATCCACAATGAGCGGAACATTCATCAGTTTTGAAGGCATCGACGGCGCCGGCAAATCGACCCATATCGACAAGCTGTGCCAAGCCTTCAAGGCCCAGGGCCGGACCATCACCCTGACCCGTGAACCTGGCGGCACCGTGCTGGCAGAGCAACTGCGCCAACTGGTGCTGACGGCGCCTATGGACGCCATGACCGAAGCCCTGCTGGTCTTTGCTGCCCGACGTGACCACATCATGCAAGTCATTCGCCCCGCGCTGCTGCGCGGCGATGTGGTGCTCTGCGACCGCTTCACCGACGCCACCTTTGCCTACCAGGGAGGCGGGCGCGGCTTTGATTGGGACGTTCTGAGCCAGCTCGAACACTGGGTCCAGCAGGGCGACACCACACTGCTGCAACCCGAGCTTACGGTCTGGTTTGACCTGCCGCCCGCAGTGGCAGCCGAACGCCTGGAGAAGGCACGCGTACCGGACCGCTTTGAGTCGCAATCACGTTCATTCTTCGAAAATGTCGCCGCTGGTTATGCCCGCCGCTATGCCGCGCAGCCACAGCGTTTTGTCCGCATCAATGCCGATCAGACGCCGGCTGAGGTCTGGTCGGCGCTGCACACCGCGCTGCAGCAAAAAGGGTACTTGCCATGACCGAAGCCCTGTCCGGCGCGGCCGTTGCGGCGCCATGGATTCGCGCGCAATGCCGACAGTTGCTGTCCCAGCCGGGTCACGCCTGGCTGCTACAAGGGCCTTCCGGGCTGGGTCAATACCGCCTGGCGCTGGAGCTGGCGCGCAGCTGGCTGTGTGAAAACGCCACGGAGCAGGGCGCTTGCGGTATCTGCAATAGCTGCCATGCCATCGACGTGCATACCCACGCTGATCTCTGCGTGCTGATGCCGGAAACCCATATGCTGCGCCTGAACTGGCCACTGAGTGAAAAAGCGCAGGCCGAAATCGACGACAAAAAGCGCAAGCCGAGCCGCGAGATCCGGGTCGATGCGATGCGTGACACGATTGAGTTTTCGCAACGCACCAGCGCGCGCGGACGCGGCAAAGTAGTCTTGGTATTCCCGGCGGAAGACATGAACGCGATTACCGCCAACGCCTTGCTCAAGACGCTGGAAGAGCCGCCCGGACAAGTGCGGTTCGTGCTGGCCAGCGAGTCAGCCCACCAGTTGCTGCCAACCATTCGCAGCCGCTGCCTGTGCCACACCATGGAATGGCCAGCCCAGCAAGCGGCCTTGCAATGGCTGGAACAACAAGGCATCGCGCCCACCGAGGCGCAACGCCTGTTGCGCGCCAGCGGAGACCGCCCGGAGGACGCGCTGGACGCTGCCAGCGCCGGCTTGCCAGCACTGGCCTGGTCGCAATTCCCGTCCGCCATGCTGGCCGGCGACGCCAACTTTGTGCGTGACTGGCCGGCGGGCTTATTGCTCGACAGTCTGCACAAACTCTGCCACGACACCATGGTGCGGCGAACCGGCTCAGCGCCGCGCTTTTTTGCGTTGGCCGATTTGAAATCGCTTCCCGACACGGGTTGGAACGCGCTATCCGAATGGGCGCAAAGCCTGAAACAGGCCAGAAAATCGGTTGATCACCCATTTAATTTGGGCCTCATGCAGGAGGCGCTTGTAGAACAGGCCAGAAGCGCCCTAAACTCTGGCTCAATTTGAACAATCATTGTTCAGCATGAGCAATTTATGAGCAGTACTGCTGTTACTCCCCGCCCCAGCGTTATTCAGCTCTCCATCCGGGAAAAAGCTGCGTTGTATGCCGCTTATATTCCCGCGTTCATTGATGGGGGAATCTTTATTCCAACCACGCGCGATTACGCACTAGGTGATGACGTTTATGTGCTGCTGTCGCTGCCAGACGACATGCAACGCTATCCGGTGGCGGGCAAGGTGGCTTGGGTGACTCCGGCAAAAGCTGCGGCGGGTCGCACCCAGGGCGTTGGCATTTTGTTCCCCAAAGATGAAAAGTCCCGCGCATTGCGCCTGAAGATAGAAGAGATCCTGGGCGCGCACCTGGTATCCGACCGTCAGACACAGACCATTTGAGTGTTTACCGATTCCCATTGCCACCTCAGTTTTCCTGAGCTGGCGTCCTCCATTGACAATATCCGCGCGGCCATGGCGCAAGCCCAGGTCAGCCGGGCCTTGTGCGTTTGTACCACTCTGGAAGAGTTTCCCCAGGTGCATGGTTTCGCCACCCGGTTTGACAACATCTGGGCCAGCGTCGGTGTGCATCCCGACAACGAAGGTGTGCAAGAAGCGGATCTTGCAACGCTGCTAACGCTCGGCAAGCTGCCCAAGGTAGTCGCCGTGGGCGAAACCGGCCTCGACTATTACCGTCTCGGTAGCCGCAGCATTGCCGACATGGAATGGCAGCGTGCACGTTTTCGCACCCATATCCGGGCCGCTCAGCAACTGCGCAAGCCGCTCATCATTCATACCCGCAGCGCTTCGAATGACACCCTGGCGGTGTTGCGGGAGGCGGGTGAAGACGGCAGTTCTGGTGCGGCTGGCGGCGTGTTCCACTGTTTTACCGAAAGCATGGAAGTCGCACGCGCAGCACTGGATCTTGGTTTTTATATTTCCTTTTCCGGCATCTTGACCTTCAAGTCGGCGCAGGACATCCGTGATGTGGCCGCCATGGTTCCTCTGGATCGCATCCTGATCGAAACCGACAGTCCGTATCTGGCGCCGGTACCGTATAGGGGCAAGACCAATCAACCGGCCTACGTTCCCTTTGTTGCACAGCAACTGGCGCTGCTTCACAAGGTCAGCGTGGAAAGCATGGCGCAAACCACCAGCGACAATTTTTCCCGCTTGTTTGGCGTCTAAGCCGCGTTCCACGCAATGGAATACGCGTTTCTGGCCGTGCTGGCGGCCGGTTGCGCGACAGCGCCGCGGCCCGATAGCTGATTTGACCTCGAATGCGGGCCTTCAAGTTTTTCCGGTGCTTGGTGCGGATGGGCGTTTTTGGATAAAGGCCGGAAGTGAAACCCGCAAGCCGCGTAGACGGCGAAGTCGTCTGCGCAGGTAGTCTGCGACATACGATGTGCATTATGTAAACAAAGCTTTGTAGCAATCATCGGGGCCGTAAACCCAATAACCGTGCGGTCCCCCAGCTAGGTCAAGCTCGATGTAACCCCCTCCAGTCAAGCTAATCGGCGATTCGTATCCTTACGGCCTACTTACATTTGACGCGAATCAAAACAAGGGAGAAAAATACAATGTTCTGCGCGCCAAGCCATGCCGGTCTGCCTCACCTCGAAACAATGCTCGACGACATTCCATACTCACTCGCTCAAATTGCGCGCCACCTAGATATCAAGGAATCCACCCTCAAAACCTATAAGCGCCAAGGCTTCGCACCACGCGCCATCATGCTGGCTCTTTTCTGGGAAACAAAATGGGGCCAATCCCTTGCCCACACAGACGCGCATAACCGCGCCGTGAGCTTCGCCGGCCAGGTACGCGGCCTGCAGGAGCAAATCAAACGCATGGCCGGCATCATCTGGCGCCTTGAAACGGAAATTGACCGGTCCACCGTCGAAGGTATCCCGGCCAATCTGCCGATTTTCAACACAAACTAAATTTTGAATGAACTGCACCTGGTGCGCCGATCCGCGCCAGGTCGTCTACCTGGTCAAATGCGGCGCAGTCGTAGCCAGACACCGGTGGCGGCCATAGCCACGGAGACACCTATTAGGATCAAATCAATGTTTTGCCCGCGCTCCTTCAGCTTCAGGCACTTCCAAGCCAAACGATGGCTAACGACGAACTTAAATACGCTGTAGCAGATCAGCAGAACAGCCAAGATGACCAACACGATAAATTTGTAATCGTCCATGGTTTGAAGTACTTTCAAAAGTTCTATATAGTTCGAAACATTCATTTCCTATTGCCTTTATTCCTGTAGGTTGTGATAGAAGCCCTGCACAGTTGGTCGCTGTTCGGGGCTTCGCTTTTTCGTGACGCTAGTCGTCGTGGCGGCGCACCCGCTGCAATTCGTCTATGCGCGAGTGCGCCTCTTTCGCTGCCTCGGCGGTGTTCTTCGTGCGTTCGTGCAAGGTTGCCAGGTCGGCCCGAATGGCCGCATAGACGCTGATTGCGCCACCGGCACCGATCAGCAATTGCTGAATCATTTCAGGCGTCATGCGTTGTTCCCCTCTGCAATCTTCTGGTTGACTTGGCCGTGTTGCCAGGCCGTGACGCCGCAAATAGCGCCCAGCATCACAAACACTTCACCAGGCACAGTTGGCACCGGCACGTGGAATGCAGGCAGGCCCAGATAGACGCCAATCACGCAAGCCACGGTCGAAAGAGATTCAATGGCGTGGTGGTTCTTCTGCAGCCAGCTGTCGCCGCGGGCGTCGGCCTGCAGGGTGCCATTGACAGATGCCACTTGGCTTGCCGCTGCCGCCACCTGGGCCGTCTGCAGCTGCAGGCCGTATTGCGCCAGGTGGTCTTGCAGATCCGCAGCAATTTGCTTAAGCCGTACCTGGTCGGCACCAGTCATGCCGCTGACGGCCTGACTTACAGCGTCCGTGGTGGACTGGCTCAAACCGAGTTTTCCGGCGATGAATTCCGCAGCAATACCAGCGATTGGGTTTGCAGCGTCCAGCGCCTTAAGTAGTACTTGCGTAACATCCATGTCAATCCCCGATCAGTGGGTTAAGTCGTAGGCGGTGGTGCCAATCCAGCTTCCCGCGCTGGCAAACCATCCGCCGCTTGCCACGTTGGTGGCCGCGCCAATGCTGCCCACCACGCCCGCGCCCTGGTAGGCGCTAACCGGGTTGCCGTTGGCGTCCGTTGCGTTTTGGGTCACAGCGTTATTGCCGCTGATGACGCCGCCCGCTGCGTCCACCGCCTGCCCGGCCACCGCATAGGCGGCTTTGCCGCCCTTGTAGACCAGATAGCCGACAACCAGCACGCCGACTCCGATGGCTACCGCCTCCGGGCCGATGTTGATTTTGCTCACGGTGCGCCCACCGCGCCGAGCCAGGCCATGGGGTCCAGCGCCACCGGTGCCGCTGCCGCAGTGGCCGCTGCTGCCGGTGTGGCGCCGTGCTTGGTGCCGATCAGATAGGAAACGTACATCAGGCCAATGGCCAGGGCGATTTGTTCGGTGTGTGTCATGGCGGTGTGTCCTCTCTCAGATGGTTTTAACGATGCTGTTTGCCGGCAACCATGTGCCGTTTTTCAGGTGCTGCAAATTCTGGTCGGCGGCTGCTTGTTCGACTTGCGCTTCCTGCTTGGCCTGCGTGCCAAACGGGTCGTATGTGGGCATGCCCTGCGTGCCCGGCGTTGTCGATTTGGCCGGCGCAAACCATCCCGGCAATGCTTTTGCTGCGTATTTCATGCGACGGCACCCCCACTGTTTGTGTACCAGCCGACCAACGTATCCTGTGTGCGCTGGCCCTGCTTTGCGTAGTTGCCCGGCAGGCTGGCCCACTCGTTGCGGCACTTGTCGATTGCGCTGGCGATGTTGCCTGCCTTCACATCTTCCAGGGCCGCACGCTGGCGAATCAGTTCGATGGCTGCAGCGTCTTGGCTGTCAGAGGAAAAGTCCACCAGGCCCAGCGAGGATTTCAACCCGTTCCACGTCCCCTTGGTGATCTGGTACGCGCCCGCCGCGCTGCTGATGCAACCAGGACCGAACCCGGCGTTTGCGCACATGGCATCGGACAGCGGTTCGCCCTTCCATTCGCCAGTCACTGCCGGGTGGTCGGAAAAATCCGTAATGATGTGCTTGTACCCGTAGCAAACCGCGTACGGGTCTTGTGCGCTGCCGGTGCCCTCACTCTGGCGCAGCATGGACAAAAAGGCCGTGATATTGGCCGTTGCGGTGTCTACCGGCACATCTGCCGGAGTTTCAGTGGCTTGGTTCATGATGTTTTCCAATCTGTCTCGAATCGTTGACCAGTCAAATGACGGTAAAAAATCGCCAGGTGCAGCGTCAACGTTTGCGCGGCTGTTGCTGGCACTCGCAAGCAGTAGCAGGGTTGCGGCTCCAGCACCTACGGCAATTAGTTTTTTCATAGCGCGGCGATGATGAATGCCAATAGTTCCTCGTATCTAACCCCCAACTGCGTAACCTCTACTGCACCATCAGGATAGATTCCGGCTGCGTCTGGCTCTACAAATTCACCATTCAATGTGAACCATGTGTCCGAACAAAAGACGCTGTATTTATTGGCGTCCAACCCATTCGCCGTGAACGCTGCTTTAACGTCCTGCGCAATAACACCAAAGTGTGTGCGGGCTTTATCGCCCTTTTTCACAACAGACTCTTTGAATCGGAATGTTTTAATAATCCCCTTTAGCTGCTTTGCTGTAGCTAATTCAGCAGCAGTTAAGTCAGCAATGTCTTGCTTCTGATTTTCGTCAGATGTGTTGATTGTTCCGGTTGCCGCGTACACAGTTGACCATCTAAAAGATGCAGAACCAAGATTAAAAGCATTGTCGGTATCAGGCTGCACATGCCCACCAAACTTTGTAGTAATGTACGCCGTTGGTTCTGCAGAGTTCCAAATGTGAAGGGTCTGACTACCTGATGAACCTCCGCCAACAATATCCCATGCATTTGCCGCTGTCTTTACAAAATCAAGGTATCCTGCGGCACCGTCGTCATTGTCAATGCGAAAACCTTTTCCAGCACCTCCTGAAAATAGAACCTTGCTAAAAAAACCGCGCTGATATGTTGCAGCAAGACTATTCGTATTAATCTGGTTTCCAGACCCATTGTCTGTAATGCTTGCCTGATTTACCAATGAAACAAGATTGCCAAATGCGTAATTATCGAGGTATACGTCTTTAGTGGTATTGACTTCGACATATGCAAAAATGATATTTGAACGGGTACCCGAATAGACACCATAACGTCCATTTTGTTGACACGTTACAGATAGTACAAAGTGGCATTTCGATGCATTTGCATCACTTTGACTAGAACCGGATGAAAAATTTAAACCATCGCGGTTGTTTCCCCTTAGGTCGTTATACCCTTCCAGGGTCCATGAATTGTTATTTGGTGTTTCAATAGTGAAGTTGATACCATCTCGACCATTGCTAACGCTAGCCACATCACGAATTGTTCCAAGGTTCCCGTTACGAACTTGAATGCCGTCATTACCCATTCCGGTGACATATAGGGATGTAAGCGAAGAACGTCCACCATCATTGATGGTGTCTCCGATTTCAATTCCATTATTGGTATTGGATACAGAATTTTTAATCGTGAAATCTTTTAGTCGCGCATAATTTCCAACAATCCGTATTCCAACGACATTTGCTGAGACAATGATATTTGTTTTTGCTATTCCATCCCCCTGCAATGTTACGTTTGCAGGAATAATCAATGTCGAAGTTATTCTGTAATTTCCCGCAGGAATTCTTACTATATTGGCACTCGCACACGCCGCCTGTATTGCTGCGGTTTCGTCAGCAATTCCGTCTCCCTTTGCACCAAAGTCTTTTACGCTTACGCTTTCCCCTAGTTTGTTTTGAACGGTAGTTTGCACTGCTCCCGCTCCATTGGGCATCATGCCAATTAGTGCGGCTCCTGTGCCCAATGCGGCCTCACGGCGTCCAATACTCTTGCGAAACATTCCGGTCATACCATTACCTCTTGTGTAGTTACTGAGGCCGATTTTCCAGTGTCCGTGACTGCCGCCCAAGCCATATTTGCAGCGCGGTCCTCTACCCATGTATCGCCGCTGTCCAAAACTATGCAACGGTTAGCCCAGGTGATGCCTGTGAACCCGATGGCAACTGAGTCTGTTCCGATGTTGGTGAACCGAATGTTTTTCCGATTCGACTTTGCCGCCAGCAGCGCGGCACCAGCGCCGCCCACTGCAACGGCGGCGTTGTCCTGCAACGTCGCAGCCGGTGCATCGCTATAGGTCACGCTGTTGACGTAAACCGGATTTGCCAAGCTGCCTCGGTCATTCGAAACGGTCAAAGGCAGCGGCCCCACAATCGTGGCGTTGACGTTGGCTCCGTCCTGATAGCCGATGCTGATATTTGCCGCACTGACCACCACCTGAATCGTGGTGTTTACCGCACTGGTGAACGTGGCACCTGTGAACTGCTCCGCTCCAGGGCTTTGAATTTTGAGTCCGCGTCGAACACCGTTGAAATTTTCGACGGCGAAACCCAGCACCTCCAACGCCATATCAATGGTCGGCGATGCTCCGGTATCCAGCAATACGAAGGTTTGCCCTGAAAACTCTTGGCGCTGCGGTTCGCCTGCGGTCAGTGTGATGGTGTATTGCATTTTTTTAACTCCGAAGCAAGGCCACAAGGCCGACGCCGATCAGCACCGGCCATGCGTACTTGCTTAATTGGTTGGTGCCCGCCTGGCTTGAATTTGCCGCCCTGGTTGCCGCCTGGCTGTACATCTGCTGTGGCTGGACTTGCGCGCTGTACATGTTGGCTGGCATGGCCGGGTAATAGCCCGAACCATTAACCTGCACCGACGAGCCAGAACTTGTTACGCCGTTTTGAAGCTGCACGCCTTTTGCGAATGCTGCCGCGCCCACTCCACCCCAGGCCGAGGTTGCAACGCCCGCCGCCGCTGTGGCAATTGCCGCCGTTGTCGGGTTCGCGTCTATTGCCCGCGTGACGGCCCCGCCTAACGGGTCGCCAGCGGCAATAAACACATCAGATGGCTTTGCCGCTGCAGGGTTCGCAAGGGTCTGCCCGATTTGCGAAACCGTATCCGTAACGGATTGGACCGGGTTATCCCAAAAACTCATGGCTTAACCCGTAGCGACGGTGCGTCTCATTTTTTCAGAACCAGCAACGCCACAACGACAGCCACGGCGATCAGTAGCATGCTGCTGCCGCCCGCGCTGCCCGCGCCGCCTGCCTTGCCTCCAAGGCCGAGTTGTGCGCCCAGGCTTTGCCCTGGCGTCAACATGCGGCCCTGCTGCACTTGTGCCGCAGTCTTGACGTTGCTTTGAGCCACTGCCGAATTAACGACCGTGCCCAATGTTTTCTGAAAAAACGAGGTCCATGCATCGTTTTGCGGTACCGCTGGCACTGCCGCCGCTTGGGTGGCAATGTCCGGCGCTACCGTTTGTGTCGATACCGGCGCGTTGTAGCTGGTGTCGATGGCGCTGGCGAAATAATCCGCCATGGCCGGGTCAGAACCACCCGCTGACAAACTGGTGTCAATGATTGTCGGGTCCATCTTGCCCCCTTTTACAGACGGCCAATCGGGTCGATGAACTCGTAGTAGACCTTGTAGTTGTTGGCGGCGTTGGAGATAACGCGCAGTTCAACACCGGAAGAACTGCCGGTGTCCAGCACGCCAGCCAGATTGCCATCCTCCACAAAGTCCACCACAACTAAACCGGCCTGCGGTGTCAGGTTGTTTGTCTTTTGGCTGTATTCCAGCTGCGCACGGCTGGTTTCATAGGCAATGCTGTTGCCCACGCGGATGGTCAAATCCGTGATGGTGCCAGCGGTGCCCAATTCATGAATCCAGATGCGCTTCAGCTTGCCGCCTGCGCCACCCGTGGGCAGGAACAGGATTTGTTCGCCGCTGGCCGAGAAGCTAACGCTGGTGTTGAGCTTCTTCAGGATGTAGGGATTGTTGGTCGGCTGGCGTACAACGATTTGCGCGGTCATCGACGTGTCCACTGGTGCGCCGCTTGCCAGCGTCAGTTCAAAGGTCAAGTCCTGCAGCATCGACATGGGAATCGACGACATGAGCTGTTCCACCGCGCCGTTGCGGGCCTTGGCTTCGGTGAAGTCCAGGGTAACAAAGCCGTTCGAGTTGAACACGCCGCGATACGCATCGCGCATGTTCAGTGTGTCGCCGCCCGCTTCGTCATAGAACAACCGGCCATTGGCCTTGCCCCGAATGCTGGTGATGTGGCTGGGCAGAATGCCGGTACCGAACAGGGAAAAAATCACCTTGTCCAGGGTTGGCGCGTTGTTGCCCGTGGGCAGTTTGAGGGTTGCAACGTTGCCCGCACGGACGTTTTGCAAATTGGTGGCACGGAGTTTGAAACTCATGGTGTTTCCTTGGAAGTTGTGACAGCGGTGGCTTGTGGCTGCTTAAGCAGTCTTGAAGCCGGGCAAGTACTTACCGACAACCGGCACGTTCATCACGTTTTCCTGAAACAGGGCGATCACGATAATGACGGCGGCGACCTCGGCGGCGAAAAGGGCATGAGCTTTCATGGGGTTTCCTTGGTGGGTTGGGTTAACAATGGGCGCTATTTCAGCGCCCGCTTTTGGCCCTGTCCACCCTTGGCGCTGCCACTACCGGTAGCGGTACCGCCACTAGCCCTACCGGCATTTTTCGGCAGAGAAACGCGCCCCATTTCAAGCTTTCCGGTGTCGTAGTCGCGCTCTATCCACTCGAATTGCTGTAATTTCGTGACGGACTCTAGCGGGCAATCAATGGAACGAGCCACATATTGCCGGTGCGGATACTCGCGCAGCGCGCACACATGCACCAGCGTGCAATTGCCCAAAAAGGTTTTGTCCACCAGGGCCGGGTTCTGCGTGGCACCAATGATGTGGACGGCCTCATGGCGTCCGCTGGTGGTCATCTTGCGCCAGGCAGCTGGTGCCCATCCTGGTGTTGTCACGTTGGACAGTTCTTCGGCGATGAATACGCAATGGCCGAAGGCATAGACCAGCTCGCACAGTGCCTCGAATTCCTTTCGCACCGCTTTTTCGCCGGCACCGCGTGGAAGGTAGCGCACGCGCAACGGACCATTGCCGGCCAGGATCATTGCACGCCTGATGCCGTCCAGGGTTTCTACTGGCCGCGCATAGTCTCCATATTCGTTCTTGAAGTCCCAGCAGACCAGGCGGGCGGGCTGCAGTTCGGCAAGCTTCTGCTTGATCCACAGCCCTTTTCCGGTACCACTGGCACCGATCACCGCCCAAATCTTGGCGCTATTGCTTGCCGCCATGTGCTTGGCCTTCTTGGTCGGGTTGATCTTCCACTTCGCCAGCACGGCGCGCGCGCCTGGTGCGCCACCACAGACCAATTTTGGCTATCCAGGACGCCGGGCCGCTGCCGTCTTTGGCTTCCTTGATCTTGGCTCGCACAACAAACACCGTCGGCACGAAGAAGCCTGCAGTGCTGACGATCAGCGCGAGTTCTGGCATGGCGCTTGGGCTGTTAATGCCGTACTTTTCTGCCACGGCGTTGGCATTGACGCCCCAGGCCAAACAACGGTCTTCGCTATAGATCTGCTTGAGCTCAGGCTCGATCATCTGCGCAAAGCCGCCGATGGTGAACATCAGAATTGCCCACTGGCGTGCTGCTGCTTCAGACTCGCTCACTGCTGCCGCTTCGGCTGCTGCCTCCTGCTGCTGCTCGGCTGACGGATTTGCCGCGTCTGCCTCCTGCGTCATAGCCGCCAATGACTCAAGGCGATTGGACGGGTTTTGCTGTTCGGTGGTGTCATTCATTGGAAAAGCCCAAGTCCGTGTCTACGTGGGGTCGGAACAGGCGCAGCTTCCTGCTTTGCAGTCGGCGCAACGGCTGTAACTTTCTCGCTACCGGTAGCGGTAGCGTCGGAGGTGGCCTCAATCAACCGAGTTTTTTTCAGCAGATTGGAGCGCTGAGATTCGGTTTTTGCGTAGTGCTGACTGCCGCACTCCGGGCAGTATCGATACACGCACTTTTCCGATTCCTTGACATGCGCGGACTTGAAGCCGCACTCCGGGCAGTCTGCCCGGCCAAGCATGCGGCTGGCCATTACTGCGGGCCAGTGGTGTCGGTTGCTGAAAGCGCCTGCACCTGGTTCGTGGTGAGCGCGGCCACATCGGCAGTCGCAATAGCTTGCACCTGGTCAGTTGCCAGTGCCACCACATCGGCGGTTGCCAAAGCGGGAATATTTTCCGTGACGGCGGGTTGCACCAGGTCAACTGCCGCCGCTGCCTGCGCAACGGGTGCAGCAGTATTTTCCGTGACGGCAGATTGCACCAGGTCAACTGCGGCCGCTGCCGGCGCAACCGGTGCGGAAGTATTTTCCGTGACGGGCGGACCCACCAGGACAACGGCAGGCGCCACGGCGGCGACTGGTGCCGGCGCATTTTCCGTGACGGCACGTTGCACCAGGTCGGCGGCGGGCTTGGACTTTTCGCCGCAGTCGTAGCACGGCGTCATAGCGTCGGCGATCAGGTCGAAACCTTCGGCGATTGCGTGGGAATGGAAAACGTTGTTACGGATGTGATGCGCGAGTTCGCGCAGGCGATCGGCAGATTGATTGCGGTCCATGTGAGTCCTTCACACGGCGGGCGGGCGCTTTCCAGGCCGGATTATCTGCCAAAACCGCGCCAGGGCCAAAAATTACCGCAACCCTGCACAACCCCCTACCCAATCTGAAAAAACGGCGCCTATGGCGGTTTCCTGCCTTCGGTCTGCGTGGCTTGCTCTGGCCGGATACCCGAATATTTTCCCTGCCTTCCTGAATTCAACGGATGTTGGGTGAGACCTTGCGTCGAGGGCGTAGCCCTGGGGAGCCTGAGCGCAGCCAGGCGGGGCGCAGCCCCTGCACCTGTGGGGGCGTAGCCCTCCCCCCTTTGGGGGGCTATTGAGGGTACCCCTGCGCAGGTTATCCACAAAAAGTTTTCCACTAAAGGGATATAGGGATACAAATACTGTCTTAAGTCCTGAATACCCTGGGGGAACCCCTGGGAAAACTATCGCGGCGCACAAATGAAAAACGGCCCGTAGGCCGCATGGATATTAGGTTTCAGCTTATGCACACCCCTGGGAAAACCCCTGGGATTTGACCCGCTAGGCGGACTTTTTTGGCGCCTGCGTTGTGCGCTTGGCAACGGTGAGTTTTAGGGTGCCCTGGTTCTCGTTGTGCGTGTTGTTTCGCTTGACCAGGCGGTGAACAATCAGCTGCTCCACCACGTAGCGCAGCTGGTCCCGTGTAGGGCCCTTGCCGCGCCCGCCCTTCTCGCGGGTAGGAGGGGTGCAAAGCTCCATCAAACGGGCGTAGCTGGTGTCTGGCACGTTGCCCGTCTTGAAGTCCGAATGCAGCACCAGGAGCATGAATACCTGCGTGGCCAGCGGCCAGCGCAGATCGTTAAACAGAATCTTTAGCTCCGGCTTGCGCAGCAGCGCAAAGTCAGGGACGGTGATGGTGGCGGGGAATGGCATCAGAGATTCAGCCAGTCGCAGATCAGATCCGCCAACACCCATACGCTGTAGATGATTGCCAGGAGCAAGAAGTCGTGAAGCAAGTGCGCAAACATCCACAAGACGGCGAGCTCCACCAGGATAGAAAAATCGATATTCATGGCTTCACCAGGAATGCCGATCTGTCGCAGCCGTCGCGCTCACAAGCGCACGTCAGCCACTTTGGTGCCAGGCCGCGCCCGGTCCACGTTTGGCCGGTCATCGGATCGCGATAGACGGCCACGGGCACGTATTTGGAACGCAATTTCCGTGACGCCTTGCGGTCCCGGTACCGCTTTGCCCGCTGGGCTGGTGTGAGGGCATCTTCCTTGCGTGGACGGCCACGTCCACGGGGCATAGGAAGCGTCAATTCGAGCGTATAGAGGTCTTCGGGCTGCTTTGCCATGCTACCCCCCCCCACGACTGAATCAGCCATTACAGGGTCTGGCGAACCGACACCAGGCGCGCATTGTCTGGCTCAAATTCGTGGCACTGCTGCGCCAGTTCAATGATTGCCTCATGCGTTGCCGCTTGTTGGTTATTGGCCCGAACAAAAGCCTTGAAGGTGTGGCCAGAGCAGATGAAAGAAAGTTCCCAGCCCGGGAGCCGTGCGCGGCCTTCCTGGCAGGGTGACGGGAGAGCTAGACGGGCGCTCATGCTGCGTGTACCTCGCAGTAGTCCGGATGGCCCGTGCGGCAAGTACAAAGTGGGCGCATGCCAGAGCGGATGATTCCGCCGGCTACATCTCGCATCTTTTCTTCCAAAAAGGCAATCGACAACCAAGGCGTTCGGTATTCGATCTTTACGAGCGTTTCGCGCTCTGCCATCATTTCAAGCAGAAATTCGGCATCAATTGATAAGTCCATGATCAGAACTCCGCCGACAGCATGCCGTCATCACGCACGCGCATGACATCGGTGTGCACCAGTTGGCGTGCGGCGTGGTCTACTGAAAAGCAGCACGCTGCAACGTAGTCCAGGAACATGGCCACCAGGGACTGCTTGTCCTGGCCGGGGTTTTCCACAACGGCCCAGACCGGGACACGTTGCAATTTGGCGCCAGCGCTCCGGCAGTTCAATGCTTCGAACTTCGCCGCACGGGTTAACGGTCCGCCGCTATGCCGGGCGCTGACAAACTTGGGAGGATAGATGGGGAGAGGGATAGCCCCTCTCCCCGTTACGTTGCCAGTGGCGACGGTTTTATTCTGGGTTGACATGTTTGGCGCTTTCGACGGGAAAGCGCTAAGGGGTCCGCCCGTTCTAAACGGGGAAAGCGCCAACCCGCCACGGTTAAAAGGTCGGGCGGACCGGCGGATTATTGTTCACGCGCTGTGTACGTGTCAACACCTTGTGACCGTTGTACGTTCATGAACATTGCACTATGCTAATGCCCAAGGAGCGCCACCCCTATGAAAGCACACGAATGGATCGACCGCCTAAAGGTCACGAAAAACCTGCCGTCTGATTACGCCGCGGCGAAAGCACTGCACATCACCAGATCCGCGGTAAGCAACTACCGTGGAAGAGCATCAACGCTAGATGAAGATGTAGCTGAAAAGATAGCTATCCTGCTTGGAATCAACCCCGTTGGGATCGTTCTTGACCAGGCTGCAGAGCGTACGAAATCCCCTGCTCTGCGCCAGTCACTTGCGGCTGAAGCCGCGCGGCTGTGTGCATTATGTTAATAAATTACGCACAAAAACAAAACCTTTCAAAGAATCCTGAAATGCACTGTTGGCACGTTGGGGTCTGCAAACGAGGCGCCTAGCGCCAGTTCGCCCTGGCCGTGCAACACGCATTCGTCGCGACGCAAGAGCACGTCCGAGCCGGTCTCACCGGAAAAACGGACCCAGCTGCCAAAACTGCTGACATCCACCAGCACCACGCTACCATTGCGCCATTCCAGGCGGGCGTGGGTGCGGGACACCCGTGGGTCATTCACCATGAACTCCACTGTGCGTACGCGCCCGATATGGATTGGTAGCTCAAAAGACTTGAAACGTTTGCTGTCGCCCTGCCAGGTCAGTTCGATTTCACGGCCCAGAACGTCTACGTCCCCGTTGCTGTACAGGACATCAATATCACCCTGCATAGTCAGGAAGTCGGTGGCTTCTTCTTCGTGCCATTCGATCTGGTAGACGGTGCAAGGCTCGGCACGGCCCCTGATATTGATCGGTCCGAGCATGCGAAACGCAACCCCAGGCGACTCCACCACCGTATCCAGGGCTGCAGCGTTGGCCCAGATCTGGTTGGGGCCGCACAAGTCGCACAAGCGCGCTGCTACATTGACGGCGTCACCATAACAATCGCCGGCAACAATTTCAACTTCGCCGCTTGCCAGCCCGATCCGGATCGGCATCGCCAGATCGGAAGGAACACGCAGCATGCGCTTGGAATTTAGCCGTTGCAGCTCCACCAGCGCCTTCACTGCCTTGCTGCCATCGGGAAACAAGGCCAGCACGCCATCACCCAAGGTTTTGACGACATGTCCGCCCTCCGCTTCGCAGTGCTTTGCAATCCAGGCGGTAATTTCCGTAATCGTTTCCGTGGCGCGGGCATTGCCCAGTGCCTCAAACACGGCTGTGCTGCCATGTAAGTCGGTAAAAACAACTGTCGCTTGAACGCCCATTCCCGAAAATCCTGAGTCCGAATAGGTTCAGAGTTTAGGGCATAGCGGAACACTTGCAACGCCGTTAAAAATTTCCGAATTCAAAAGCATCAAAATAAGTCAAATAAGCGCGGAATCTGCGGCCGCTGGCTTACAGGTGGCCCCACGCAAGCAGCACATCCCGCCCCTGAACCGCCAAATCGACCCGCGCGCCCACCGGCAGCAGTACTTTGGTTTGAACGTGGCCATAGGGCAGCTGGTCAATGATAGGCGTCGCTATCTGCGTGCGCAGCCAGCGCTGTACTTCGGCCAAATTGAAACCCTTGTCGTGCGGGCCCAGTTGGTAACCGGTAAATTGTCCGAGCACGATGGCCTTCTGTTTGGCCAGCACGCCGGCGTGCAGCAGCTGGGTCAGCATTCGTTCGATGCGGTAGGGGTGCTCCCCAATATCTTCGAGAAATAATACGCCACCCTTGATCGCCGGAAAATATGGCGTACCCAGGAGCGACACCAGCATCGCCAGATTGCCGCCCCAGAGCGTGGCGTTGCTAACGCCCCACTCTGCCGGGCTGGCCGCCTCAGCAGCCAGCGCAGCACGCGATCGCGCAATGGAGCGCCGCCAGCCCACTCCTTCGCCCTGCCCCAGCAACATGTCGTTAAAACAATCTTCCATGATGTCGTCTGGCAAGGGGGCTACACCGAAGCCTTCGCACAAGGCCGGACCGGCCCAAGTGATGGACTTGGTTTGCGCCAGCAACGCCAGCTGCAAGGCGGTGAAATCACTGATGCCAAGAAACTGGGTCTTGGCGTCGATTGCCCGCGCAAGACGGCGGTAATCGATATCACCCAGGATGCGCGACAGGCCGTACCCACCGCGCGAAATCAGCGCCACATCAGCGCCGCTGTCCGCCGCTCGGTGGATTGCGGCGACACGTTGTGCCTCATCGCCGGCAAAGCGGGTTTTGCTGGCCAGCGCATCGACGTCCACTTCGACCTCGTGGCCAAGTGCTTTTAACCTGCGCACACCGCGTTGGAAGGCCGCCTTGTCGCGCACCGCGCCGGAGGGGGAATAAATATAAATGTGTTTTTTCACGGGCCGATTATCAGCCAGCGAAGCGAGACTTCAGCGTTGCCAGGTCAAACGTGCAGACGGCGGCGGCATGGTGGGCGCTCTTTTTGTGCGGGACAGGGTGCACGTTCGCGGCCAGTAACGCTTGCACAGCGTCCGTATCGAACAGCGCTTCTGCATCCGATGCCAGAAACACGGTGGGACCGCACCAGTTGTCCCGCAACACGGCCAGTGTTTCAGGCGCCACTGGCATGCGCTGCGGCAAGGCACGCAGCGCGGCCTGGTGTCCCCGATCGGGGAATGGCGCCAGAAATGCAGTTGAGGGTCCTGCGCTCCCCGGCTGTTCCTGGCAGAGCAGCAATCCGCGTACCCGCTGTGGCGCGCTGGACAGCAGATTCAGACCCCAGGCACCTTCCAAGCCGGTAACGACCAACACAAAGGCGGGCAAATCCAGGTAGGCCAGTAACTCTTCCAGGATTTGCCCATGCCATGCCGCAGTGTGCATAGATTCTCGTTTGGGCTTGTCGCTGCGCCCAAAGCCGATCAGGTCGGGGGCCACCACCCGGTACCCGGCAGCGTCCACCGCTTGCATCCAAGGGAGAAATTGCGCGCTCCAGGCGCCCTGCCCGTGGACACAAAAAAACACCAACGCGCTGTCGGCAGGCCCAACGTCAACGTAATGCAAGCGCAGTCCGGCCAGCGTAGGCAGGTCGTCAATGTAGTGCGATGCACCAGGCAGGCCGGGGATGTCCACAAAGGCTTGTTCCGGCGTGCGCAACGCGTCCTGGCGCAGCGGCCAGCTGATTTTTTGCCGCGCGAGCTCACGGCGTTGTTGAAAAAAATGGCGCAGCAAGGCGGCACATTGATCGGCCAGCACCCCGCCTTCGATACGGGTCTGGTGGTTCACGGCCGGGTTGTCAAACAGATCGAGCACAGAGCCGGCGGCGCCGGTCTTGGGCTCGGCGGCGCCAAATACCACGCGCGCCAAGCGCGCCTGCAGCACCGCACCGGAACACATGGCGCAAGGCTCCAGCGTGACGTACAAAGTGCAGTCGTCAAGCCGGTAGTTGCCGAGTTGCCGGGCGGCAGCGCGCAACGCCGCAATTTCGGCATGGGCGGTGGGATCGTGCTGGCCAATCGGTGCATTGTGCCCAGCCCCTAGCACCACGCCGTCACGCACCACCACGGCACCCACGGGAATCTCGCCTGCCGCAGCCGCCAAGCGGGCTTGCTGCAGCGCCATTTCCATGAAGCCTTGATCGTCGTCGCTGCGGGCCATAGTGCTAGCGCTTGCGCGGCGATTCAAGGTGCTGCAACAGCGCGCCGCGGGCGCAGGGCCTTATTCCCACTCAATCGTGGCGGGCGGTTTGCTGCTGACATCGTAAGTAACCCGGTTGATTCCGCGTACTTCGTTGATGATTCGGCTCGATACCTTCTTCAAGAGGGCGTAAGGCAACTCGGCCCAGTCCGCGGTCATGAAGTCGCTGGTCTGCACAGCACGCAGGGCGACCACGTAATCGTAGGTGCGGCCATCGCCCATGACGCCAACGCTCTTGACCGGCAGGAACACGGTAAAGGCCTGGCTGGTCAGGTCGTACCAGCTCTTGCCCGTGTCTTCGTCGATGAAATTGCGCAGCTCTTCGATGAAGATGGCATCGGCGCGGCGCAGCAAGTCGGCGTATTCCTTCTTCACTTCGCCCAGAATCCGCACGCCCAGACCGGGCCCGGGGAAGGGGTGGCGGTACACCATGTGGTAGGGCAAACCGAGCGCGACGCCGAGTTCGCGGACCTCGTCCTTGAACAGCTCGCGCAGCGGCTCAAGCAGTTTGAGGCCCAGTTGTTCGGGCAGGCCGCCAACGTTGTGGTGGCTCTTGATGGTGACGGCTTTCTTGCTCTTGGCACCACCGGACTCGATCACGTCCGGGTAAATCGTGCCCTGGGCCAGCCAGGCGACGTGGCGCGACTGGTCGTTCTTGAGCTTGGCCGCTTCGGCCTTGAAGACTTCCACAAATTCGCGACCAATGATCTTGCGCTTGGCTTCAGGGTCGCTGACGCCAGCCAGGTGTCCGAGGAACTGATCGGCGGCATCAACCCGCACCACTTTGGCGTGCAGTTTGCCGACGAACATGTCCATGACCATGTCGCCTTCATTCAGGCGCAACAAGCCGTGGTCAACAAACACGCAGGTCAGCTGGTCGCCGATGGCGCGGTGGATCAGCGCCGCAGCCACAGAAGAGTCGACGCCGCCCGACAAGCCGAGGATGACTTCTTCGTTGCCGACCTGTTCACGGATATGGCGCACCGCTTCGGCGATGTAATCGCCCATGATCCAGTCGGCACGGGTTTCACAGATATCCAGCACGAAACGCTCCAGAATCGCCGCACCACGCTTGGTGTGCGTCACTTCGGGATGGAACTGGACTGCATAGAAACGCCGCTCTTCGTCGGCCATGCCGGCAATCGGGCAGCTGTCGGTGCTGGCCATGAGCTTGAAGCCGGGCGGCAGCTCGGTGACTTTGTCGCCGTGGCTCATCCACACCTGCAACATGCCGTGGCCCATGGAGGTGGTGTAGTCCTGCAGACCTTCGAGCAGGCGGGTATGGCCATGCGCGCGCACGTCGGCATGGCCAAACTCGCGCTGGTGTCCGCTTTGCACCAATCCGCCGAGCTGGTGCGCCATGGTTTGCATGCCGTAGCAAATACCTAGCACCGGGATACCCAGTTCAAACACCAGATTCGGCGCCTTGTCGGTGCTTTCCTCATACACGCTGGCATGGCTGCCAGACAGAATGATGCCCTTCAGGGAGCCGTCACGGGCGTAGGCGCGCAGCCAGTCTTCGGTGACATCGCAAGGATGTACTTCACAAAAAACATGGGCTTCGCGAATACGCCGCGCAATCAGTTGCGTTACTTGCGAACCGAAATCAAGAATCAGAATTTTTTGGTGCATGGCAGGTGCAATCAGTCGGCGCGGTAGTTGGGGGCTTCTTTCGTGATCTGAACGTCGTGCACGTGGCTTTCACGAATGCCGGCGGTTGTGATTTCCACGAATTCGGCCTGGTTCTGCATGGCGTCAATGGTGGCGCAACCACAATAGCCCATGCTGGCGCGCACGCCACCGGCCATCTGGAACACGATGGCAACCATCGAACCCTTGTAGGGCACGCGACCTTCAATGCCTTCGGGCACCAGCTTGTCGGCGTTCGGGTTGCCGGTGGTGGATTCCTGGAAGTAACGGTCGGCACTGCCCTGCTGCATGGCGCCAATGCTGCCCATGCCACGGTAGCTCTTGTAGCTGCGGCCCTGGTACAGAATAACTTCGCCGGGCGCCTCTTCGGTGCCAGCGAACATGCCGCCCATCATGACGGTGCTGGCACCGGCAGCGATGGCCTTGGAGATGTCGCCGCTGTAGCGCACACCGCCGTCCGCAATCAGCGGCACACCCGTGCCCCGCAGTGCGGTGGCGACATTGTCAATCGCCGTGATTTGCGGCACGCCCACGCCTGCAACGATGCGGGTGGTGCAAATCGAACCGGGGCCGATACCCACTTTCACGGCATCGGCGCCGGCTTCCACCAGCGCCAGCGCCGCAGCGCCGGTGGCGATGTTGCCGCCGATCACATCAACCTGCGGGAAGTTCTGCTTGACCCAGCGCACGCGCTCAATCACGCCCATGCTGTGGCCGTGCGCAGTGTCCACCACGATGGCGTCAACGCCGGCACGTACCAGCGCTTCAACGCGTGCTTCGGTGCCCTCGCCCACACCCACGGCAGCGCCTACGCGCAACCGGCCGGTGGCGTCGCGTGCGGCGTTGGGGAAGTTGAGCTGCTTGGTGATGTCCTTCACGGTGATCAAGCCCTTCAGCTCGAACGCCTCGTTGACCACCAGCAAGCGTTCCAGCTTGTATTTATTAAGCAACGCTTTGGCGTCTTCTGGCGTGGTGCCTTCCGGCACCGTGATCAGGCGATCGCGCGGGGTCATGATTTCGCGCACCGACTGGTCAAAGCGGGTTTCAAAGCGCAGATCGCGCCCGGTAACAATACCAACCACCTTGCCGGCATCGCACACCGGGAAACCGGACACACCGAGCTGCTCGGACAGCGCCAGCACCTGGCGCACCGTGGTATCAGGGGTGATAACCACCGGGTCGCGCAGCAGACCAGATTCGTAGCGCTTGACTTTGGCCACTTGCGCAGCTTGTTCGGCCGCAGTGAGGTTTTTGTGCACGATGCCAATGCCGCCCTCCTGCGCGATGGCAATCGCCAGACGCGCTTCGGTGACAGTGTCCATCGCCGCTGAAACCAGGGGCAAATTGAGCGCGATATTGCGGGAAAAGCGGGTCGCTAACGAGGTGTCCTTAGGCAGGACTTGGGAGAACGCTGGTACCAACAACACATCGTCGAAGGTCAGCGCTTTGCCGAGAAGGCGCATGTCAAAGCTCCAAAAATCGAATTGTACCTGCGTGCAGCAGGTTGCCGATGGCGGGCCGCATACATCGCAGCTACACTTCGCTCATGAAACTGCTACAGATCGGATGCCTGCTTGCCATTCTGGCTGCCACCAGCAGCGTGCAAGCCCAGTGGCAATGGCTCGACAAGGACGGCCGCAAAGTCTTCAGCGACCGACCACCGCCGGCCGACGTGTCAGACAAAAACATCATCAAGCGCCCGGCCCTGGTAGTCAAACCTGTCGCCAGCACCACTGGCGGCGCCAACCCCGACGATGCCGAAGAAGAACCGTCTGCCCGTCCGGTAGCGCCCAAGGTAACGGGCGAAGACAAGCAGCTGCAATTGCGCAAGAAACAGTTGGCGGATGCCGACGCCGCCAAGCAAAAGGCCGAGCAAGAGCGTATTGCCAAGGGCCGCGCCGACAATTGCGCCCGCGCCATGCAGAGCAAGGCCACCTTTGAGGCGGGTGGTCGCATTGTCAAACCAAACGCCAAGGGCGAGCGCGAAATCATGGACGACGCCGCAGTGGCCAGTGAACTGCGCCACATCCAGGACGTGATCAACAGCGACTGCAAATAAGACGGCTGGTTTTAATAGCCTGACTTGGCCCCAGCCCGGCGCTTGGCAAACAAACCGGTGCCGCGCGCGCCCTGGCGCACGAAGCGCTCACGCCGAGCCACTTTGGGGTCCACCGTCAAGGGCCGGTACAACTCCACGCGGTCACCTTCGCGCAATAACTGCTCCGGGCTGGCGCGCAGGCCCCAGATGCCGGCTTGCAAGGCGTCGACCTGGCTGTCACTCAGTGCTTGCAGTAATTGGCTGGCACGAATCGCATCGGCCACGCTACTGCCGGCCGGTAATTGCAGATCAACTTGTTGCCAGCTGCGCGGCTGCAGCGAAAGCAGCACCTGCACATGCAAGCGCGTGTCATTCGCCATAGACTTGGGCCGCGCGTTTGACGAAGGCTTCTACCAGGGTGCTGGCAATCTTGTCGAATACCGGGCCGACCAGCTTGCCCAGGGTCAGGTTGTCAAAACCGTAGTTGAGCGTTAGATCGACCTTGCAGGCGCGCTCGGAACCGTCGCCCAGCGCAGAGAAGGTCCACTCGCCGTCCAGGTTGGAAAACGGCCCCTTGACCAGGCGCATGACCACGCTGCCGGGCTGCTGGTGCACATTGCGCGTAACGAAGGTCTGGCGGATGCCGCTGAAGGAAATGCCAATTTCTGCCGTCATGCCATCGTCCAGCTGTTCGACTACCCGGGCCTGGCTGCACCAGGGTAAAAATTCGGGATAGCGTGCAACGTCGGTCACCAGCGCATACATTTCCTGCGGGCTGTACCAGATCAAAACGGACTTGTGAACAGTTTTCATAGAATGAGGGTCTGCGCCGGATTGTAGACATCACCGGAGCAGTACATTTTATTGCCTCGACTTTCTTTAACCAGAGTCGCCCCCACCTCAGCTTCATGGCCAAGAAACCCGTTACAGACTCCCGCATTGCCGACAACAAGAAAGCATCCTTCAATTATTTTTTCGAGGAACGCTTTGAGGCGGGCATCGTGCTGGAAGGCTGGGAGGTCAAATCATTGCGCGAAGGCAAAGTGCAGCTGACCGATGGCTATGTGGTGATTCGCAATGGCGAGCTCTTCATCATCGGTCTGCAGATCAATCCCCTGCACACGGCCTCTTCGCATGTCAGCCCGGACAAGGTGCGGACCAAGAAGCTGCTGATGCACAAAGAGCAGATCAAGCGCCTGATCGGCAAAATTGAGCAAAAAGGCTACACCCTGGTGCCGATCAACCTGCACTGGAAAAACGGCAAGGTGAAATGCGAAGTGGCACTGGCCAAAGGCAAAGCCGAACACGACAAGCGCGACACCATCAAGGACCGTGAAGGCAAGCGCGAAGTGGAGCGTGCCATGAAGGACCGCAACCGCTAGCCCCGCGCCGCACGCACCGGGTGCGGCTATTGCACAGGCAATCGCTACTGCAGACTGGCCAGCGGATGCGCCGCTGCCGGCCAGGGACTGTCAAAAAATGGCGCCACCATGCTGGTCTGAACGTCTTCGATGCGTGCCGGCTGCCAGCGCGGTTGCTGGTCTTTGTCGATCACCAGCGCTCTGATTCCCTCAACAGTTTCGCTGGCGCCACCCAGGCGGCCCAGATGCTGCGTGGCAAAGCAATGCCGCACCAGACTGCGCTCCATGCGCAAATCGTCGGCCAGGCCCATGCTGCGGGCGCGGCGGATCTGCTCCAACGCCACATGCAACATCAGGGGCGAACGCTGGCGCAACATGGCGGCCGCCTGCTGCGCCCAGTCAGAGTGGTCGGCTTCCAGCGCGCTGACAATGTCGGACACCGTATCGCGCCCAAAAAATGTGTCGATCAAGTGCATCGGCAGCACTGCCGTGTGTTGCGGCGCCACGGCAAAGCCGGACAGGCAGGCGTCGATTTCGGCCTGCCCGGCCCGCGCCAGTTGCGCCATGGCGTCCCAGGCGCCCTGCTGCTGGTGCGATTCCAGCATACGGTCGGCCAGGCCTAAGGCAATGGCTTGGTCGGCGTTGAGCACGCTGCCGGTCAAGGCCAGCCATTCACCGCTGTGGCCGGGACAGCGGCTCAAAAAGTAACCGCCACCGACATCCGGAAACAAGCCGATCTGGGTTTCCGGCATGGCCATTTTGGTATCCGGCGTCACCAGGCGCTGCGCGGCGCCCTGGCTAATGCCCATACCGCCGCCCATGACGACGCCATCCATGAACGCGATATAAGGCTTTGGATAGCTATGGATCAGGTGATTGAGGCGGTATTCCTCGGTAAAAAAATCTTCCAGCTGCGGATTTCCGGCGTGCGCGGCACCATGGAAGAAACGGATATCGCCACCCGCGCAGAAACTGCCAAAATCCCCGTTCTTGCCGCGTCCGCGGATGGTCACCGCCTGCACTGCCGGGTCCTCACGCCAGTCCGTCAGGATGCTGCTCAGGGCCCGGACCATGTCAAGACTCAAGGCATTCAGGGCCTTCGGCCGGTTCAGGGTAATCTGCCCGATCACGCCCTGAATTTCGCTCTCCACCCACACACTCTGAGATATCACTTCGCAGTTCTCCATCGCAGCCATTCGTTCACCAGCAAGGCGGTAATCACCAGCGCGCCGCCGGTCAGCACCGCCGGCGTCGGTACCTCATTGGCCCCCAACCAGGCCAGCAGGATACCGAAAATCACTTCCAGCAATTGCAGCAGCGACATCTCCGGCGCGCGCAGCACGCGCGCACATTGCACGCACAGCGCACATGGCAATGCCAGCTGAAATATGCCCAGCCCGCCCAGCAACTCGACATCGTGCAGGCTGGACTGCAGCGGCCAGGCCAGCGCTAGCGTGACCAGGCTGCACAGTACGCTGCCGACCAGCACCGCGGCCACCAGATCAACGCCATGGCCTTGGTCGTGGGCGTGCTGGGTGACGGTCCAGTTTAGCGCGCCGGCCACTGGCACGCACAGCGCTACCAGCGTCGCCAGCAGCGAGACCTGTCCGATCTGGGCGGCATACATATAGGCAATGCCTATGCCGGCCACCACAATCGCCGCCCAGGTGCGCGGTAGCACCCGGTGGCCCAGGCCAATCCAGGAGAACAGCGCAGTTAACAACGGCCCGATGGCCATCGTCACCAGTACATTGCCGACGCGGGTCATGGTCAGCGCCACCATGTAAGCGGTGAACATCACGGCCCAGCAAAATGCCGAATACCAGAACGTGGCGCCCGCACCGGCGATGCGCCGGACCAGGCCGCGGCCCTGGCTCCAGCCCAGCGCCAGACCCAGGCTGCCTGCGCAAAATACGGCGCGCCAGAAAGTCACTTCAAAGCGCGCGGCAAACTGCAGATGGCGGGTCACGACACCGGCAGTGGCCCACAAAAAAGCCACCCCGACCATGAGAAACACGGCCTGCAGGTGGCTTAGCTTAAGTCGCATACAAAGGCACCGTGCAGCTGGCACGGTGTCTGGCGAAAGGGATTAACGGTTGCGCTTGCGCTCATGCTCTTTGAGGAAGCGCTTGCGCAAACGCACTGACTTGGGCGTGATTTCGACCAGCTCGTCGTCCTCGATGAATTCCACGCCGTATTCCAGCGTCAGGTCGATCGGCGGCGTGATCTTGATCGCGTCTTCCTTGCCAGAGACGCGGAAGTTGGTCAGCTGCTTCTGGCGCACGGCGTTCACCACCAGGTCGTTGTCACGGCTGTGGATACCGACAATCATGCCTTCGTAAACCGGGTCGCCAGCCTTCACGAACATGCGGCCGCGGTCGTCCAGCTTGCCCAGTGCATAGGTCACGATTTCGCCGTCGTCCATGGAAATCAGCACGCCGTTTTTGCGCCCGCCGATGTCGCCCTTGTGGGCTTCGTAGCCGTCAAAAATATTGCTGATCAGGCCGGTGCCGCGGGTCAGATTCAGAAATTCGTTGGAGAAACCGATCAGGCCCCGGGCCGGAATGCGGTATTCCAGACGCACGCGTCCGCGGCCGTCCGGTTCCATGTTGACCAGTTCGCCCTTGCGCTCGCCCAGAGCTTGCATCACGCCACCCTGGTGTTGCTCTTCGATGTCGGCGGTGACCAGTTCGATTGGCTCATGGCGCTCGCCATTGACGTCCTTGAACACCACACGTGGCTTGCCGACGGCCAGTTCATAGCCTTCGCGGCGCATGTTTTCCAGCAGGATGGTGAGGTGCAATTCGCCACGACCGGCAACTTCAAAGATACCGTCTTCATCGGTTTCCTTGACGCGCAGCGCAACGTTGTGTTGCAGTTCTTTTTGCAGACGGTCCCAGACCTGGCGGCCGGTCACATACTTGCCTTCCCGGCCGGCCAGCGGCGAATTGTTGACGCAGAAGTTCATGATCAGGGTGGGTTCGTCCACCTTCAACATGGGCAGCGGCGCCGGGTTGGCCGGGTCGGTGATGGTCACGCCGATACCAATGTCTTCAATACCGTTGATCAAGACGATTTCGCCAGGTCCGGCTTCGGTTACCTGAACACGGTCCAGGCCCTGGAATGTCAACACCTGGTTGATTCGGCCCTTGATGGTCTTGCCGTCCGGGCCTTCCATCACCAGCACATCCATCGCCGGACGCAGGGTACCCGAGCTGATACGGCCAACGCCAATGCGGCCAACGAAGGTGGAGAAGTCGAGTGCCGAAATTTGCAACTGCAAGGGCGCAGTCGGGTCGCCTTGCTGGATTGGAACGTGCTTGAGCACGGTGTCAAACAGCGCCGACATATCGGTGCCCCACTGCTCACCCTGCGGGCCTTCTTCGAGCGAGGTCCAGCCATTCAGGCCGGAGGCGTATACCACCGGGAAGTCGAGCTGGTCGTCATTCGCGCCGAGCTTGTCGAACAGGTCGAAAGCGGCGTTGATCACGTAGTCAGGGCGTGAACCGGGCTTGTCCACCTTGTTCACCACCACGATCGGCTTCAGGCCCAGGGCCAGCGCCTTCTTGGTCACGAAACGGGTTTGCGGCATCGGGCCTTCCTGCGCATCAATCAGCAGCACCACGCCGTCAACCATGCTCAGCGCACGTTCCACTTCGCCGCCGAAGTCGGCGTGTCCGGGGGTGTCAACGATGTTGATGTGGGTACCCTTCCAGCTCACGGCGCAGTTTTTCGCCAGAATCGTGATGCCCCGTTCACGTTCGATGGCGTTGTTGTCCATCACCGTGTCGACGATTTTCTCGTGCTCGGCAAAAGTGCCAGACTGGCGCAACAACTGGTCGACCATGGTGGTCTTGCCATGGTCGACGTGGGCGATGATGGCGATGTTTCGGATTTGTTTACTGCTCATTTTTCACTTTCAGACTACTAATTCAGATTCTGTTGTGCCAGCGCGGCGCTGACTTCGGGCGGACTCAGCAGGCGCTGCGGAATCAATTCCCCGCCCTGCACATGGCCGGTGCCCAGCAGGGCACGCGGAGATTCGGCAAACACGGCCACCCGCTCAGCGTTGGGCCAGCCACCACGGCGGCGCATGCCACTCAGGAAGCGTGCGGCATTTTCGCTGTCCAATGTGACAGGGTCAAAACCACCCAACAAGCGCTCCACCGGCAGCACATGCTGCAGGCGCTGGGCTTCGTCCATGGCTTCCAGCGACTGCAGGCTGACACAGTCGCGGTCAGCGAAATCGCCGCTGCGAATGCGCCGCAAGGCACTCAGGTGGGCACCACAACCGAGCGCCTCGCCGATGTCCTCGCCCAGGGTGCGAATATAGGTACCCTTGCTGCAATGCACTTCCAAATCGACACTGGGCGTCGCGCCTTCGAGCCGCAGGGCCAGAATATCAATGCGGCGGATCTGCACCTTGCGCGCGGTGCGCTCAACTTCGACGCCGGCGCGCGCATATTCGTACAAGGCCTTGCCGTCCTTCTTTAGGGCGCTGTGCATGGGCGGCATTTGTTCGATGCTGCCAACAAATTGGCCTACTGCGGCCTCTACCTCGGCCGCAGTCACATGCACCGGTCGTTCCGCCAGCACCTCGCCTTCGGCATCTGCGGTGCTGGTTTTGATGCCCAGACGCAGTGTCGTGGCGTACGCCTTGTCGGCGTCCAGATGCAGCTGGCTGAATTTGGTCGCCGCACCGAAACAGATGGGCAGCACCCCGGTGGCCAGCGGGTCCAGCGTGCCGGTGTGGCCGGCTTTTTCCGCGCGCAGCAACCACTTGACCTTTTGCAAGGCCTGGTTGCTGGACCAACCCAGCGGCTTATCAAGCAACAACACCCCATGCACGGGGCGCCGTTGCACCCTTGTGCGTGGCGCGTGCATGCTCAGTCCTCCTTGGCGCGCGAGGACACGGCCTTGGCGATCAGGGCATTCATGTCGGCAGCGCGCTCGGTGGTGCGGTCGAACAGGAAGTGCAGTGTCGGCACGGTGTGAATGTGCAAGCGCTTGAACAACCCGGCGCGCAGAAACCCGGCAGCCTGGTTCAGGCCTTCGGCGGTTTCTACCGGGTCGCCAACCAGCAGACTGAAAAAGACCTTGGCATGGGCGTAATCCGGCGTCACCTCGACCGCCTGGATCGTCACCATTCCGACCCGGGGATCTTTCAGTTCGCGCGCGATCAGCTCGGTCAGATCGCGCTGGATCTGATCGGCAACGCGGAAGCCGCGGTTCGGAGTAGAAGATTTTTTACGCACCATGGGATCTCGCAGTTACAGCGTACGTGCAATTTCCTTGACTTCGAAGAACTCCAACTGATCGCCCTCGGCGATGTCGTTGTAGTTGCGCAGCTTGACACCGCACTCGAAGCCTTCCTTGACTTCGCGAACGTCGTCTTTCATGCGCTTGAGCGAGTCGAGTTCGCCGGTGTAGACCACCACGTTGTTGCGCAGCAGGCGGAAATGCGCGCTGCGGGTAACAAAACCGTTGGTAACCATACAACCCGCAACAGTACCGATCTTCGAGGCCACGAACACGGTGCGGATTTCGGCGGTGCCGATAACCTCTTCGCGCTTTTCCGGGGCCAGCATGCCGGACATGGCGGCTTTGAGCTCGTCCACTGCGTCGTAGATGATGTTGTAGTAGTGCACGTCAACACCGTTGCCTTCGGCCAGCTTGCGCGCGCCGGCATCGGCCCGCACATTGAAGCCGATGACGACCGCCTTGGAGGCGATGGCCAGGTTGATATCAGACTCGCTGATCGCACCCACGGCGGCGTACACCAGCTGCACCTTGACCTCTTCGGTCGACAGTTTGAGCAGCGAAGTGGCCAGGGCTTCCTGCGAACCCTGCACGTCGGCCTTGATGATGATCGGCAGCGTCTTGACGTCGCCCCCGGACATGTCGGAGAACATGTTTTCCAGCTTGGCGGCCTGTTGCTTGGCCAGCTTGGTGTTGCGGAACTTGCCGGCACGGTAGGTGGCAATTTCACGGGCCCGGCGCTCATCGGCCATCACCATGAATTCATCACCGGCTTGCGGCACTTCGGTCAGGCCCTGGATTTCCACCGGAATCGATGGTCCACCCGACTTGATGCTCTTGCCGTTTTCGTCCAGCATGGCGCGCACGCGGCCATAGGTCTGGCCGGCCAGCACCACATCGCCGGTTTTCAGGGTGCCGGACTGAACCAGCACGGTAGCCACCGGGCCACGACCCTTGTCGAGCTGGGCTTCGATCACCAGGCCCTTGGCCATGGCGTTGACCGGGGCGCGCAGCTCCAGCACTTCGGCCTGCAACAGCACTTGCTCCAGCAGGTCGTCGATGCCCTGACCGGTCTTGGCCGAAACGCCGACAAAGGGCGATTCACCACCGAATTCTTCCGGCACCACTTCTTCCACCACCAGCTCGTTCTTCACGCGCTCCAGGTTGGCGTCGGGCTTGTCGATCTTGTTGATGGCCACCACGATAGGAACACCAGCCGCCTTGGCGTGCTTGATGGCTTCCTTGGTCTGGGGCATCACGCCGTCGTCGGCAGCGACCACCAGAATCACGATGTCGGTGGCCTTGGCACCCCGTGCACGCATGGCGGTGAAGGCCTCGTGTCCCGGCGTATCCAGGAACGAGATCATGCCGCGTGGCGTTTCCACGTGGTAAGCACCAATGTGCTGGGTAATGCCACCGGCCTCACCGGAAGCCACCTTGGCACGGCGGATGTAATCCAGCAGCGAGGTCTTGCCATGGTCAACGTGGCCCATCACGGTCACCACGGGGGCGCGTGGCAGCGACTCGGCTTCCTGGCCCTGGACTTCGTCGTCGGTAAAGGCTTCCGGATCGTCCAGCGCCGCGATGACGGCGGTATGGCCCATTTCCTCGACCACAATCATGGCCGTGTCCTGGTCCAGCGGCTGGTTGATGGTGACCATCTGGCCCAGCTTCATCAGGTGCTTGATCACCTCAGAGGCTTTGACGGCCATCTTGTGGGCCAGTTCGGCCACCGTAATGGTTTCCGGCACATGGACTTCAATAATGCGCGTTTCGACCGGCGCAGATTGCATCTGCTGGCCATCGCGGTCGCGGAAACTGCCGCCGCGTTTGCCACGCGGGCCGCTGCGCCAGTTGGTCGAACGTCCGGCGCCGGCACTGGTGTCGCCACGCGTCTTGAGTTCTTTTTTCTTGCCCGCTTCGTTGGCCCAGCTGCTCGACAGCTTGGCCGATTTGACTTCCTTGCCAGCGCCGCCAGGTGCGCTGCTCGGTGCCGCGCCAGGCGCAGGTTTCACGCCCGGCTTGGGCACGGCGGTACCGGCTGCAGGTTTGTGCAGGGTGCCTTTGAGGCCGGCCTTGGGGTCGACCACGGGTTTGATTTCTTCGGGCTTCTTGGCCACCAGCACGCGCTTGGGCGCGGACATCATGCTGCGGATGGCAGCGGCTTCGGCTTCGGCCTTGCGGCGGCGCTCACCCAGATCAGCAGCGCGTGCCACTTCTTCATCAGCGGCGGCCTTGGAGGCGGCAGCTTTGGTGGCGGCAACTTCGGCTTTGACAGCCTTGTCCGCGGTTTCGGCCTTTTCGCGTTCCGCAGCTGCAGCGGCAGCCGCGACCGTAGCGGCAACCTGGACCGCGTCCGGCTGGGCCGGCGCAACTGGCACCGGGGCCGCCTGCGCGGCCTGGGCCTTCTGGGCGGCCAATTCGGCTGCCTTGGCTTTTTCAGCGGCTTCCTGGGCGGATTGGCGCTCGGCCAATTCGCGGGCCCGGGATTCCTGCTCTTCGCGTTCCTTGCGGCGCTGTGCCAGTTCTTCTTCCTGGCGGCGGATCAGCTCGGCCTGGCGACGCGCTTCTTCTTCGCGGCGTGTCAGCTCGGCGTGGTCGATGACAGGCACCACGGGTTCCGGGGCGCTGACTTCGACTTCCATGCCGTCGATCTGTTCGCTGCCGTCTTCACGGCGCACGAAGGTGCGCTTCTTGCGCACTTCGACCTGGATCGTGCGGGCCTTGCCAGTCGCGTCGGCCTGCTTGATTTCTGTGGTTTGCTTTTTCACCAGAGTAATCTTCTTGCGTTCGGGCGCGGCGGTTCCGTGGCTGCTTTGCAGATAGGTCAGCAGCTTGTGCTTGTCGGCATCCGTGAGGACATCAGCGCTGGCATATTTGGCAACACCGGCTTGTTTCAGCTGATCGAGCAGCGTGTCAGTGGATTTTTTGAGTTCAGTGGCAAACTCGGCAACGGTCGTACTTGACATATTTTTTGGGTACCTTTCATGACCGTTACTCTTGAGAGGCGGCGTCATTGGTAAACCAATGTGCGCGCGCCTTCATGATCAGGGCCTTGGCATCGTCAGCAGACTGGCCAGTGATTTCAGTTAATTCATCTACGGCCAGGTCAGCGAGATCATCCCGCGTATGTACACCACCGTCTGCCAGCTTGCCGATCAACTCGGGGGTCAAGCTCTCCAGGTCACGCAGGTCTTGCGATACCTCTTCCACACTTTCCTCGTGTGCGATTTCCATGGTCAGCAACGCATCCTTGGCCCGGTTGCGCAGCTCATGCACGGTGTCTTCGTCGAAGCTTTCGATCTCCAGCATTTCCTGCAGCGGCACATAGGCCACTTCTTCCAGGCTGGTGAATCCTTCAGCGATCAGGATGTCGGCGATTTCTTCATCGACATCGAGTTTTTCCATGAACAGCTTGCGCCCGGAATCGGTCTCGTCGGCCAGCTTCTGGGCTGACTCGGCGGCGTCCATGATGTTGATTTTCCAGCCGGTCAGCTCGGACGCCAGGCGCACGTTCTGCCCGCCGCGGCCGATGGCAATGGCCAGATTTTCTTCGTCCACCACCACGTCCATGGCGTGGCGCTCTTCGTCCACAACAATCGAGGACACGTTCGCCGGTGCCAGGGCGCCGATAACGAATTGGGCCGGATCTTCGCTCCACAGCACGATGTCGACGCGCTCACCAGCGAGTTCGTTGGTGACGCCGTTGACACGGGTGCCACGCACACCGACGCAGGTGCCGATCGGGTCGACGCGCTTGTCATGCGACAGCACGGCGATCTTGGCACGCGAGCCGGAGTCACGGGCGCAGGACTTGATCTCGAGCAGACCCTGTTCGATTTCCGGCACTTCCTGGCGGAACAGTTCAATCATGAATTCGGGCGCCGAACGCGACAGCACGATCGGTGCGCCACGCAGGTTCAGGTCCACTTCCATGATCATGGCGCGCACCCGGTCACCGGTGCGCAGGTTTTCCTTGGCGATCATTTCGCTGCGTCGCAGGCGGCCTTCCACGCGACCGCTTTCGACAATGATGTCGCCCTTGTCCATGCGCTTGACGGTGCCGACAAAAATCTTCTCGCCACGGGCCATGAAGTCGTTCAGCAGCATTTCACGCTCTGCGTCACGGATTTTCTGCAAAATCACCTGCTTGGCAGCCATGGCGCCAATGCGGCCGATGGGCACCGAGGCCACGGCCTCTTCAATGTATTCGTCGACTTCGATGTCCGGGATCTGTTCCTTGGCTTCGAACAGCAGAATTTCCTGGTCTGGCAATTGCAGGCCGGCCTCATCGGGCACCACGTGCCAGCGACGGAAGGTTTCGTAGTTACCGCTATCACGGTCCAGTGCCACCCGGATATCTACTTCTCCGGGGTAGAGCTTCTTGGTTGCTTGCGCCAGCGCGGCCTCAACCGCGCCCAACACCACGTCACGCTCCACATTCTTTTCACGGGAAATGGCTTCCACCAGCATCAACAGTTCGCGATTCATGCCTTGACTCTCCTGAACTCTCTAATCAATCAACAACAAAAACTATTCTTCCGCAGCAGCCTGCGCGGCGGGCTCTTCGCCCCCGGTGCTGCCGCCTTGACCACGCCCTTTGAAGCTCACAATCGGAGCCAGGCGTGCATCACGCAATTCATCCAGGGTAAAACCCAGGGCCTGCAGCGGTGGTGCAACCCGCTTCTTGCTGACCCGCTGGCCCGGCTTGATAGCGGGCGCATCGCTCCAGACAATCTGCCATCCGCTCTGGCCATCGGCCTGCGCCACGCTTTCCAGCGTGCCGCGAAATTTTTTCCGGCTGGGACTCACCTGGCCATTCGCCGCCGTGCCCATGGGCGCCTTCAGCGTGATGTCGATGATGTGCCCCACAAAGCGTTCAAAATCCGCCTGATGGCGCAGCGGGCGATCGATACCGGGCGAGGAAACCTCCAGCCGACGGTACTCAATGGCCTCCACTTCCAGTGCAAATTGCAGCTGGCGCGTCACCTTTTCGCAGTCTTCCACATTCACAAACTGTTCTAGTGCAGCCTCACCAGCGGCCGGCTGCACCCAGGGCAGATCAATCGTGATGCGCAGCAAGCCACCGGCGGAGCGTGTAATCTCCACCAGGTCATAACCCAGGCCACTTACGGTTTGTTCAACGATTTCCTGCAACGCCACGCCACTTACCCTGATAAGACGGTTCAAAAACAATCGACCAAAAAAAACGGGCGGTAAATACCCGCCCGTTTGGTCGTGAGCCCGGATTGTACCGCAATAGTGGGCAATAAAGTGGTAAAAGAGGCTTGATTTAGAAGGAATTATTCGGCTGCAGCGATCAAAGCCCGGGTGTAGGAATCGCGCGGCGCGTCAAAAACCGCTTCCAGGGTGCCGGATTCCAGAATTTCCCCGTCTTTCATGACGATCACCTGGTGTGCCATGGCGCGAATTAACGCGACATCGTGGGTGATCAGCAAATAGGCCAGACCGCGTTCGCGTTGCAGGCGCTGCAGTAGCTGCAACACCTGCTGCGCCATGCTGACATCGAGCGCGCTCGTCGGTTCGTCCAGCACCAGCACGCGCGGCTCGACAATCAAGGCCCGGGCAATCGCAATGCGCTGGCGCTGGCCGCCGGAAAACTGGTGCGCATAGCGTTCCAGCAAACCCGGAAACTGGGCCGGCTCGAGTCCGACTTCCGCCAGCGCCTGCAACACCCGCTGGCGCATTGGCGCCTGGCCCAGGCCCGGCGCATGCACCTGCAAACCTTCGCCGACAATTTCTTCCACCGTCAGGCGCGGTGACAGCGAGGAGAACGGGTCCTGGAACACCACTTGCAGCTGCTTGCGCAAAGCGAGGTCGGCGCCGCGCCCGCCGCCCCAAGACTGGCCAAACACCGTGATGCCATTGGACGACTTGACCAGACCTAAGGTGGCCAGCGCCAAGGTCGACTTGCCCGAGCCGGACTCCCCCACCACGCCCAGCGTCTGGCCGGCCGGCAAGACAAAATCAGCGCGCTGCAGCGCCACAAACTCGCCCTGCCCGAACCAGCCGCGCCAGCCTGGCAAATGCGCCGGATAGCTGACGCGCAGCTGCTGCGCCACCAGAGCGACCTGCGCCGCCGGCTGCACCGCGACCACGTCCCGCAGCGGACGGCTCGCCAGCAAGGCTTGGGTACAGGCGTGCCGCGGTCGGCTGAAAATTTCGGCGACAGCGCCCTGCTCGACCAGGTGGCCCTGCTCCATCACCAGCACCCGGTCGGCAAAACGCCGCACCAGATTCAGGTCGTGGGTGATCAGCAGCACCGCCATGCCCATGGATTTTTGCAGGCGCTCCAGCAACTCCAGAATTTGCTGGCGCACCGTCACGTCCAGCGCTGTGGTCGGCTCGTCAGCCAGCAGCAGGCGTGGCCGGCAGGCCAGTGCCATGGCAATCATGGCGCGCTGGCGCTGACCGCCCGAGAGCTGGTGCGCATAAGACCGTGCGCGGCGCTGCGGCTCGGCAATGCCGGTTTGCTCCAGCAAGGCCACCGCCTCGCGCGCGGCCTGCGCGCCGGACAGGCCCATCTTGACCTGCAATACTTCGGCAATCTGGTCGCCAATGGTGAACACCGGGTTCAGCGCCGTCATGGGCTCCTGGAACACCATGGCGATATCGCGCCCGCACACCGCGCGCAGTTGGCGCGGTGTCAGGCGCAGCAAATCCTGCGGTCCGTCGCTGCTATCGAAGTACGCCGATCCACCCAGGCTGGCGCCCTCGACCAGCCCCATCAGGCTCTGCGCGGTGACGGTCTTGCCGGAACCCGATTGTCCGACCAGGGCCAGCTTCTCGCCGGCCTCCATCGCGAAGCTGGCGCCGTGCACCACCGTGTGCGCACCAAAGGCGATGCGCAATTGATCCACCCGGAGCAGGCTCATTCCAGCGCCTTTCGCGGGTCCACGGCGTTGCGCAGCGCGTCGCTCATAAAGGTGAGCAGCAACAGCGTGACCACCAGCACCGCAAAAGTGGACAGCGAAATCCACCAGGCATCGATATTGTTCTTTCCCTGCGACAGCAATTCCCCTAGCGAAGGCGTGCCAGGCGGCACGCCAAGACCGAGAAAATCAAGCGAAGTCAGCGCCAGAATGGCGCCGCTCATGCGGAAGGGCAAAAAGGTCAGCACTGGCGTCAGGCTGTTCGGCAACACATGGCGCGTAATGATTTTCCAGTTCGATACGCCCAGTGCCCGCGCCGAGCGCACATAGTCCATCTGGCGGTTGCGCAAAAACTCGGCGCGCACATAGTCCGCCAGCCCCATCCAGCCAAACAGGCTCAGCAGCACCAGCAGCAAAGCGACACTGGGTGCGAACACCGCACTGAAGATGATCAGCAGGTACAACTCCGGCATCGAGCCCCAGATTTCTATCAGGCGCTGCATCCCGAGGTCCATGGCGCCGCCGAAAAATCCCTGGATCGCCCCGGCCACCACGCCCAGCACGACGCCGCTGACAGTAAGCGCCAGCGCAAACAGCACGCTGACGCGAAAGCCGTAAACCAGTTGCGCCAGCAGATCACGCCCCCGGTCATCGGTACCAAGCCAGTTGGCCGCACTGGGTGGCGCCGGGTTCGGCGCACTGGCGAAATAGTTCAGTGTCTTGGGTCCATAGCGGTTCGGCGCGAACAGCGCCCAGTTGCCGGGCGCGCGCAGCGTCTGTTCAATAAATGGATCCAGGTAGTCGGTGGGTGTCGCGAAGTCGCCACCGAAGGTGGTCTCCGGGTAGTCTTGCCACTGCGGCCAATAAACCTGGCCCTGGTACACCAGCACCAGCGGGCGGTCATTGCTGAGCAGCTCGGCGCCCAGGCTGAGCAACACCAGCGACATAAAAATCAGCAGGCTGTAATAGCCCAGCCGGTCACGCCGAAAACGCAGCCAGGCGCGCCGACCCGGGCTGATGCCGGATATTGCGTTAGTCGAATTTGACACGAGGATCCACCCAGACATAACAAAGGTCCGACACCAGCTTGGTCAGCAGACCGATCAGCGTGAACAGGTACAAGGTTCCCATCACCACCGGATAGTCACGCCGAATCACACTCTCATAGCTCAACAAGCCCAGACCATCGAGTGAAAACAGGGTTTCGATCAACAGGGAGCCAGTGAAAAAAGCACCAATAAAGGCCGCTGGAAAGCCGGTCACGATCGGAATCAATGCGTTGCGCATCACGTGCTTCCAGAGCACGCGCCGTTCGGACAGGCCCTTGGCCCGGGCCGTAATGACATATTGTTTGCGAATTTCTTCCAGAAACGCGTTCTTGGTCAGCATTGCCGTGATGGCGAAACTGCCCAGCACCATGGACGTGACTGGCAAGGCGATGTGCCACAAGTAGTCGGTAATGCGTGCGCCCCAGCCGAGCTGCTCCCAATTGGCAGAAATCAGCCCGCGCAGCGGAAACCACTGCAACTGACCACCAAAAACCACCAGCAGCGCCACCCCCAGCACAAAGCCCGGAATGGCAAAGCCAAGCATGATGAGCAAGGTTGTGACCAGGTCAAAACGGCTGCCGGCACGCACCGCCTTGGCCACCCCCAAGGGCACCGCGACAAAGTAACTGATAAAGAAAGTCCACAGGCCCAGACTCATGGACACCGGCAGCTTTTCCCAGATCAGCTGCGACACCGCACGGTTCTGGTAGAAGCTCTGGCCCAGGTCGAAGCGGGCAAACTGGCCCAGCATCCGCCACAGCCGCTCGCTGGCCGGCTTGTCAAAGCCATACAGGGCCTTGGCCTGGGCAATGCGCTGCGGATCGACGCCCTGGGCGCCACGGTAGCTGGTGCCGCCCTCGGCACTGGTTCCGTTGCCGGCGCGCGCCTCGGCCAAATATTGTTCGACCGGCCCACCCGGCACAAACTGGATCACGGCAAAGGTCAGCAGCAGCACGCCAAGCAGCGTCGGCACCATCAGCAGCAGGCGTTTCAACAGGTAATGCAGCATTTATTTGGCCCACCAGGTGTCTATGGCCCAGCTTTCGCCCTGGGCATATGGCGGCATCCGTGCCGGCCGGTCCAGGCGCCAGGCGTTGTAGGCCAGGCGGTGGCTGTTGGCCGACCAGTGTGGAATCAGCAGGTAACTGTGGGCAATCACGCGGTCCAGCGCGCGGCAGGCCGGCAGCAGTTGCGCCAGGGACTTGGCGCCGACCATGTCGCTGATCAGCGCGTCCACGGCCGGATTCTGGATGCCGGTGTGGTTGCCCGAATCTTCCTGGTCGGCGGCCTTGCTGCCGAACAGGTCGGCAAATTCCTGGCCCGGGTTCTGCGTGCCGGCGTAGGCCATGGAGGTGACGTCGAAGTCAAATTTTTGCAGGCGTTGCTGGTACAGCGCAAAGTCGACCGGACGGTAGACCAGTTTTACGCCGATTTTTTCCAGGTTGCGGGCCCAGGGCGTCACCACACGGGCGCCGGATTCGTTGCTGTCGAGGTACTCCAGCTCCAGGGTTTCATTGGCGGCGTTGCGCAGTGCGCCGTCGCGGTAGCTCCAGCCGGCGTCGCGCAACAAGGCTTGCGCCTGGCGCAGATTGGCGCGCAGGCTGCTGCTGCCATCGGTGCGCGGCGCCAGTGCCATCGGACCGAAGGTAGCGGCGGGAATCTGCGCGCGCCAGGGCTGCAGCAAGGCCAGCTCGGCGGCATCTGGCAGGCCCCGGGCCTGGCAGTCGGTATTGCCAAACAGGCCTTGCACGCGCTGGTAAGCGCCATAAAACAGCTGCCGGTTCATCCACTCGAAATCCAGTGCCAGCCCCAGGGCCTGGCGCACCCGCACGTCTTTGAGCTTGCTGCGCCGGATGTTGAGCACATAGCTCTGGTAGCCGGTGGGCAGCCGGTGCACGAACTCCTGTTTTACCAGTTCGCCGGAGTCAAACTTGCGCCCGTTGACGCGCCGCGCCCAGTCACCGGCGGAGAAAAAGCGCATCAGGTCGAACTCGCCGGCCTTGAGCGCCTCCAGCTTGGCGGTGCCGTCTTTGTAAATCTTTACCAGGATGCGGTCGAAATTGGCGCTGCCCTTGCGCACATTGAGGTCCCGCGCCCAGTACTGCGGATCACGCACATAGCTTACGTCCTTGCCGAACTGCACCGGCCCCAAGGTGTAGGGTCCGCTGCCAATGGGCGGGTCCATCACCACTTGGTCAAACGGTTTGCCGGCGCCCCAGCGGTGGCTGAACACCGGCAGGTAGCCCACGGTCAGGGGCAGCTCGCGATTGGGCTTCTTGAAACGAAAGCGTACGCTGTGCGCGTCCAGCACATCGACACCGGCGACATCTTCCAACATGGAACGGTAGCCAGGCGAGACATAAGGGCCGTTCAGGGTGTCAAAGCTGTATTTCACGTCTTGCGCCAGCACCGGTGCGCCATCGTGAAAACGCGCCTGCGGTCGCAGCCGAAAAGTGGCACTCAATCCGTCGGATGCCAGCACCACGTCTTCGGCCAGCAAGCCGTAACCGGCAGCACTTTCATCCAGTGCGCCGACCAGCAAACTGTCAAACATCAGGCTGCTAAGATACGCCGGCGCCGAACCTTTGATGGTGAACGGGTTGTATTTATCGAAAGTGGAAACACGCAAGTTGCTGACCAGTCGGAGTTCGCCTCCCTTTGGCGCATTTGGGTTGACATAATCGAAATTCGAAAAACCTGGCGGATATTTCAGCGTGCCCCACAATGCATAACCGTGCGCAGCCCAGCTCGCAGCGGCATAGAGACAGAGTGTGGCCAGTAGCAGAAATCGCATGCGACAATTCTGCACTACCCAAGGTGTTATTTTGATGAGGACGATATGGGCTTTTTAGCAGGGAAGAAATTGTTGATTACCGGCGTTTTGTCGAATCGCTCCATCGCATATGGAGTCGCCAAGGCATGCCACGCGCAAGGCGCGGAGCTGGCTTTCAGCTACGTCGGTGAACGCTTCAAAGATCGGATCACCGAATTTGCTGCCGACTTCGATTCGAAACTAATTTTTGATTGCGACGTGGGTGACGACGGCCAGATTGAACGCCTGTTCAGCGACCTGGCGCTGGTCTGGCCCAAATTCGACGGTTTTGTGCACAGCATTGGCTTTGCCCCACGCGAGGCCATTGGCGGCAATTTTCTCGATGGCCTGAGCCGCGAGAACTTCCGCATTGCGCACGATATCAGTGCCTACAGTTTTCCGGCCATGGCGAAGGCGGCCCTGCCCTACCTGAACGACAAGTCGGCGTTACTGACGCTGAGTTATCTGGGTGCCGAGCGCATCATCCCGAACTACAACACCATGGGTCTGGCCAAGGCGTCACTGGAGGCTTCGGTGCGCTACCTGGCGGAGGCGGTTGGCCATACCGCCGATGGCCGCGCTATCCGCGTCAACGGTGTCAGTGCCGGTCCCATCAAGACGCTGGCTGCCAGCGGCATCAAGGATTTCGGCAAGTTGCTGGCTTACGTGGCTGCTGCCGCCCCGACCCGCCGCAATGTGACGATTGACGAAGTTGGCAATGTGGTGGCGTTCCTGATGAGTGATCTGGCCAGTGGTGTTACTGCTGAAATCACTTATGTGGATGGCGGTCACAGCAAGACGATGGGTGCGGTGGCGGAATAAATTGAATGGCGCGGTGGCGCTTGCACCTGGAGCCACCCAAGCGGGTGGCTTTTTTTATGTGTTGGAAATATTTGTAGTACTTTGAGAGGCATATAAATGCCAAAGTTACTTCGCCCCAGCCCCGTGGATTACCGAGGACGGGTATTCGATATTCGTATTGGTATTGGTATTGGTATTTTTTTACCTTGAAATATTTACAAAAATATCTGGGGACTGGCGAAGCGGGTATCCGGGCGTAGGTCCGATTCGCTGCTG
>CAIUDG010000106.1 GCA_903897925.1 uncultured beta proteobacterium | reverse complement strand
TCAGGAAGGCACCGTCCACTGCGCGCTCTGGCAGGGGAATGTAGGTGTCCAGCGCTTCGGCCAGCTTCAGAATGGCGCCTTCGCCCAGTTCACCCTTGTCGCCTTCCATGGCGAGCTTGGCGGAACCGTGAATGATCGGGGTCTTGTCGCCAGGGAAATCGTATTTGTCGAGCAACTCGCGAACTTCCATTTCAACCAGTTCGAGCAGTTCGGCGTCGTCCACCATGTCGCACTTGTTCAGGAACACGATGATGTAAGGAACACCCACCTGGCGCGCCAGCAGGATGTGCTCACGGGTCTGGGGCATGGGGCCGTCAGCGGCCGAGCACACCAGAATCGCGCCGTCCATCTGGGCAGCACCGGTAATCATGTTCTTCACATAGTCGGCGTGTCCTGGGCAGTCCACGTGTGCGTAGTGGCGGTTGGCCGTTTCGTATTCGACGTGGGCGGTGTTGATCGTGATACCGCGGGCCTTTTCTTCAGGTGCAGCGTCGATCTGGTCATAGGCCTTGGCCTGGCCGCCGAACTTGGCTGCCAGAACGGTGGTGATAGCCGCCGTCAGGGTGGTCTTGCCGTGGTCAACGTGACCGATCGTACCGACGTTCACGTGGGGCTTGGTACGCGTGAATTTTTCTTTTGCCATGTTTCAAATCTCCAAAGAGCTTTTCCCGTGTATTGGTTTAATGTTTGCACGATGTTGCTGATTCGCCCCGCACGGGAACAGGGCGGCACACCGTCGCAGACAACTTCAAATAATTACTTTGCGCGCGTTGCCATGATGGCTTCAGACACGTTACGCGGAGCTTCCGAGTAGTGCTTGAATTCCATCGTGTAGGTAGCACGGCCTTGCGACATGGAACGCAGGGTGGTGGAGTAGCCAAACATTTCCGACAAAGGCACTTCTGCCTTGATCGCCTTGCCGCCACCGACCATATCGTCCATGCCTTGCACCATGCCGCGGCGTGAGGACAAGTCGCCCATCACGTTGCCGGCGTAGTCTTCCGGTGTTTCCACTTCCACGGCCATCATGGGCTCCAGAATCACGGGGCCGGCCTTGCGGCAACCTTCCTTGAAACCGAAGATGGCAGCCATCTTGAACGCGTTTTCGTTCGAGTCAACGTCGTGGTACGAACCGAAGTGCAGCGTGACCTTGACGTCCACCACCGGGTAACCGGCCAGCACGCCCTGGTTCAAGGCTTCGATCACGCCCTTTTCCACCGCAGGGATGTATTCGCGAGGAACCACACCGCCCTTGATGGCGTCGACAAATTCGAATCCCTTGCCGGCTTCGTTGGGCTCGACCTTCAGCACCACGTGGCCGTACTGACCCTTACCGCCGGACTGGCGCACGAACTTGCCTTCTGCGTCTTCCACCGTCTTGCGGATGGTTTCGCGGTAAGCCACCTGGGGCTTGCCAACGTTGGCTTCGACGCCGAATTCGCGCTTCATGCGGTCAACAATAATTTCCAGATGCAACTCACCCATACCGGCGATCAGCGTCTGACCCGACTCTTCGTCGGTCTTCACGCGGAAAGACGGATCTTCCTGGGCCAAACGCTGCAGTGCGATACCCATTTTTTCCTGGTCGGCCTTGGTCTTGGGCTCAACGGCCTGGGTAATCACAGGCTCCGGGAAAATCATGCGTTCCAGCATCACGATGGAGCTGGGATCGCACAGGGTTTCACCCGTGGTGACGTCTTTCAATCCAACGCAGGCAGCAATGTCGCCGGCACGGATTTCGCTGACTTCTTCACGGTTGTTGGCGTGCATTTGCACGATACGGCCGATACGCTCTTTCTTGCCACGGATCGGGTTGTAAACGCTGTCGCCCTTTTGCAGAACGCCAGAATAAACGCGCACAAAGGTCAGCTGACCGACAAACGGGTCGGTCATCAGCTTGAATGCCAACGCCGAGAATTTCTCGGTGTCGCTGGCCATGCGGACCACGGGTTGCTCGTCTTCATCAATGCCGTTGACGGGAGGAATGTCCACTGGCGAAGGCATGAATTCGATCACGGCATCCAGCATGCGCTGAACACCCTTGTTCTTGAAAGCCGAGCCGCAATACATGGGCTGGATTTCGCTGGCGATGGTACGGGTACGGATGCCCAGCTTGATTTCTTCTTCGCTCAAGTCACCCTCTTCGAGGTACTTGTTCATCAGCTCTTCCGACGATTCAGCAGCAGCTTCGACCATCTTTTCGCGCCATTCCTTGGCCAGGGTCAGCAGCTCAGCAGGAATTTCGCGGTAGTCGAACAACATGCCTTGCGAGGCCTCATCCCAGATGATGGCTTTCATCTTGATCAGGTCAACCACGCCGGTGAAGTTTTCTTCGGCACCAATTGGGATCACCATGGGGACCGGGCTGGCCTTCAGGCGCAGCTTCATCTGGTCAACCACCTTGAAGAAGTTGGCACCGGTACGGTCCATCTTGTTGACGAAGGCCAAACGTGGAACCTTGTACTTGTTGGCCTGACGCCACACGGTCTCCGACTGGGGCTGCACGCCACCCACGGCGCAATACACCATGCAAGCACCGTCGAGCACGCGCATGGAACGTTCCACTTCAATCGTGAAGTCCACGTGTCCGGGGGTGTCAATGATGTTGATGCGGTGCTCAGGCAGGGACTTGTCCATGCCGCGCCAGAAACAGGTGGTGGCAGCAGAAGTGATCGTGATACCACGCTCTTGCTCCTGTTCCATCCAGTCCATGGTAGCTGCGCCGTCGTGCACTTCACCAATTTTGTGATTCACGCCGGTATAGAAAAGTACGCGCTCGGTCGTAGTGGTTTTACCGGCGTCAATGTGAGCCGAGATACCGATATTGCGGTAGCGCTCAATGGGAGTATGGCGAGCCATGAGGGATCCTTGGTTGATCTGTTGGAGTCTTCAATTCGCTACGCGCACAACGCGGCGTAGCAAGCGGCGCCTAGCCTAGCGCAACGGGATGACAGTGCCATTGCACTGCCAGCCCTTGCCACGCTGCATAAGCGCCGCGCAGTAGCCGCTCTTTAGAAGCGGAAGTGCGAGAAAGCCTTGTTGGCTTCAGCCATGCGGTGAACTTCGTCACGCTTTTTCATGGCGCCGCCACGGCCTTCGGTGGCTTCGAGCAACTCGTTGGCCAGGCGTTGTGCCATGGATTTCTCACCGCGCTTGCGTGCAGCTTCCTTGATCCAGCGCATGGACAGGGCCAGGCGACGAACCGGGCGCACTTCCACGGGAACCTGGTAGTTGGCACCACCGACGCGGCGGGATTTCACTTCCACCATGGGCTTGACGTTGTTGATGGCAACGCTGAAAGCTTCCACCGGATCTTTGTCCGGGTGCTTCTTTTCAATCAGTTCCAGAGCGCCATAAATAATGCGCTCGGCAACTGCCTTCTTGCCGCCTTCCATGATCACGTTCATGAATTTGGACAGCTCTACATTGCCGAACTTGGGATCCGGCAGAATTTCACGTTTAGGGACTTCGCGACGACGTGGCATTTTTCACCTCATATGCTTCAGTTGGCATCCTTTCGGACACCGCGGGAGCTAGCAAACCCCCACTTACTCGACCCACCCAAACAATTTTGAGCTTCGGGTCACTTCGTTTGCCCAACCCGCCAAGGCCAGCAAACACCGTTTTTTGGAAACTTGAACGCTTTTCCGCGCGCTGACCTCCTGCAGAGGCCGAAAGCAATTACGCCTTCTTCGGACGCTTCGCGCCGTACTTGGAACGCGACTGCTTGCGGTCTTTCACGCCTTGCAAGTCAAGCGAGCCACGCACGATGTGGTAACGCACACCTGGCAAGTCCTTGACACGACCGCCACGAACCAGCACCACGCTGTGTTCCTGCAGGTTGTGGCCTTCACCGCCGATGTAAGAAATCACCTCAAAACCGTTGGTCAGGCGCACTTTGGCAACCTTACGCAGAGCGGAGTTAGGCTTTTTAGGCGTTGTGGTGTACACGCGGGTGCACACGCCACGACGCTGTGGAGAGTTTTGCATCGCGGGGCTCTTCGACTTGATAGTCTCGACTTCGCGCCCCTGACGCACTAGCTGATTAATAGTTGGCACTTAAGCCTCCTGAAAATAAACGTCCCTAAACGTTTGGTTCTAACAAAATAACTTTACGAAAACGTGAATCCCTTCGGAATTTCCGAAAAGCCTTCTAATGTATCAGATCAAGGGTTTCCCCGCAAGCCCGTAATTAACGTATCCAGAGCCGCAAGGAATCCCAGGCACGACGAATAACGCCAGCCTGTTCGACGCTGTCCAGCGCCAGCAGCGGTACGTCCAGCAAAGGCCGGTCATTCAGCGTCACGCGCAAGGTCGCCACCGACTGCCCTTTGCCTAGAGGTGCCAGCAGCGGGTCCTGGCGCAGTACCTGGGTTTTCAGCTTGCTGGTGGAACCTGCCGGCACGGCCACCACGATCGGCTGCATACGGCCCAGCGCCACGGTGGACGAGGAGCCCTTCCAGACAGGTGGCGTCACCACTGCCTGGTTGGCGTCAAATAATTTCACCGCCTCGGTCGCAGAGAAGCCCCAGTTCAGCAGCTTTTGCGATTCATTGGCACGCGCATTTTCACCTTCGGCGCCCAGCACAATGGACAACAGGCGGCGCGAACCGCTGGTGGCGGGCGGGCGGGCCAGGCTGGCGAACTCGCGTTTGGCGGTGGCGATCATGCAATAGCCCGCTGCGTCGGTATGGCCCGTCTTCAGCCCGTCCACCGTGGGATCACGAAACAGCAGCAAATTGCGATTGCTGTCATTCGCTGCCGGGGTGCCCGGATAGCGGTATTTCTTGATCGCATAAAAGCCGACATATTCGGGGAAATCGTCCATCAAACGGCTTGCCAGCACGCTCAGGTCGCGCGCCGTGGTGATGTGGCCGGGCTCGGTCAGGCCTTCCGGGTTCTTGTAGGCGGTCGCCTGCATGCCCAGCGCCTTGGCCTGCTCATTCATCATCTGCACAAAGCGCTCCAGACTGCCGCCAACGCCTTCGGCCAGTGCCATGGTGGCGTCATTGCCGCTTTGCACAATCATCCCCTTGATCAGGTCTTCCACCGGCACCTGCATTTTCGGGTCGATGAACATGCGCGAGCCCGGCATCTTCCAGGCCCGTTCGCTGACCGGGAATGTCTGCTGCAGCGTGATTTTTCCGGACTTGAGCGCGTCAAACACCAAATAGGCAGTCATCAACTTGGTCAGCGACGCAGGCTCGACCGGAGAATCCAGATCTTTGGAGGCCAGAATCTGGTTCGAAGTGACGTCCAACAACATATACGCGCGCGCTGCCACTTCGGGCGGCGCTGGCATCTGGGCCAGAACGGAAAAGCTGAACAAGACCAACAAGGCAGCGAGAAGTGATTTCATTCGTGGAACCGGCCGGTCAAAGCCTGATAAGAAGAATACGCTTTACGCGGCGCCCGAGACGCCCTGAAGGTGACGCACCACCAGACCCCGCAAAAGGGGCAATTGTCCGTGAAAGAAATGTCCCACCCCGGGGATTACGGTTATTGGCAGACTTTGCGGGCGCGCCCACTGCAGCACATCCTGCAACGGCACGGTGTCGTCGGTCTCGCCATGCAGCACCAGCGCACGTTCATGCAGCTCCGGCGCCAGCGGCGCCACCGCAAAGCGCGACGCTGCGGTACCGACCAGCACTACCCGTTCCAGTTGCCGTTGCTGCCACAGCGCCGCCACCGCATGGCTGGTAACAAAAGCGCCGAAGGAAAAACCGGCCAGAGCGAGCGGGCCTTGCACCGCCTGTGCCTGTACCACCGCAAGCAAATCCGCCAGCTCACCGCGGCCCTCGTCGTAGACGCCAGCGCTGCCGCCAACGCCGCGAAAATTGAAACGTACGGCTTGCCAGCCGGACAACACAAACGCCCGCGCCACGGTTTGCACCACTTTGTTGTCCATGGTGCCGCCAAACAGCGGATGCGGGTGGGCAATGACCGCAACCCCACGGGGCGAAGTACCCGGCTCCAGCTTGGGCGCATCCACCAGCGCCTCCAGTGCGCCCGCAGGCCCCTCCATGACAAATCGACGCGAATGGGAATGCATCGCTTTAGCGCCCCAGGTGCGCCGGTGTCAGCAAACGCTGCACCACCCGGCCGTCTTTCAGGTGCGAGTCAACTATCTCGTCAATGTCAGCCAGATCCACAAAGGAATACCAGACCGCCTCTGGATAAACCACCGCCACCGGCCCGGCGGCGCAACGGTCCAGGCAACCGGCCTTGTTGACGCGCACCTTGCCGGGACCGGCCAGGCCAGCCTCTTTCACCAGGGCCTTGCAATGGTCAAAAGCCGCCTGGGCATTCAGGTGGGCGCAACAGGCCTCGCCATTCTTGCGTTCATTGACGCAGAAAAAAATATGGCGCTGGTAATAGGAGGGAGAAGCAGCGACGGGCATTTCAGAGGCGTTTTGGTTCATACGTGGATTCTAGTTTTTTACGTCCCCGCTCCAGACCCGGGCCAGCACATATAGCAGGGTGGCATAAGGCCACAGCCAACCCAGCCACTGCGCCAGCCCATGAAAGCGGATGAACTGGCCCTGTTCCCAGTCCTGCAAGGTCAGAGTGAAATAGGCACTTGCCGGGGCCTGGTTGAGGAGCGTCAAATAGACCCCCAACAGCAGCAGCAACAAAGCCGCACTGGCGCGCGTTGGCAACGCTGCAAGCAAGGGCGCCAACACCAGTACCAGCAGCATCGCCAATCGGGTGGGGGCATCGATCCAGGACCAGGCATGGTCGGGGCCCCAGCTCAGCAATGCCGACAAGCCAGCCACCAGCAGGCCCAGCAGCAGCAAGCCCAGTGCGAACCAGACCCTGCGCAAACCGGCGCGAGTAACGCAAAAACTGAGCAAACAGGGGATCAGCAAGCCCATGAACACGCACAGCAATTCGGCACTGGGCAACAAGGGTTGCAATTCAATATCGGGCACCGGCAACCAGTCCAGAAAGGGTGTGCCTGATAGCAGCAGCGCAACTTGCGCTTCCATCCGTTCATACACCTGACCGAGTCCAAAGGGCACTGCCGGCGGAAACAGCAAGGCCAGCGGCCAGGTCAGCAGCAACACCAGGCCACCGCGCGATTTCTCCACGAACCAACGTTCGCGAAACTGGCTCCAGCGATCAATCGCTCCCAGGCGCTCCAGCACCATGGTTGCTACGGCCCCCAGCAGTGCGCCGGCACTGTTGAGCAGCCAATCTTCCCGTGAGGCCACCCGCACCGGTATGAAACTTTGCGTGGTTTCCATCACCAGCGACAGCCCGCTGGCGAACACACACGGCAGCAACACCGGAAAGCGTACGCGTCCAGAGCGCAAGGCGCTCAATGTCAGCAGGCCACCCAGAGGCATATACCCCACTACGTTGATCCAGATATCAAACCAGGTCCAGTAGCGCGGCATGGGCGCCAGCAAAAAGGAACCCAGCGCAATGCCCTGATCGCGCCAGCCAGAAAAGGGCGACAGGCTGGCGTAGACCACCAGCACGACATAGATAGCCGCCAGGGGCGTCGCAGCAGTTTTGTGCATGGACGCGCCCACGCCTTAGAAGGGTTTGACCACCACCAGGACCACAATGGCTATCAACAACAGCACCGGAATTTCGTTAAACCAGCGATACCAGACATGGCTGCGCCGCTGCACTCCGCTTTCGAATTTGCGCAGCATCACACTGCAGCTGTAGTGGTAACCGATCACCAGCAGCACCAGAAACAATTTGGCATGCAGCCAGCCATTGCCCGCACCCAGGCCATAGCCAAACAAATACCAAAGCCAGGCACCAAACACCAGTGCGAATACTGCCAGCATATTGCTGAAGCGCAGCAGCTTGCGCGCCATTAACAACAAGCGCGCACGCTCGGCCTCGGAGCCCGCAGGTACCATGGCCAGATTGACAAAAATACGCGGCAAATAGAACAGACCGGCGAACCAGCTGGCCACGAATACGATATGAAAAGCCTTAACCCACAACATAGGCTTGCAGTGTAGTCCCGGTTGCACAGACAAAAAAAACCCCAGTCCAAGGACTGGGGTGGTAAGCCTATTTGCTGTCACACATCAAGGCCCCGCTCAGGGAGGAAAAGCGGGAGGTAGCAAGCTACCCGGGGGCGAATTTAACAAGGTTAGTGGCCCAGCACAAGCGAATTCCGCAAATACCCACATAAAATTCCGTACTATTTGCAATCTGTGCACGCGAGCCACTACAACAGCCACGCCGGGCGCGACAATCGACTTCCTTCCAGAGCACCTCCCACCATGACGACACCTTACGCTGCTTTTCCCGCCGGCCGCCCGCGCCGCTTGCGCCGCGATGCATTCACCCGCAACCTGGTGCGTGAGAACACGCTGACCCCGCACGACCTGATTTATCCGGTGTTTGTTGTGGACGGCGAGAAGCAGCGCTACAGCGTTGCCTCGATGCCGGGCGTGGAGCGGCTCAGTCTGGACCAGCTGCTGCCGGTGGCGCAAGAGTGTGTAGATCTGCAAATTCCGGTGCTGGCGCTGTTTCCGGTGGTAGACCAATCACTCAAAAGCTACGACGGCAAAGAAGCCACCAACCCGGACGGCCTGGTGCCCCGCGTGGTGCGTGCCCTCAAGAAAGAATTTCCCGATCTCGGCGTCATGACCGATGTGGCGCTGGACCCGTTCACCAGCCACGGCCAAGATGGCTTGCCCGACACCCGCCCGGAATCCGAAGGCTATATCCTCAACGATGAAACCGTCGCCATTCTGGTGCAGCAAGCGCTGACACAAGCCCGCGCCGGCGTTGATATCGTTGCCCCGAGCGACATGATGGACGGGCGCATTGCCGCCATCCGCAGCGCCCTGGAAGCCGAAAACCTGATTCACACCCGCATCATGGCCTATAGCGCCAAATATGCCAGCGCCTTCTATGGCCCGTTCCGGGACGCCGTCGGCTCTGCCGCCAATCTCGGCAAGAGCAATAAAAAGGTCTACCAGATGGACCCTGGCAACTCCGACGAAGCCTTGCGCGAAGTGGCCATGGATATTGCCGAAGGCGCCGACATGGTGATGGTCAAACCCGGCATGCCCTACCTGGACGTGGTGCGCCGCGTCAAGGACGAATTCCGCATTCCGACCTTTGCCTACCAGGTGTCGGGCGAATACGCCATGCTCAAGGCCGCCGCCGCCAACGGCTGGCTCGACCATGACGCCGTCATGCTGGAAAGTCTGCTGGCCTTCAAGCGCGCCGGTGCCGACGGTGTACTGACGTATTTCGCGCGCGACGCCGCGCGCCTTTTGCTGGCGCGCAACTGAACCGCCCAGACTCAGGCCAGCAAGCGCTCCGGGTTGGCTTCCAGTTTGGCCAGCGCGGTGCGTGTGGCGCGCACGGTAAGGGCCTCTTCTTCCTGCGGCAGCAGCAGCCCGGCTTGCAAATAAGCCGCCAGGCGCCCGCCCTGCAACAGGAAGCTTTTGCCGGCGGTGGAGGCAAATAGATTCAGGTGCTTGCGCTCGCTGCGCCAGGCCAGCTGCACCTGGGTAATCTGGTTGTTATGGTCCAGGGTAAACCAGGCACCAAGCTGCAATTCGGCGGCCCAGGCCAGCATCGCGGCAGTGGGCTTGGAACCACCACCGACCACCACTTCGATGGCCGAGGCATCAATGCCGAGCATCATCTCCAGGCTTTCCGAATCCAGCGGCAGATCGCCCATACCGTCTTCACTGACAAAGTCTTCCAAGGCCGCCAGGCGCTGGGCCATGGCGTCAATCTTGGCTTGCGGAATGGCCTGCGTCTTGGACATGAAGGCGTCGGCCAGCGTGTCGCTGATTTTTTTCACATGCGCCTCTTGCTCGCTTGGCGCCATCGCCAGCAAGGTCATGCCGGAACGCAAACGCAGCAGCAAATTCGGCAAGTCCTGGATCACGCGGGCACGATCCACCCGGTTCGGCTTCGCACTGGCCGCCCAGACCAGGTCGGTAGCGCACTTTTTCAGGGTCTGGGTATCGGCGTGCTTGGCCCCCTTGCGCAGGGCGCAAACCGCCAGCACTTCGGCCCAGACCTTGAACAGGTAATCACGGATCTCATCGCGCACCGGCATGTCTTTGAGCATGTTGCGCATTTCAATGGTGTACTGGATCGCCAGCGTTTCCTTTTGCTCGACCTGCTGCGCCACGCTGACTACTTTTTGCGTCGTGCCTTTTTCCGTCAGAAATTTACTCAGGAACTTCTGGAACTCGTCGTAAACGATCTGGTAAACCTTCTTGCCAGTCTCCGGGTATTGCTCAATCACCTGCACCACCCGCTTGACCTCGGCTTCCATGGCCGCGCCCTGCACTCCGGTGGCATCAAAGCCCATGACGCAAGAGCCCATGCGGTCTATCAGTGCCCGCGCCGGGTGGTCGGTGGAGCCGAAAAAGTCAGGGTCCTCCAGTGCCACCCGCAGCACCGGCATCTGCAAACGGGCAAACCAAACCCGGATGCCGGGCGGAATCCGCTCTTCAGCAAGAATCGCCTGAAACATCAGTGCGACGATTTCAATGGTGGCCTTCTCACCCTTGGTCTCGGCTTTCTTCTTCAGCTCGGTACTTTTCACGCGCAGGTCATCGGCGACCCGCGCCACACCGGCCGGACTGTAATCTTCGTACATGGTGCCGCCGGCGGCATAGCTCACAGCCATGGCCTGCGGCGAAATCGCCTGCACCAGGGCCGGCGACGGGTTTTCATGCGCAGTACCGACAAAATCTGAGCCGGCACGGTTGATGAATATGCGCCGGATCTGACCCAGCACGCCTTGGGCACGGCTGCGCGCACGCGCCAACGGCGTTGCCGAGGTCATCATGCGGGTCTCTTCCGAGGTGCCGCCCAAACCGTGTTGCGCCGAAGAGGCCCCGGACTGTCCCCAGAACGGCTGACTGGGCCCCGAGCCCGGGGTGCCAACCGGTCCGCCAGCGGAAATCGGCGCGGACCCGGTCGATATCGGGGACTGCACCGGCGCGCGGGCGCCCCAGCCCAGACGTCCACCAAAAAAACCGCCGCCGCCAGCACCGCCACCGCGCTGGTCTGGTGGCATCTGCGACTGCGAAAAGCCGGTGCCGCCGCCCGGCCCCAGGTCGCCCATGGCGCTCTCCTGCGCTTCGCCAGGCACAGGCATTTGGCCTGGAGTCTGGCCGGGCGCGGCGACCGCCGAACGGGTCCGGGTAATACCGCCCCCCGAACGCACCGGCGTCTTGACCCGGTCATTCAGCGTAATTTGCGGCAGAACACCTTTGCTGATCAAGGTGTCATTGACATTCTTGTAGGCCACTTTCAGGTGTTGAATCAGCACGCCCTGCACCGACGCATTCACCAGCGCCCAGGCCTCGCCGGGCATGCCCGATTGCGCCCACTGCTCCACCATCAGCAGCACCAGCACCTCGGGGCGAAACAGGTCACGTCCATCCAGCTCTTCCAGGTTCTCCAGCACCTTGATGCGGATACGCAGGTCTTCCAGCTCCGGCAGTACCTTTTCGTTCACCGCCAGTACCAGGCGCGAGGCCAAAATCTTGTTCTCCACCACCTCGGTACCGACCAGTTCCAGGCTCGCCGCGTCTGGGCTGCCGGCTTGGGGCTTGTCCTGGACCGGCATCAGGCACTCGCGCCACTTCTTTACCGTCAGGTCAATCCATAGCGGTCGCGCGCGCTTGTAACTTTCCCAGATATCGCGCCGCATCTGGGTTTCCCGCGCATTGCCCGGCTCATCAATCAGCTCGGTCAGGCGTGTCTGCACTGCCGCAGCGACCTCCACCATGAACTTGGCCGCCTCGCCGAGAAATCGCTCGCGCAAGGCTTTGCCAAATTGCTGCCTGGTGAGGGTGCTGGGGGCGGTGGCCATACAGGCTTTATCCTAAACCCGATTGGCTAGACGCGGGCACCTGCATTCGGATCACTAGGGTCCTCTTCCTTCTTGGCAGTGGCCTTGATCAGGTCTTCGCGCTGGATGCCCAGCCACATGGCAATTGCCGCCGCCACAAACACCGACGAATAGATACCAAACAAAATACCGATCGTCAGCGCCAGCGCAAAATAGTGCAGCGTAGCACCGCCGAACAGCAGCATGGACAAGACCATCAGCTGGGTCGACCCGTGGGTAATGATGGTACGGCTGATGGTGGAGGTAATCGCGTTGTCGATCACGGCCACCGTATTCATCTTCCGATAGCGCCGGAAATTCTCGCGAATCCGGTCAAAAATCACCACCGACTCATTCACCGAATAGCCCAGCACCGCCAGCACGGCCGCCAGCACCGGCAGCGAAAACTCCCACTGGAAGAAAGCAAAAAAGCCAAGAATGATGATGACGTCGTGCATATTGGCGATGATGGCCGCCACGGCGAACTTCCATTCAAAGCGTATCGCCAGATAGATCATGATGCCGGCCACCACACAGGCCAGCGCCTTCAGACCGTCTGCCGCCAGTTCGTCACCCACCTGCGGACCAACGAATTCGGTGCGGCGCACGCTGGCGCTGGCATCGCTCGCCTTCAGGGCGCTGGCCACCCGGTCACTTTGCTGTGCCGAATTGCTGCCCTTTTGCACCGGCATGCGAATCAGCACATCTTGCGCGGTACCAAAGTTTTGCACCTGCACATCGGATATGCCAAGACCACCGACCACATTGCGAATTGCATTCAGGTCGGCCGCCTGGGCGTAATTGACTTCCATCAAGGTGCCGCCGGTAAATTCGACAGACAGATGCAGGCCACGGGAGAACAGGAAAAATACAGCGGCGACAAAGGTCAGCGCCGAAATGGCGTTGAACACCAGCGCATGCCGCATGAACGGTATGTCGCGGCGAATCTTGAAAAATTCCATTCTGCTTATCCCTGTGAGGTCGAGGCCGCCTGGTCTGCCGCGTCACCGCGCCAGACCGTGCCAATCGATACGGTCTTCAGTTTCTTCTGGCGTCCGTACCACAAATTTACCACTCCGCGAGAGAAGAACACTCCGGAGAACATGCTGGTCAGAATGCCCAGGCAGTGCACCACAGCGAAGCCGCGCACCGGCCCGGAACCAAAGGCCAGCAAGGCCAGACCGGCGATCAGGGTGGTGACGTTGGAGTCGATGATGGTGGCCCAGGCACGGTCGTACCCGGCGTGGATCGCCGCTTGGGGCGACGCCCCGTTACGCAACTCTTCGCGCACCCGCTCATTGATCAGCACGTTGGCGTCAATCGCCATACCCAGCACCAGCGCCATCGCCGCCATGCCCGGCAGCGTCAGCGTAGCCTGCAACATCGACAGCACAGCCACCAGCAGCAACAGGTTGAACGCCAGCGCAATACTGGAAATAACACCAAACAGCATGTAGTAGACGCACATGAAGATTGCCACGGCGGTAAAGCCCCAGGTCACGCTGTTAAAGCCCTTGGCAATATTTTCCGCACCCAGGCTCGGGCCGATGGTGCGTTCTTCAATGATTTCCATTGGCGCTGCGAGCGAACCGGCGCGCAGCAGCAAGGCGGTGTCAGCGGCTTCCATGGTCGTCATGCGGCCCGAAATCTGCACCCGGCCGCCGCCAATTTCGGAGCGGATGACCGGCGCCGTCACGACTTCGCCCTTGCCCTTTTCGAACAACAGGATGGCCATGCGCTTGCCAATGCTTTCCCGCGTAACGTCACGGAAAATGCGCGCGCCCTTGGCGTCCAGCGTCAGGTGCACGGCGGCTTCCTGGGTCTGGCTGTCAAACCCGGGTTGGGCGTCGGTCAGGTTGTCGCCGGTCAGAATGACCTGTTTCTTCACGATCACCGGCTGGCCATTGCGCTCCAGGAAGCGTTCCGCACCAAACGGCACCGGGCCGCTGCCACTCTCGGCGGCACGGCCTTCGGCACTGTCTTCCACCATGCGGATTTCCAGCGTTGCGGTGCGACCCAGAATGTCCTTCGCCTTGGCGGTGTCCTGCACGCCCGGCAACTGCACCACGATGCGGTCCAGACCCTGCTGCTGAATCACCGGCTCGGCAACACCCAGCTCATTGATACGGTTGTGCAGGGTGGTGATGTTCTGCTTGAGTGCCTGTTCCTGGACCTTGCGCGCGGCCACCGGATTGATGCTGGCCACCAGCTTGAACTCGCTGCCGTCAGGGCCCTCGGTGCTGGTCAGTTCGGCAAACTGGTCCTGGATGATGGCCTTGGCGGCATCCATGGTCTGCGTATCGCGGAATTTGATTTCAATGGTCTGGCCATTGCGCGCAATACCGCTGTGGCGCACACTCTTTTCGCGCAGCGTGCTGCGAATATCGCCCGCCAGCGACTCAGCGCGCTTGGTCAGCGCCGCCTGCATGTCCACCTGCAGCATGAAGTGCACGCCACCGCGCAAGTCCAGGCCCAGGTACATCGGCGAGGCGCGCAAGGCCGTCAGCCAGGCCGGCGAACGGCTCAGCAGATTCAGCGCCACCACATACGAAGGATCGGACGGATCCGGGTTCAAGGCTTTTTGCAGCGCATCCTTGGCCTGCAGCTGCACATCGGTGCTGCCAAAGCGTGCCTTGATGGAGTTGCCATCCAGGGCCACCGCATCCGCGCTGATGCCGGCCGCCTTCAGCGCCTCTTCGACCTGTGCCATGACGGCACTGTTCAAGCTCAGGGACGGCTTGGCGGTGGAGACCTGCACGGCAGGCGCCTCACCAAACACATTCGGCAGGGCATACAAGCCACCCACCACCAGCGCGATCAGGATGATCGCGTACTTCCACACCGGGTAACGGTTCATGATCGCGCTTATTCGCTAATGAATGACAGGGCTTGCGGGAATTACTTGGATTCCTTGATCGATCCCTTGGGCAGCACTTGCACCACGGCGTCGCGCTGCACTTGCACTTCTACGCCACTGGCAATTTCGACGCCAATGATGTTGTCGTTGATCTTGGTCACCTTGCCGAGCAGGCCGCCACCGGTCACCACTTCGTCACCCTTGGCCAAGGCTTCGATCATGGTGCGGTGTTCCTTGGCCTTTTTCATCTGGGGGCGAATCATCATGAAATACATGACGGCGACCATTACCAGCAAAAACGGCGCCTGACCCGTCAGAAAAGACTGCATGTCGCCGCCAGTGGCAGCAGCAGGGGCGGTTTGGGCAAATGCGGAAGAAATAAACACAGGCAAACTCCACGAAACAGGTCAAAAAAAGGGGAAGCCGCCCCAGAACAGGCCAGCGCGCAGGCATTCCACGCCGGGACGGCGAACGGGCCATTGTAAGGCGCCACAGTGACACCCCCAGGCCTGGCACCGGCATTAAACACCGCGCCTGGGGGCCTGGCCTGGAAATCAGTCGGTGCGCCGGTACTGCGCCAGCAATAGCGTCCACTGGCTGCGGGCGGCGACCAGATGGCGCGCCCGCACATGGCCAAAGCCGCGAATCTGCTCCGGCACCCGGGCCAGCGCCGCCAGCGCAGCAATGTTGGAGCCGCGCAAAGTGGACAGACCGGACTCGATCACCTGCTGGTATTCGTCAATCAGGGCGCGCTCTTCGCGGCGCTCGGCGCTATGGCCAAACACGTCAAAGACGCTGCCGCGCAGGCCACGCAGGGCCGCCAGCACGACAAAGACGGGCCGTACCCAGGCACCAAAACGCATCTTCTGCAGCTCCCCGCGTTCGTTCTTGCGTGCCAGCAGCGGCGGTGCCAGGTGGTAATACAGGCGGTAATCGCCCTGCACCAGCCCGGCCACGCGCGCCGCAAATTGCGGATCGGCGTGCAGGCGCGCCACCTCGTATTCGTCTTTGTAAGCCATCAACTTGAACAGATTGCGCGCCACGGCATGCGCCAGGGGCAGGGCGTCGCCCGCCGCCAGCGCCGACTCGGCCGCCTGCACACGCGCCACGCAGGCGGCATAGCGCTGGGCATAAGCAGCATTCTGGTAATCGGTTAGAAACGCCACCCGCCGCTGCACCACGGTGTCCAGCGCGCCCCGGGTCGGGCGCTGGTGGGGCGTAAATGCAATCACTTTGGCCGGCGCGAGCTGGCGCTGCAGCGCCGGCCCCTCCAGCGCAGCGCGGCGCCCGAGTGCAAAGGCGGCCAGATTGCGCGCTACCGCCACCCCATTGAGCTCCATGGCCCGCGTCAGCGAGGCCAGCGTCAGGGGAATCCAGCCTTTTTGCCAAGCGAAGCCCAGCAATACCGGATTGGCAAACATGGCATCCCCCAAGACCTGCACCGCCAAAGCCTGCGCATCCACCAATGCCAGCTGCTGCTCCCCTACGGCACTGCCGATGTCGGCAATGCACTGCGCGCCCGGGTTAGCCCAGTCCGCATCGTGGACAAAACTGGCACTCGGCGCGCTGTGGCTGTTAAGGGCCACATGGGTGCGTCCGGCGCGCACGCGCGCCATGGTTTCCTTGCCGGCACTGACCATCGGGTCGCAGCCCAGAATCAAATCGGCTGCCGCGGTACCGACCCGGGTGGTACGGATGGCGTCCTGGGTAGCGCCAATCAACACATGGCTCCAGGTCGCGCCGCCCTTCTGCGCCAAACCACCGGCGTCCTGGGTCACGATGCCCAGGCCCTGCAGGTGCGCAGCAAAACCCAGCACCTGGCCGATGGTGATCACACCGGTACCGCCAACCCCAGCCACAACTATGCCCCAGACGCCGCCCTGCGCCTGGCGCAGGTCTGGCAACACCGGTTCGGGCAGGATGCCCGTGTCGCCGCTATCGGCGAGCGCCGTGGCTGGCAGCGCCTGCCCCTGGCGCCACTGGCCGCCTTCAACCGTGACAAAACTCGGGCAGAAACCGTTGACGCAGGAAAAATCCTTGTTGCAGCTGCTCTGGTTGATCTGGCGCTTGCGGCCAAACTCGGTTTCCAGCGGCTCCACACTCAGGCAGTTGCTTTGCTCACCGCAGTCGCCACAACCCTCGCACACCAGTTCATTGATCAGCACATGGCGCGCCGGATCGGCCAGCGTGCCGCGCTTGCGGCGGCGGCGCTTTTCAGTAGCGCAAGTCTGGTCGTAAATAATGATGCTGGTGCCGGCAATTTCACGGAATTCGCGCTGCACCCGGTCCAACGCATCTCGGTGCTCCACGGCAATACCTTGCGGCAAGGTGAGCTGGTTCGGACCGGCCTGGGTACTGGCGTTGGCATATTTTTCCGGCTCATCAGTGACGATGGTGATCTTCACCGCCCCCTCAGCACGCAACGAATGGGCTATTTGCAATACCGAATGCCCGGAGGTCCACAAGGCGCCCTCGGCGCCGGCCCGTTCGCCAACCTGTTGCCCGCCGGTCATGGCCACGGCATCGTTGTACAACAGCTTGTAGGTAATGTTGACGCCGGCCGTAATGCTCTGGCGAATCGCCAACAGGCCACTGTGAAAGTAAGTGCCGTCGCCCAGGTTGGCGAACACATGGCGCTCGTTGCTGAAAGGCTGCTGACCGACCCAGGGCACGCCCTCGCCGCCCATCTGGGTAAAACCGATGGTGGCCCGGTCCATCCAGATCGTCATGAAATGGCAACCGATGCCGGCCATGGCGCGCGAGCCTTCGGGCACCCGGGTCGATGTGTTGTGTGGACAGCCGGAACAGAACCAGGGCTGGCGGTCCGGCGCCTTACCGGACCGCAGCTCAATCGTGTGCTGGGCATTTTCCTGGGCTTGCAAAATGGCCAGCTGGGCGTCGATGCGGGCGCTGGTGTCAGCGTCGAGTCCGAGCTTCTTGATGCGCTGCGCAATCGCCCGTGCAATCAGGGCCGGCGACAGGTCGGCATTGGCGCGCAGCAAGGTGTTGGCACTCGGGTTGGGCATCGACCACTCGCCCCCGGCACCGTAATGGTCGGCACTGTCGACTTCATTGAACTTGCCCAGCACCGTAGGCCGCACATCAGGGCGCCAGTTGTACAGCTCTTCCTTGAGCTGGTATTCAATCACCTGGCGCTTTTCCTCCACCACCAGAATTTCCTGCAAGCCGGTGGCGAACTCACGCGTCAGCTGCGCCTCCAGCGGCCACACCACGCCCACCTTGTGCACCCGGATGCCCAGACGCTGACAGTCGGCATCGTCCAGCCCCAGATCGTGCAGCGCCTGGCGCGTGTCGTTGTAGGCCTTGCCGCTGGCCATCAAGCCAAAGCGGTCATTCGGGCCCTGCACCACGTTGTAGTTCAGCCGGTTGGCCCGGATATAGGCCAGCGCGGCATACCATTTGTAGTCAAACAAGCGGGCTTCCTGCTCCAGCGCGGTGTCCGGCCAGCGGATGTGCAAACCGCCCGGGGGCAGTGCGAAATCGCTCGGCGTGACAATGTGCACACGCTGCGGGTCCACCTGCACCGTAGCACTCGACTCGACAATCTCCTGGATCGTCTTCATACCCGCCCAGACGCCGGAAAACCGGCTCAGGGCAAATGCGTGCAGGCCGAGGTCCAGAATTTCCTGCACATTGGCGGGAAAGAAGACCGGTGAGCCGCAGGCCTTGAAAATGTGGTCACTCTGGTGCGCCGCCGTGGAACTCTTGGCAATGTGGTCGTCGCCAGCCACCGCAATCACTCCGCCCCATGGGGTGGTGCCGGCCATATTGGCGTGCTTGAACACATCGGAACAACGATCCACACCCGGGCCTTTGCCGTACCAGATGCCGAATACGCCGTCGTAGCGATTGCTGCCCGCCGGGGCAAAGCCCAGCTGCTGCGTGCCCCATAGTGCGGTGGCCGCCAGTTCTTCGTTGACGCCAGGCTGAAATACGATGTGTTGCGCGCGCAGGTATTTTTCAGCCCGGGCCAGGGCCTGGTCGTAGCCGCCCAGCGGCGAGCCTCGGTAGCCGCTGACAAAGCCGGCCGTGTTTTTCCCCTGTTGTAGATCACGCACGCGCTGCAGCATGGGCAGGCGCACCAGCGCCTGTACCCCACTCATGAAGGCCGGTCCGTAATCGAGGGAATATTTGTCGTCGAGCGAGATGTTGTGCTGCGACTGCAGAGCGCTTGGGTCCAGTGGTGCGTTCATGACCAGGGTCTCCTTATGTGTATCTATGCCGCCTTGTGGGCGACGTTTGAACCGACCCGCTCAGGATAAGAGCGGATTTTGGTGATGCACAGTGTAATCATCTGCACGGCCCCCGGGGCCGGCAGCCAGCGCCTATTTGCGCAACAACACGTTACGGATCGTGTTGCCGAGTTCTTCCGCAACAAACTTCGCCACGTAAGCGTCAGCGCCCACGCTCTTGACATGGCTTTCGTTGGTGGTGCCGGTCAGCGACGAGTGAATGATCACCGGAATACCGGCGTAGCGCGGGTCCTGCTTGATGTTGCGCGTCAGCGTAAAACCATCCATCTCCGGCATTTCCAAATCGGTCAGTACCAGCGCCACCTTGTCGCGGATCGACTTGCCTTGCGCCGCCGCTTCGGCGTGCAGGGCAGCCAGGCGCTCCCAGGCCTCCTTGCCGCTCTTGGTCATGATGTACTGGACATTCATCGCCTTGAGACCTTGCTCGATCATCATGCGGGCAACGGCAGAGTCATCGGCGGCCAGCACCACCGCGCCCGGCGGAATGGACGCCTGCGGCATGACGGTGTCGTCCTTGATGGCGTTGTGCTGCTCTGGGAACACGTCACGCAAAATCTGCTCCACGTCCAGCACCTGGGCCAGGCGGGTATTTTCTGCATTGCCGTCAAGGCGCGCGATGCTGGTCACCAGGCCGCCCCCGGTACCCTCTGCGGACAGCACCTGCTTCCACTCCAGACGCACAATTTCATTGACTTCTTCCACCGCAAAGGCCTGGGTGGTGCGGGCAAACTCGGTCACCAGCAAAATGCCCAGTCCCTTGGTCGGGTTGCAGCCGGTAATCAGGGGCAGGTTGATCACCGGAATCATTTGCCCACGGATATTGGCCACGCCCATCACCGACGCAGGCGCATTCACCATGGCCGTGATCTCCGGCATCACCATGATTTCACGCACCTTGAAAACGTTGATGCCAAACAGCTCGCGCTTCTGGGTTCCGGTGGCTTCGCCCAAGCGGAACAACAACAGTTCAAACATGCTGTTACCAGTCAGGTTGGTCCGCTCGTCGATTTCACGCATTGCCGAGGTGCTCATTTATCATCCAATCGTATTTTCGAAAAATAGCCGCCTGACATAGTAACTGGAAATTTCTTACTTGGGCCAGATAACCCACATCTGTAAAGCCTGGCGCAAACGTCCTGCCAAATCTGCAGCGTCTGGGCCCCAGCCGGCGAAATAATCCGCACGCACCGCACCCACAATGGCGCTGCCAGTGTCTTGTGCCAGCACCAGCCGTCGCAAACTGGTTTGCGCACCTTCAGACACTAGCCAGACCGGCGTGCCGTAGGGAATGCTGGCCGGATCTATCGCAATCGAGCGCTGCGGCGTCAGTGCCACGCCCTGGGCGCCGGTCGGACCGGTGCCCGCGCCCAGATCCGACAACAGCTCCTCACGAAAGAACACCACCCGCGGATTGGCCCACAGCAGTTCCTGGGTGCGCTGCGGGTTCTGCGCCAGCCAGGCCTTGATGCCTGGCCAGCTGGCGTCCTTGATCAGGCTCTGGTCCAGCAACCAACGCCCAACACTGCGGTAGGGTTGCTCATTGGTGCCGGAAAAACGCAGCCGCTCCATATGGAACGAGCCATCTGGCTGCAGTACACGCAAACGACCAGCGCCCTGGATCTGCATCACCATAGCGTCCACCGGGTCCGCCACATAAGCGATGACACGGTCGCGCAAAGCCGCTTGTGCCGGCTCCAGGGTATCGATTTCCTGGCGCGTGAACCAGGGCTTGCGCTGCGCCAGCCCGGCCGGCGGCTGGTACAGCGGCACGGTAAAGGCGCCGCCGGCCTGGCGTGTCGCATCCAGCTGCGGCTCGAAATAGCCAGTCAGCATGCCATTCGGATCGCCTTGCGGGCTCTCCACCCGGTAGGCCTGGAAATTCTGCTGCAGCCAGGCGCGCTGCTCCTCGGTGCTGGCCAGGCTCAGGCGCCGCACCTGGGGACAGGCACTGGTCCAGATCGGACTGCTGCGTTCGCAACTGCTGGCCCAGGCCCCCCAGGCATCGAACCAGTTGTCCTGGTCAAAGCCCGGCAGGTCGGTCCAGGGCACCGGCACCCAGCGGCTCTTGCCACGGTTCAGGGTTCCGGCTGGCAGCGCGGCGCTGCCGCTGTCTGGCACCGCCGGCACGGAGGCCGCCGGCGCCGCAGCGGCAACCTGCGGCAAGCCGGCGACCGGTCGCTGTACGACGCTGCCACAACCGGCAAGCAACAAAGCCAGCGCCAGGAACGACCAGCAAAACCAGTGGCGCTTGCCGCCTGCGGAGTCATATCCACTCATAGCAAGCGATGCGAAAGCGCCGGCAACTGGCTGCGCCGTTGGCCCAAAACAGCGGGGTCGAGCTCCGCCAGCACCACGCCGGGCTCCTGGGCCTGCTGGGCCAGCACCGTGCCCCAAGGGTCAATCAACATTGACTGGCCCCAGGTCTGGCGCCCATTCGGATGCACGCCACCTTGCGCTGCCGCCGCCACAAAGGCCAGGTTTTCAATGGCCCGGGCGCGCAACAGCACTTCCCAGTGCGCTTGCCCGGTGGTATGGGTAAACGCCGCCGGCAGCAGCAGCAGGTCCATGCCGCTTGCCGCGTAGCCGCGGTAAAGCTCGGGAAAGCGCAGGTCATAGCAGACACTCATGCCGATGCGCCAGCAATGCCCGTCCCGCGAAGGCAGCTCAAACAGCACCGGCGCAGCACCGCGCTCCAGCACCCGCGACTCGTCGTAGCGCTCGACCCCATTGTCAAAGCGAAACAAATGGATCTTGTCGTAACGCGCCACACAAGCCCCCTGCGGACTGAAGGCCAGCGAGCTGTTGTAAACCCGGTCCGCGTGCTGTGTCGACAAGGGCAGGGTGCCACCTACGATCCACACACCGAGATCTTGCGCGGTCCGGGCCAGAAAGTGCTGGATCGGCCCGGCACCAAAGGGTTCCTGCAATTCCAGCTTGTCCGCATCTTTCTGGCCAATCAGGCAAAAATACTCCGGCAGGACAAGCAGCTCGGCGCCCTGGCGCGCAGCCTCCTGCAGCAGGCGCTGTGCCTGTTGCAGGTTGTCCGGCCAGTGGCCGGTAGACACCATCTGAAGGGCGGCAACTAACATGTTTTGATCTCCTTAGACCCAGCGCAAGTACGGCACTGTAGCGCTCACAGGTGTTCCACTTTGGTGACGCGGGGGTCGACCCAGGTGCCGTCAATCTGAAATTCCTGGGTATTGGCATCAATCAAGGGGCGGCGCAGTATCACCTGCGCCAAAAAGGTGGTCAGGCCAACCAGCGGATTGATGGTGCCGGCCAGCAGCGAGGCGCTGCCGGCATTGATCTCGGGAATCACCACCACCTTGATTTTCTGCGTCTCTTTGTCAATATCCGCCTGGCCCTCCATCAGCACGGCGGCGTTGACCCCTTTCATCTGCAGATTGTTGGTGCGGGCAATGCCGTCGGCAATGGCCACGTCGCCGCGCACAAAGTCGAACGCAAAGCCATCACTGAAGACATCGCGAAAATCCAGCGCCAACCGGCGCGGCAAGGACTGCAAACTCAGCACGCCAAGCAATTTGGCAATGCCCGGCTCCGCCTTCAGAAACTGTCCGGTCTCCACATTCACATTGAAGCCGCCGGTCATGCTCGGATAGTCGGGCGTGAACGGCGAGCCGAGCCAGGCCACCTGGCCTTCCACCTTGCCATGGCCTTTGGCCAGCACGCCAGGCATGCCAGCACGCCGGAACATCTCGCCGGAATCGCTGATGTCGAGCTTGAAATTCAATTCGGTGCGGCGCCGCTCCCGCACACTGCGGGCCACGCTGCCCGCGGCAGCAGCCACATTGGCCCAGCTGCCGGTAGCCGTAAAGGTGGCTTCCGGCGTGCTGATATTGAAGCGGTTCAGACGCCATTCACGCGCAGCATCGCGCGGCGCTCCGGAACCCATGTTGACCGCCTGAATTTCGACCCGCCCCAGACTTTTGCCGCGCAACTCCAGATCATTCACCACAATATCCAGCGCCGGAATACTGGCCGGCTGCTGGTCCAGCAAGTTGGCCACGTCCTGCTCCGCACTCTGCCCGAGCACCAGATGCGCCAGCCGGGCATAGACCCGCCCCTGCACGGCCCCGCTGGGCTGCCGGTATTCCACATAGCCATTGATTTCGGCCGCATCGACGTTGCCGCGCCAGAGCAGCCCGTCACGCCCGCCGCCGACCACCACGTGGTTGATTTTGCGTCCCGCCACCGTCATTTCGCTGGCGCGAATCGCCAGGCTGGTCGGCATATATGACATCAGGGCCGGGCTCAGCGTGCCCGGCACCACACCCGCCGTGCCGCCCGTCAGATGCGCCGCCACTGCGCCCCAGGCGTCCACGTCAATCTGCTCGGCATGCACGTTGGCGACCACGCCTTCGGCGGGCAGGGGCGCACTTTCGTCACCGGCCAAGCCAATCGCGATGGCACCGCGCAGCACCCGGGCCTCGGCGCCGCTGACATCGCGCAGATACGCCACGCTGGCGCGCTGGCCCAGCTCCAGCTTCCACTGGTCCTGCAGGCGCGCACCCGGCACCTGTGACGCGCGCACGGCGGTATTTTCCAGGTGCAGCAGCAAAGCACTGTCCGCCGGTTTGGCGAACGGCTCCGGCAGCGCCAGTGCCATACCCGTCAAGGGGCTGCTGACCTGCAACTCCGGAAATCCGCCGCGCAGACTGACCGTCGCCACATAAGGGGCGCTACCGCTCAGGTAAGGCGCAAGATGCGCCAGGACACCGAATTCCGGGGTCTGGCGCAGGCCTTCCGCCGTGACCACGCCCTGCATCCGCAAAGCCGTCGGCGTGTTATGCGACAGCACCGTTGTGCCGCCACCGAGCACACTCAAACCGCCATCCACCCGCACCTCGCCGCCCAGGGCCCGCGCCTGAATTCCCGGCACCGTGATGCCACTTTCACTGAATGCCAATACGCCACGCGCCCGCGCCAGACGCGGAACGCCCGGCGCAAACTGGAAATCATTGCCGGCAAGCGTGACACTGCCCTGCACCGTCGACTTGTCCATCCGGTCCAACGGCAAAACCAGTTTAAAACGGTAATCGGCAACCCCGGTACCCGTCGCGTGCGCCAGCGCTTTGCCGGTCCAGGCGCCCACCGGACTGGCATTCACCAGGGCCAGCGCCTCCGCCAGCGGACCGCGCACTTCAGCGCCCACATTGACCACCGGATCGGTATAGAGCTTGCTGACCACCACATCGGTACGGGCAAATGACAAAGTCGTGCCCTGCGCCGCCAGTCCGCGCGCGCCGGAAAACTGCAGGTTGTCGTGGTCCATCAGAAAGTCGCCAGCAATCTGCGTCAACACCGGCCACTGCGGGCTGTCCTTGGGCATGACCCAGGCCGGAGCGTAGGCGTAGCTGCCGTTCTGCACCCGCGCCGATATACGGAAGTCACCGGCTTTGGCATCGGCAAAAGGGAACCTGGCCAGGTCCCCGCGCACCTTGAAGTGCACATTGCTGGCGGCCCCGCCAAGCAATGCATATTGCAGGTATTCGCGCGCCTCGCGGTTCATCGCCTGCGGCAAATAGCGCGGTATTGCGGCAACGTCGCCCCGGCTCAGACTGCCCTGCAAGTCCAGCACCCCGGGGAAACGCAGCGCCGCCGGACCGCCACGCGGCACTTCGGCGGTCTGCCACTTGATATGGGCGTCGCCCTGGGCATCGGTATTCTGGAAATGCAACTGGCTCAAATCCACGCTGATACGGGTGCCATCGAGCTTCCAGTTCAGTTCGCCCGACAACTGATCCAGTGCCACTTCGGTTTTCTCAAAAATGCCCGGAAAATCAAGCGCCCCGCCCTTGAGCGCCAGGCTGATATGGCCCTGCTTCTGATTGAAATCAAACTTCAGATTGGCACCGCGCACACCAGGCACGCCGGGCACACCGCTGCGCTCGTCCGGCTGGGCCTTCAGCCCGAGCTGGGTCACCTGGCCGCTGGCACTGAAACTGAGCGGTTTCTCCAACGCGCCCTGCCAGTGGTACTGCAGCGTTTCCACCAAGCCCTGCGGCGCCAAACTGAGCAAGCGGGCACGCACACTCTCGTCCAGCGGCAGGCGATTGGCGATGGTGCTCATGGCCGCCAGATCCAGCCGGTCGGCCGTCAGGGTGCCCTGCTGCTCCGCCGCACTGCTGCCATGGTGCAAACTCAGCAGCAAATTGCCACCCGGCCAATGCTGGCCTTCATGGGTATCAAACGCCAGCGATTGGGTCGAATACTCGTAGCCGTCCGGCAGCATCTTTACTGCCAGGCGCCCCGAGACCCGGTCCAGATTCAACACATCGAGGCGCGGCGCTGCCTGTAACACCACTTGCTGCAAGGCAAGGTCGGCAGTCGCTGCGGTTACCTTCTGGTGATCGACCTCTACCCAGGCACGCGCGGCCCCGGCGCCCTGGCGCAAGTCCACGCCGAGATCAAGGTAATTGCGCAACTGCGCCAGATCCACCTGTTCGGCTTCGGCGAACAACTGGCCACTCCAGTTTTTCCAGTCGCCCCGGTGGGTGCTGAACAACTGCTGCTGAAATTTTCCCATCAGCGTCAGCCGTGCTCCCCAGCCGGTCGGCGGATTGGCATCGATGCGCACGCTGTGCGCGCGGCCCCGGTTGCGCAGCACGATGTCAACGTCCTGCAATTCGAGCGGCGCCGCGCCGCGCATTTCGTCAGTCCAACGCAGGCTGCCGTGGCGTACCGCCAGCTCGGTCTGGGCAAACAGCCAGTCCAGCGCCACGCTGCTGTCGCTGCTGGCGGCGGACAGAGGAAGGCCGGCGATCGAGATGCGTCCGTCGCTGGAACGTCGAACGTCCAGCGCCGGGCGTTCGATGTACAGCTGCTCAAATCCGCCGCCCATGGCCGAGCGCGGCGAAAGCGCCGCCAGCACTGCGGGCAAATGCAAGGCCTCGCGCCCCTGGTGGTCAAGTATCTGCACGTCCTGCAGCTCGACCGACGGAATCAGCCCGTTCGATTTGGCCGTGATGGAGCCGATGCGCACCGTACTACCCAGCCGCTGTGAAGCCTGCTGCTCCAGCCACGGGCGCAGTTCGCCGATTCGCGGCACAATCACAAAATGCAAGCCACCCCAGACTAGGCCCAGCGTGATCCAAGCAAATGCCAGCCCCCCTAGCGCCCAACGCGCCACTGCCGCGAATATCTTGAGGCGTCGGGAAGGAATGGAAATTACAGTCGTCATCGGGCAGTCAACACAATGGCTGGAATTATGACCCGCAACGCCTTAGACAGCGTAAACCCTAAGCCCCTGCGCTCGGCCTACCCGCGCTTTGGTCAACGCGTACGCCGCCGCTACGCCGCCACGCTGCCCTTGCTGGCCGCGGGCCTGCCCCAGCGCCACAGCATGCAGGCGCTGGTGCAGACCCTGCTGGCGCAAGGGCAGGACTTGGCCAGCGCGCTGCGCACCTTGCGCCAGCTGGTGCTGGAACGCCTGTCCGAACAAGACTGCGACGGCGCCGCTACGCTGGAGGCCGTCACTGGCGCCATGACCGAGCTGGCAGAACTGGCGCTGGAACTGGCCTTTGCCGAAAGCCAGCGCACGCTGGAGCAGGTGCACGGGCCGGCTTGCAGCGCCGAGGGCCTGCGCGCGCAACTTTGCATCATCGGCATGGGCAAGCTCGGCGCACGCGAACTCAACGTCTCCAGCGATATCGACCTGATCTACCTGTATGACCACGACGGTGAAACCCTAGGCGATAGCAACGGGCGCGGCAAGATATCCAACCAGGAATTTTTTGCCAAACAGGTGCGCGCCATCTATGCGCTGGTCGGAGAAACCACCGACCACGGCTTTGTATTCCGGGTTGATCTGGCACTGCGCCCGAACGGCAATTCGGGTCCCCCAGCGGTGTCGCTGGCGGCGCTGGACGAATACTTTCAAGTGCAGGGACGCGAATGGGAGCGCTTCGCCTGGCTGAAAAGCCGCGTCATTGCGCCCGCTGCCGCCATCGGCTCACCCTGCGCCCAGGCTTTGCGTGGCATCGTCATCCCCTTCGTGTTTCGCCGCTACCTGGACTACAACGTGTTTGACGCCCTGCGCGTGCTGCACCGCCAGATCCGCGAGCATGCGGCCAAACGCAGCGCCGGCCATCCCGAGCGCAGCCACGACGTCAAGCTCTCGCGCGGCGGCATCCGCGAAATCGAATTCACGGTGCAATTGCTGCAGGTGGTGCGCGGCGGGCAGTTCCCGGAACTGCGCACCCGGCCGACTGTCAATGCCTTGAAGCGGGTGGCCCAGGCCAACCTGATGCCATTGGCCACCGCACAGGCACTGATCCATGCCTACCAGTTCCTGCGCCAGGTCGAGCACCGCATCCAGTACCTGGACGACCAGCAAACCCACACCCTGCCCACTGCCGATGCCGACCTGCTCTGGATTGCCCAGACCATGGGCTTTTCCGACACCAGCGCTTTCCTGTCCGAACTGGACCAGCAGCGCGAGCTGGTGGCACAAGAATTTGACGCTTTGCTGGGCGGTGCCCAGGCCGAATGCAAGGGCTGCAAAAGCCGCAGCGCCGGTGGCGACAGCGGCGACTTCGAAGTCATGCTTGCCGCCACCCAGGGCCAATTCCGACAACGCTTGCTGGAATGGCAGCAGCATCCGCGGGTGCTGGCACTGCGCGAACAGTCGCGCGGCCGGCTCGGCCGGCTGATCATGCGCACCGCGCAATGGATCTCGCAGGGCAGCGTCAGCGAGGAAGCCGCCGTGCGCCTGGCCGACTGGATCGAACCCCTGCTGCGCCGGGAAAGTTATCTGTCGCTGCTGCTTGAACGCCCCAACGTCCACCAGCGCCTGCTGCGCTTGCTCGGCGCCGCCAAATGGCCCGCGCGCTACCTGCTCAAGCACCCGGGCGTGATCGACGAACTGGCCGGCCACAGCATGCTGGACGAACGCTTCAACGCCAGCGAATTTGAAGCCGAGCTGGAATTGCGCCGCCTGAGCCTGCAAAAAAGTGGCGAAGACGACGACGAAACCCTGCTCAACCTGCTGCGCCGCGCCCACCATGCCGAGGTGTTCCGCACCCTGGCGCGCGATGTCGAAGGTTGCCTGCAAGTGGAGCAAGTGGCGGACGACCTTAGCGCCCTGGCGCGCAGCGTGCTGAGCACCACCACGCGCTGGTGCTGGGACCGGCTGAAAAACCGCCACTGCGCCGCGCACCGCATGGGCATCATTGCCTACGGCAAACTCGGCGGCCTGGAACTCGGCTACGGCAGTGACCTCGATCTGGTGTTTGTCTACGACGACGCGGACGAACGCGCCTTTGAGGTTTATGGCGCGCTGGTGCGCAAACTGATCAACTGGCTGACCGTAAAAACCGGCGATGGCGACCTCTATGAAATTGACACCGCGCTGCGGCCCAATGGCAACTCCGGCTTGCTGATCACCAGCTTTTCGGCCTACGCCAACTACCAGCAGCAACGCGGCAGCAACACCGCCTGGACCTGGGAACACCAGGCCATGACACGCGCCCGCTGGGTGCTTGGCGACAGTGACCTGGAACAGCGCTTTGACACGGTGCGCGAAGCGGTCATCTGCAGCCACCGCGACACCCCCGCCCTGCGCCAGGAAATTGCCGACATGCGTGCCAAGGTCGGCCATGCGCACCCGGTCAGGGGCAGCGGTTTTGACGTGAAATACAGCGCCGGCGGCATGGTGGACATCGAATTTGCAGTGCAGTTCCTGGTGCTCTCACAGGGTGCCAGCCATCCGGAACTGCGCGCTAACGTCGGCAACATCGCTCTGCTACAGCGGGCCCAGGACTGCGGCCTGCTGCCCGGTCAGATCGGTGCCGACGCGGCACAGGCCTACCGCAGCCTGCGCCAGATCCAGCACCGCGCACGCCTGAATGAGGCGCCAACCCAGGTCGCCCGGGAAAGCATCACCAGCGAACAGGCCGCCGGCGCTGCGCTGTGGCGATTCCTGTTCGGCGCCGACTGACACCGCCCGCGACCCGACCAAGCGGCGCGTCCGCAAGCGACTCAGGAGGCGCGGATCTTCTGCACCAGCCTGGTGGTCGAATAGCCCTGCACAAACGGCAGCGCCAGTGCCCGCCCGCCCCAGCTTTGCACCAGCGCCGTTTCCGGCAGCTTGGCCATGTCGTAATCGCCACCCTTGACCAGAATGTCGGGGCGAATCTGCGCAATGATTTCCTGCGGTGTGTCTTCGTCAAACCAGGTTACGCAGCTGACCGCTTCCTGCGCCGCCATCACGATGGCGCGGTCCTGCTCCTGGTTCAGCGGCCGGTCGTCGCCCTTGCCCAAACGCTTTACCGAAGCATCGGTATTTAGCGCCACGATCAGGCTGGCACCCAGGGCGCGGGCCTGCGCCAGATACATCACGTGGCCGCGGTGCAGCACGTCAAATACACCATTGGTAAATACCCATGGACGCGGCAAGTCCTGCAGCAGCGTGGCCAGGGCCTCACGGGGCGCTATTTTTTGCAAAAACGCCGGGGGCTGGATAGATTCATTCATGGACCGATGCTAGCAGGGCTTGTAGCCCGGAGATAGCCCGCTTTTCGCTCCCTTTGGGATGCCGCCGCCGGGCATAATCGGCGGACCCATGAACTTGATACCGGTTACTGTTGACGCCATCCGTATAGGACAGCCCCTGCCTTTCCACCTGGTGGACAAGGACGGCGTCTTGCTGGCGCGCAAATCGTTTGTCATACCGTCGCTTGAGCATCTGCTGCAGATTGCCCAGCGCGGTGGCGGCCTGTACATTGATGGCGTGGATGGCGAAGCGCTGCACCGGGCCTATGTCGATCAGCTGCAGACGCTGATGCGCGAAGAAAAATCGATTGGCGTGATCGCCGGCTCGCGCCTCACCGATCTGGTCGCCCGCAAAGTGGTTGCGGTGGAATCCGAAACCATCGACTGGCTCGACATGCAGGTGCAGGCGCACCACCTGCTGCGTGACACCCAGGCCAGCACCTTTCTGGAGCGGCTCCAGCAAATCCACCAGACCCTGGGCCAGGCGCTGCTGCGCAACCCGGACGGCACCCTGTTTGCCCTGATCTACCTGTCTGCCTCTGAAACCAAGATGTACAGCGCCACCCACAGCATGCTGGTCAGCGTGATGTGCGGCATGGCCTCGCACGATGTGCTGAACTGGCCTGAGCCCACGGAAGCGCTGCTGCGCAAGGCGGCCCTGACCATGAACGTGGCAATGACCGAATTGCAAGACCGCCTGGCAGCCCAACTCCAGGGGCCCGACGAAGACCAGCGCAGCCTGATCGCCAACCACGCCCAAAGATCGGAAGATCGTTTGCGCGCGCTCGGCGTCGAGGATGAACTCTGGCTTGAAGCCGTGCGCGAGCACCACACCTCGGTCCCCGGCCCGCTGGCAGCGCACCGACCGGCGCTGCGCATGGCCCGCCTGATTGAGCGCGCCGACATGTTTGCCGCGCGCCTGTCGCCACGCGTAGTGCGCCCGCCGTTTTCGCCCGCCGCGGCCATGCAAGCCTGTTACTTCGACGAAAACAAGCAGGTCGATGAAGCCGGCGCCGCTCTGATCAAAGCCGTCGGTATCTATCCGCCGGGCAGCTTCGTCAAACTTGCCACCAATGAAATCGGCATCGTGGTGCGGCGCGGCAACAACACCAGCACGCCACGCGTGGCCGTCGTCATCAACCGCAGCGGCGTGCCAACCGTGGAGCCGGCCATGCGCGACACTGCCCAGAAAGAATACCGGGTCGTCGCCAGCGTGCCACACCGGGAAATGAAAGTAAAAATCCACCTGGAGCGCATGCTTGCGCTAACCCAATCAACGCCGTCCGACCGCCCCTGGTAGCCGCCCCTAGACCACTGCCAGGCGCGCCGCAGACCGGCCCTTTGAGCGCTTAGAACGGCACCGTGTCGGCAAAGCTGGGCCGCTGCGACAGCTTGTCGTGCAACTTGACCAGATTGGGATACTCGCTGCGCCAGTTCAGCTGCGGAAACCGGAAGTCCAGATAGCCCAGGGCACAACCCACGGCAATATCCGCCAGACTGAGGTGGATGCCGGCACAAAACGGCTTTTCGCCCAGGCCGTGGCCCATGGCCCGCAGTGCGCCCTGCACTTTTTCCATCTGGCGATCAATCCAGGCCTGGCTGCGCTGCGCCTTGGTGCGACCGGTCCAGGTGGCTTCCAGGCGTGCCAGCACCGCAGCGTCCAGCACGCCATCGGCCAGGGCCTCCCAGGTCTTGATCTCGGCGCGCTCACGGCCAACCACCGGGATCAGCTTACCCACCGGCGACAAAGTATCCAGGTATTCAACAATGACGCGGGAATCAAACAGCGCCTCAGCGCCTTCCATGATCAGGCATGGCACCTTGCCCAGCGGATTGGAACTGGAGATCGTGGTTTGTGCGCCCCAGACATCTTCCGTGACAAAGGCGTAGTCCAGTTTCTTTTCCGCCATGACCACGCGCACTTTGCGCACGTAGGGACTGGAGGTGGATCCGATAAGTTTCATGGGTTCTTCGTAATGATGCCTGGCGTCGATTCTATCCATACACCCCGCACGCCGCTGCAAAGGAAGCACTTGCGCCACTCAACCTACAATCCGGGGATGACCTTTTCAGCCATTTCCGCCCTCTCGCCTTTGGATGGCCGCTATGCCGCCAAACTCGCAACCCTGCGCCCACTCACCAGCGAGCTGGGCTATATGCACCGACGCGTGCAAGTCGAAGTCGCCTGGTTCATTGCCCTGAGCGATGCCGGCTTCGCCGAATTCAAACCCCTGACGCCTGGTGCGCGCACCTATTTGCTGGGTCTGGCAAAGAACTTTTCGGTCGCCGATGGCGAGGCCATCAAGGCCATCGAAAAGACCACCAACCATGACGTCAAGGCGGTCGAATACTGGCTTAAATCCAAATTTGAAGCCCGCCCCGAACTGCAAAGCGCCGCCGAATTTGTGCACTTCGCCTGCACCAGCGAAGACATCAATAACACCAGCCACGCACTGCAACTGCGTTCAGCGCGCGATGTTGTAGTCTTGCCACAACTGGACAAGCTGGTCCTCAAATTGCGCGACATGGCACATGCCTATGCCGACGTTCCGATGCTCAGCCGCACCCATGGCCAGACCGCCAGCCCGACCACCGTCGGCAAGGAAATCGCCAACGTCGTGGTACGCCTGCAAACCGCCTGCGAACGCATTGCCAGCGTGAAAATTCTGGCCAAGATGAACGGCGCGGTCGGCAACTACAACGCCCACCTGTCGGCCTGGCCGGATTTTGACTGGGAAGAATTCAGTCGCAAGGTGGTGGAAACGCCGGAACCACTCGGCCTGGGCCTGAATTTCCAGCCCTACAGCATCCAGATCGAGCCGCACGACTACATTGCCGAACTGTTTGACGCCGTGGCCCGCGCCAACACCATTTTGGTCGACCTGTCGCGCGACATCTGGGGTTATGTCTCGCTGGGCTATTTCAAACAACGTTTGCGCGATGGCGAAGTTGGCTCCTCCACCATGCCGCACAAGGTCAACCCGATCGACTTTGAAAATGCCGAAGGCAATCTGGGCCTGTCCAACGCGCTGCTGCGCCACATGGCCGAAAAACTGCCGGTCTCGCGCTGGCAACGCGACCTGACCGACTCCACCGTGCTGCGCAATATCGGCGTTGCCCTGGGCTATGCGGTACTGGCCTACCAGTCGCTGATGACAGGACTGAACAAGCTCGAAATCAACCATACCGCCATCGCCGCCGACCTGGACGCTTCCTGGGAAGTGCTGGCCGAGCCCATTCAAACCGTGATGCGTCGCTTTGGTTTGCCACAACCCTATGAACAGCTCAAGAAGTTCACCCGCGGCGAAGCCATGACCAAAGAACTGATGCAAGGCTTTATCAACGGCCTGGACCTGCCCGCCGAAGAAAAACAGCGTTTGCTGGCCATGTCGCCAGGCAGCTACACCGGCAAGGCGAGCGAACTCGCACGCCGCGTCTGAGCGCGCTGCGCCGGGTTCCGAATGGCACTGAAAGCAACCATCTTCAAGGCGAATCTGCAAATTGCAGACATTGAGCACAGCTACTACGCCGACCACGCGCTGACCCTGGCGCGCCACCCCAGTGAAACCGACGAACGCATGATGGTTCGTCTGGTGGCACTGGCGCTGCAGGCGCACCAACTGCAAAGCGTCTGCAATGGCGACGGCACCCTGAGCTTTGGCGCCGGCCTGTCCGACCCCGAAGAACCGGATGCCTGGTTGCGTGACTTCACCGGCCGCACCCGCTTGTGGATTGAGGTTGGGCAGCCGGAAGACAAGCCGCTGCTCAAGGCCTGCGCGCGCGCCGACGCGGTGGTGCTGTACTGCTTCAACCACGCCGCCGAAGTGTGGTGGAAGGGCATGGAAAGCAAACTCAGCCGGCCGCAAAACCTCAGCGTCTACCGCATTCCCACGGCCGCCAGCCAGGCATTGATACCACTGGCCCAGCGCAGCATGCAACTGCAAGCCACGCTGCAGGAAGGCACGCTGACCTTGGGCGATGCCGCGCACAGTGTCGACATCGAACCGATACGCTGGAAATAAACGCAGCCCTCAGTCCGGCTTGTAACCCGCCGGCTTTTGATCCGCCGGTTTCTGGCCTTCGGCAGCACGTTCGGCATATTTGTTGAAACGCCAGGCATCGCCCTGCTGGGTGATGCGGCGCCAGCTGACGCGCTTTTCGGCGGGGCGCATTTCCGGCCAGCGCTGCACTTCCTGAAAAGTACGGCCGCAGCCCTTGCAGACATCGTCACCCTGGCTGGTGGAACAAATCGCAATGCAAGGCGTATCCGGCGTGCTGTGGTACCACTCCAGCCAGGCCGCCAGTGCCGGCGCCGGCATGCTCTGCTCATCGACCTCGCTGGCGTGCCGGAACACCATCAGTGCATAGACCTCGGCCAGGGCCCGCGTGGGCGCCGGCAAGGTAATGCCGTCGGGCGACGGTGCGCGCTCACGCCAATAATTGATAGCCGACTCCATGTCGGTGATATGAATGCCAGGCAATACAGCTTCCGCAGAGAAAGTACACATGACGGGAGGCGCATCATAGCCCTATTCGTGCGGAAAAAAAATAAGCGCCCCGCAGGGCGCCTGGTGGGGTCAGCTCGGCAAGCGCACTATTTGCATAGCTGCGATGTGATGCAGCCGCTTCCTGCGGTGGACCAGGTAAGCGGCTGGCCTGCCACATAGGTCGGCGTCAGAATGTAGGTGTCCGTTACTCTCAGCCCCTCGGTGGCATTTGGCGTGACCGTGATGGTGCCGTTGCTGACCATCACACTCGCCACATATTTGGAGGACGTGGAAGCCGGAATACCGTTGCTGTTGGTGGTGCAGCCGGTTGGCGCACTCAGATCCTGGGCACAGATTTCAACCGCCGTTTTTGCCGCCTGGCTCGCCAGAATAACTTCCGAATATTTCGCTTTCATCATGTAGTTTTGATAGGCCGGCATGGCCACTGCGGCGAGGATGCCGACGATCGCGACCACGATCATCAGTTCAATCAGGGTAAAACCTTTTTGCAAATTCCGGGTCATAGACAGCTCCAATGGTTAAGCAATCATGGAAACCTGCGTTGTGCGGTTTCGTGAGATCAATTTAGTCATTGGCTGCCAAGGGCATTGGCGATATTTGTTTACCCTAATGCGTTTTTGCGTTTATGTGACAAGCCCGCTGCTAGAAGCCCGGGCAGCAGAAATCGCCGAAGCGAAAAGCGACCCCGGCGAGGCGCATTGTCTGCCGCCCGGGCACCTCTAGGCCTTTGGCAGCGCGTCGCTGGCAGATAAATTTCAGCCTTTGCCGAGCGCGGCGTGAATAATAATTCCCATCGTCGAGTAGATCAGTGAGCCCAGCAACGCGGCGCCGAAACCATCTACATGAAAGCCGTCCAGCACGCTGGCCGCGAACCAGAACATCAGCGCATTGATGACGAACAAAAACAGCCCGAGGGTCAGCACAGTGACCGGCAAGGTCAGCACAATCAACACCGGACGCAACACCATGTTGAACATGCCGATGACCAACGCGGCCAGCATCGCTGTGGCAAAACCGTTCACGGAAACACCGTGGTACAGAAGCGTCAGGGCCAGCAAGGCCGTGGCATGGAGCAACCATTTGACCAGTAATTTCATAAAGACTCCTTAGCGCTCCTGCGCTTGCTCTTTCACCAGCTGGGTCAGCTGGTGCACCCGCGTATCCACAATGGATGCATCCACATAGTCGGCACCAGCGCCCCCCTTGCGCACCATGTCCTGTGCCGCTTTCATGCGCGTCAGGGCGCCGCTGTAGTCGAGCTGGGCGGCGTGCGCTTCGGCTTCGGCGCGCACCCCCGCCACCGTGCGCCCCAGGTCCTGGTAGGCCAGCGACAACTGCTGCCAGCCCTGTACGTCATGCGGATGGTCAACCAGCCAGGTTTGCAGGTTTTGTGCGGCATCACCGGGCTGCGCATTGCGTATCTCGGCCTGCGCCGTGTACAGCATGGTGGCGCGTCCTGGCCCATCCAACTGCCGGGCCAGGCTGGCAGCGCGTGCAAACTGGCCCTGCGCCGTGGCCAATTCAACCGCCAGCAATTGGGTCAGGTGCCGCGCCGCAGGGACTTGCAATGTGCGCCGCTGCAGGCGCTGCAAAGTGCTCTCTGCCAATCCGAACTCGCGCAACTTGAGCGCCGCAAAACTTGCGCCATACAAGGTTCCGATCTGCTCGGTTTCGCTCTGCTTGGACAAATTTTCCGGCGCCGCCTGCATTTGCCAATGGTGCAAATCGTCCACTGCGGCGTTGCACAAAACCGTGGCACGCGCCGCCACCATGGCGTGGTCCCAGGTGGGAACTTCTTTCGGCGCGTCAGCACCGAGTTGCTGCACCCGGCTCTGCATATCGGCGATGCGCTCGGTGGTCAGCGGATGGGTGCGCAAATAGGGAAAGCCGCCAGCATCATTGAGTCGACTGGACTGTTGCAGCTTCATGAACATGCTGACAAAGCCCTCGGGCGCATAGCCCGCCTGCGTGGCGACATTAAAGCCAATACGGTCGGCTTCACGTTCCATGCCGCGCGAATAGTTAAGCTGGCTTTGTGCCGCAGCCGCCTGCCCGCCCACCACCACGGCCTGGGCGCTGGTCGGGTCCTTGCTGGCCGCCAACACGCCAAGAATCATGGCCCCCATCAGCCAGGGCGCCTGGGAACTTTGCCGCGCCATGGTGCGCGATATATGGCGCTGCGTCACGTGGCTGAGTTCGTGCGCCAGCACCGAAGCCAGTTCGTCGCGCGAGCTCACAATCGCAATCAGACCCAGGTGCAAACCAAAATAGCCGCCAGGCAAGGCGAAGGCGTTGACCGTACGGTCGCGCCCCATCAATATTTCCCAGGCATAGGCGTCATATAGCGCGTCCGGCATTTCACCGCGCGCCCTGGACGCCGCAATCAGCGCCTGCCAGATATCCTGCACATATTCCTTGATGACGGGGTCATCCACATAGTCCGGATCGCGGTACAACTCACGCGCGATGCGGTCACCCAGCTGGCGCTCGGCCACCGGCGACATCTCGCTGCCATCGCCCAGATTGGGCAGCGCGGTTGACAGCAAGGGCTGCGCAGCGGCCTCCGGCTGTGCCGGCACCGGCCACACCAGCAAGGCCGCCAGGCAAGCCGACACCAGACCTGCAGCGGGCCGTGCGCGGAACGTTGGTAGGTGATGGAACTGCATCGAAAAAATCACTACGAAACCACAAGCATGCCAGTATTACGCAGCACGCTGGTCAAGCTCATGTAAAGTGCGCTACATGCAAACGCTAACCCACTTCGACAGCCATGGGCAGGCCCACATGGTGGATGTCGCCGACAAACTGCCGACCCACCGCATTGCCATCGCCCAGGGCTGCATCCATATGCTACCCGACACGCTGGCGCTGATTCAGGCCGGCACTGCCAAAAAAGGCGACGTGCTGGGCATTGCCCGCATCGCCGGCATCCAGGGCGCCAAGCAAACCAGCAACCTGATCCCGCTGTGCCATCCAATCGCCCTGACCCGGGTGGCGCTGGAACTGGAATGTACCGAGGCCACGGCCACCAACGCCGCCCAGGTGCGCTGCACCGCCACCGCCGAAACCCGTGGCCCTACCGGCGTGGAGATGGAGGCCCTGACCGCAGTGCAAGTTGCCCTGCTCACCATTTACGACATGTGCAAAGCGGTGGACCGCGGCATGACCATCAATGGCGTGAAGTTATTGGAAAAGCACGGCGGCAAGAGCGGCAGTTTTGTGGCACAGCCTTAAGGCGAATCGCAGCGGCAGTGCCGCGCCACGCCCACCCCGCAAGCCAGAGCCAAGCTGGCTCTGCAGCGGGCTATTTGTCACACTCCACGCCCGCCACCTTGCAGGCGACCTGATAATCAGCCCGCGCCTTGGCCGGCTCTTGTAACTGCGCATAGGCGCTTGCCCGCCCGATATAGAAACGGACCTCCAGCGGCTCCTGGTTTTGCACCCGCTGGGCAATCGCTTTGCTGAACATGTCACGCGCCTGCGCCCATTGGCCGGCGTGCAGATAGCACGCCCCCAGGTTGCCATAGGCATAGGGAAAGTCTTCCTGCAGTTGCACAGCACGCTGAAGGTCTTTCATGGCGGCGTCCCAGCGCTGCAATTTGGATAGCTCGGTACCGCGGTTGTAATAAATACGCGCGGCGCCGGGCAGGTCAGTGCGCCCATGCACCAGCTTTTCAGCGTCATCCCACAGCAGCAAGGGATGTGCAAACGTCCGTAATCGTTCCACCGACAGACCGAAATAGACCACCATAACCAAGCATGCCAACAACACCCGTCGCTTGGGTGCGGCCAGCGCGGCCAGCGGCACCGCGGCAGCAAAACACAGGCTCCCAACCAGCCACAAATAGCTGCGATACAAGACAAACGGTTCCTGGATCCGGACCGATACCAACTCAGACCAAAACAGCAACCACGGATACAGCATGGCCAGGCCGCACAGGCCGCGCCGCCCGCGCCGCAGCAGCAATAGCAGGCCGACCCCGCCCCACGCCAAAAACAGCAGCGGCGCCAGCATATAGGGCGTAGGCCATGCACCGGAGATAGGCTCGCGCAGGTCAACCGACATCTGGCGGGTTGCTGGCAGCAACCACAAACCGAGATACTTGAAAAATAGCCAGCATTGCGTGAGCACGCTGTCAAGCCAGGGATGCGTCAGCTGATGCTGTTGTATCAGCTGCGATGCACCGACTTCGTAGGCCGTACCCAGCAGATGGCGACGCATAGTTGTCGCCAGCAAGGCGGTGGCCAACATCACCAGCAGCGGCCAGCGCGCGGCCCATAGATGGCGGCGCCAATCGGCATGCAGGTAGATCGTCAGCAAGGGCAGCACCAGCATCAACATCAGGGCATGCTCTTTGGAAAACACGGCCAGGTAATAAAACAGGGCACTCAGCCACCACCAGCGCGCATGCTGCTGCTGCACCTGGTCATGTACCTGCGCCCGCAGGCAGGCCGACATTGCCAGCAAGGAAAACAAGGTGGCCATCAGGGTGCTTCGCTGCACCAGATAGCCAACCGCATAAACCGCCACCGGATGCAATGCCACCAGCAATGCCACGATGCATGCAAGGCACCGGTCCTGGCGGCTTTGCTGTGCGGCAATGGTGCCGCGCAGTTGCAACACCAGGCCATACGTGGCACTCGCGACCGCCAGATGCAGCAACAGATTTCCGAGACGGAAATACAGCAATTCCTGGCCCCACACGGCCTGGGTCCAGGCCAGGGTGGCGGTTGGCAGGGAGCGCAGTTCCAGCAGCTGGAGACGGTGCGCAGTGAGTGGCAAACTGCCATCGTTGCCCAGCAGAAAGAAAGGCAAGTCGTCAAAGACGATGGGGTTGGACAGATAGGGGCCGTACAAGGCCCCTACTGCCAGCGCCAGTAGGAGCAGGTAGCCGGCATGCACGGCCCATGCGCCGCGCAACGATGAAAAAGCCGATCGATGCATGCCCGGATGCTATTTCCACAGCCACGCTGCCGCTGCCCCAAAAGTACACGCACGTCCAGAGCGAGACCAGCTTTCCGTCCTACTCCGCCAAACCTTGCGCCCACTGGGCATAGGCGTCGGGATACGCCGCCCGAAATCGGACGCGGTAGTAGTTCACGGCATCGGTGCGCCCGAGCAGGCTGGCACTGTCGAGAATTTTTTCCACCACCATCGGTTCGGGCGAGAAATGCAGCATGTCCAGCGCCAGTGCATAGATGTCTTGCGCATTTTCCGGTGTCAGCGTGGCCAGACCTAGATCGGCAAAACGCACCTGGTCGCGAAACAGCCAGCTGCCTTGTATTTTTTCCAGGGTTTCGGTCTGGTACGCGGGCGCCCGTTCACTGGCCGCCAGATAGATCTGGCTGATACGCCAGTAATCCCAGGTGGTGTAGGCGCACACGGCGAAGGCGAGACTGGCCAGCAACTGCGCGCCCACCGAACCCAGGATGCGCTGGCGCCAGCGCGCTCCACAAAGCAGCAACACACACAACACCAGCGCCAGCTGAAACGGTGCGTACCACAAGGGATACTCCAGCATGCTGTGCACCGCAATCACCAGCAACACCAGCCAGGCCAGCCGCCGCTCGCCATCGATTTCACGCCAAGGCCGGGCGCGGTAGACCACCCCGGCGACTAGCGCAATCAGTGCCAGGGTCGCGGGCACCCCCATGACCACGGCCAGTTGCAATGGAAGGTTATGGGCATTGTCCAGAATTTCGCAAAACCGCGGCCCCGCGTACAAGGTGTTGAAATGCGCGAATGCGAGCTCACCCGGCCCCCAACCCAGCCACGGCTTCTGCGCAATGATCTGCAGCACGTTGGACCACAGTACCAGTCGGCTGTTGCAGGTCAGCTCAGTAGGTTGCAGACGCGCCCAGACCACACTATCCGCACCGGTCACTCCCGCCGCTTGCGGCAGCCACTGCGAAGCCAATGCATAAGACAGCACCGCCACCAGCATCAGCCAGCGTGGTGAAATCAGGGCCGCAGGCGGATCCTCGCGCCAACAGAAAGTCGCCAGAAAGCCCACCACAAGCAACTGGACCATTCCCGTGCGTGACGCCGACGCCGCATCCGCCACTGCCAACAAGCCGGCTGCCAGCAATACCGCTGCGCGCGCCGCGTAAGTCAGCCACGCGGGAGCCGAACGGCGCTGAAACCAGTCAGCCAGCGTCGGCAAGCTCCAGAGCAATGACGCCATGCCGATATTGAGACAAGTGGCAAACTGATTGCGTTGACGCAGGTTGCCATAGGCTTCTCCGGTCGGCGCATAACTGATCCATGGCGCAAAGTGGGCACTCACGCCAAAATACTGGATCAGACCGATCGCCGCGCTGACACAAGCCGCCAACAGCCAGGCCCAAGCAACCAGGGCGGCAAACGATTTCCCAAATGCAGCGACCGTATGGCCCGCATAAGCAACAAAGGAAACCAAGCAAAGCACTGTCACGATGCTTTGCACCATGGCTGGAATGGGACCTTGGACGATGGGGTTCAGCCAAGGGAAAACCAGGAACAAAATAAGCAAGAAGGACCGCACAGCACCTCAGAAAATCCGGCCACAGGTTTGCAATTAATGCGTTGAATTACCGGAGTGCCGCAACTATAGCGCCAACGAATCCTGTCACCGTCCGGTTGCAGCAAGGGACAACGTTCCCGCCGACCGTATAGAGATGGCAGCAAGACGCCAAGGTCTACTTCCGTTGCAAACCGACGGCGGCTACAGGGGCACTGCGTGTACGTACTGACAAATGCCAGCCAGTTGCGCACATTGCGTGAAACTCCTGCGGCGAACCTTACGATGCAGCACCTAGAATCAATACCCGAGTTGCCAACAGTTGGGTTACATTGCCGATCACGCGGGAGATGCTTGAAGTAAAGAAAGAGTCAATGGTCTAAAGTTTTTGCCAATTTGGGCATAGAACCCAAAATTCTTATCCGACGATGTGATCCACCTTCAGCACAACAAGGCGTCCACATTACCTCCGTTGATCTTGATTGTGAATATTACGGATATGCATAAAGCTGCAGCACCTGACGCAAAAATCATTGCCATTGTCGGCTTGGGCTATGTTGGCCTGCCATTGGCGGTGGCCTTTGGCAAGCTGATGCCCACCATCGGCTTTGACCTGTCTGCAAAGAAAATTACCCAATGCCTTCAGCACGTTGATCCCAGTGGTACTGTGTCCGTCGCTGAGTTGCGCGCCGCAGTGCAACTTTCCTACACATCAGATCCCGCCGATTTGCGACGTGCAGACATTGTCATCATCGCCGTGCCAACCCCTATTGATGCCGCCCACAACCCCGACTTTGGTCCGCTGGTAGCTGCAAGTAAAAGCGTTGGCGCAAACCTCAAGCCAGGTGCCACCGTTATCTATGAGTCCACGGTTTACCCTGGTGCGACAGAAGAGGTATGCATTCCAGTGCTGGAAAGAATGTCCGGACTAAAGTGGCAGCGTGACTTTTGGGTAGGCTACTCGCCCGAACGCATCAACCCCGGCGACCAGCAGCACACCTTGCTTAACACGGTAAAAGTGGTGGCAGGCGACAACCCGCAAACCCTGGCCCGGCTTGCCGCACTTTATGAAATGGTGGTGGTCGCAGGCGTGCACCCGGTTTCGTCGCTCAAGGTGGCGGAAGCCGCCAAGGTGATTGAAAACACCCAGCGCGATTTAAACATTGCACTGATGAATGAGCTGGCTGTCATCTTCAACATGATGGGTCTGGACACCACCGAAGTACTGGAAGCAGCTGGCACCAAATGGAACTTTTTGCCTTTTCGACCAGGGCTGGTAGGCGGCCACTGCATTGGCGTGGACCCCTATTACCTGACGCATAAGGCCGAAACGCTGGGCTACCATCCCGAAGTGATCCTGGCCGGTCGGCGCATCAACGACAGCATGGGCAAATTTATTGCCGAGCAAACTGTCAAACAGTTGATTCAAGTGGGAAGCGCCATCAAAGGTGCCCGGGTAAACGTACTGGGCCTCACCTTCAAAGAAAACGTACCTGATCTGCGCAACTCCAAGGTGGTGGATTTGATCGCCGAGTTAAAGACCTACGGGGTTGAGGTATCGGTACATGACCCGGTGGCAGACCCCGATGAGGCAAAGCAAACACACGGCATCAAATTGGTGGAATGGGATGACCTTCCGCAAGCAGATGCGCTGGTAGTAGCGGTCGCACACAAGTCCTTCGTTACAACATCCATTGCGGAATACGCAAAAAAAGTAAAACCTGGCGGGTGCTTTATTGACGTCAAATCAACGTTTGATGTGAAATCTCTCAGTGCCGTCGGTTTGAATGTATGGCGCTTGTAATGCTGTCAGCAGGATCGATTGCACGATGAGCACCCTTACCAGCAATCCCCTGCGCGTGGTGACCGACCTCTGGCGGCACCGCTACCTGCTGGGCCAGTTGATCAAACGCGATGTGCTGCTGCGCTACCGTGGCGCCATGTTCGGTGTGGCATGGATCTTTCTAAGTCCCCTATTAATGCTGGCAATCTTTGCCTATGTGTTTGGCCAGATTTTCCAGTCGCGCTGGCCTCAGCACGACAGCACCCTGCCATTTTGGCTGCTGCTTTATGCAGGCTTGATCGTGTTCAACCTATTTGCTGAAACGGTATCGCGCGCGCCAGGCGCGGTGCGCGGATATCCTAATTTTGTCAAAAAAATTATCTTCCCGGTCCACATCCTGCCGGTGGTGCCCTTAGGCGCGGCGCTGGTGCATGGGTTTTTTAACTACCTGATACTGCTGTTTGCGCTAACGTGGGCGGGTGGAATGCATGTACAGGCACTGCTATTCCCGCTGCTGATGCTGCCAGCGGTCTTGCTGGCCTTGGGCTTGTCGTGGTTTGTGGCCGCATGGGGCGTATTTATCAAAGATATGACCCAGATCGTGCCCATGTTTGTGCAAATTCTCATGTTCATGTCGCCGGTGTTTTACCCGGTGAGTGCGGTGCCTGCTGCGCTACGCCCGCTTTATCAGCTCAATCCTTTGGGCAGCGTGATTGAGACGACGCGGGCAGTGATCACGGGCAATCCAATCGCGTGGGGGACGTGGGGCATCACCCTGGCAGTATGCCTATTGAGTGCCATGCTGGGTTATGCCTTCTTTCAGCATAGCCGGGAGGAGTTTGCTGATGCGCTCTGATGTAAGCATCTCTGTCAAGAATTTGACCAAAACCTATCGGATTTTTGGTCACCCCGGCGACCGGATCAAACAGGCGTTTACGTTAGGACAGAAAAAGTACCACAAGGCATTTACCGCGCTCAACGACGTGTCTTTTGAGGTCAACAAGGGAGAGACAGTTGGCATTGTCGGCCGCAATGGGTCGGGCAAGAGCACACTGCTGCAACTGGTCTGCGGGATACTGAAGCCGACCTCCGGATCGGTGCAAGTCAATGGTCGAATTTCAGCGTTGCTGGAACTGGGGGCGGGGTTTAATCCGGAATTCACTGGACGGGAAAACGTATATTTCCAGGGGGCAGTGATGGGCTTCTCCAAGGCGGAAATGAATGCACGTTTTGACGCGATTGCCGCCTTTGCCGACATTGGTGAATTCATTGATCAACAAGTGCGCACGTATTCGAGCGGCATGTTTGTGCGACTGGCGTTTGCCGTCAATGCCTTCTCCGATGCCGAAATATTTATTGTTGATGAGGCGCTGGCGGTAGGAGACATTTTCTTTCAACAAAAATGCATGCGCTTTCTGAGCACATTCAAGTCCAGGGGCGGAACCACGCTGTTTGTAAGCCACGACACGAACGCCATTCTTACCCTGTGCGATCGTGCCATCATGCTTGCTCCGCCTGGTGATGAATCGATGCGTATTGGCAACGCCGCGGAAATTTGCAAGGAATACGTCAAACGCCTGTACAACGAATCAGGAAAGCAAGACGAAACGAGACCTCAGCTTGGTACCGAACGCGATGCGACTTCGGATCGGCTCCGGAGAGCGCAATCGGACACGGCATTCAGGCAGGTCGCTTCCTTTGAATCCATGAAGGCCGTCTATCAGGCCGGCAACTTCAGGAGCGGGGCCGAGAGCTTCGGTCAATACGGCGCAAAAATAATTGATGCATGGTTTGAAACCGCCGCTGGGGCTCAGACCACTACATTTTCATCGGAAGAACGTATTGCTCTTTGTGTTGCAGTCAAAGCGGCCCGCTACATTGGGGCGCCGGCGTTCGGCTTTACGATAAAAAATCATCTTGGCCAAATGGTCATATCAGAGGGAACCGAATTTGTATTTCCAAAGCAAACCCTTTGTCTCCATCCGGCGCAAGTCTGCCAAGTCCGATTTTCTTTCGAGATGCCTATCTTGCTAAAGGGAGAGTATTCGATTGCACTGGCACTGGCCGAATTGGTTGACCACGGGCATTTCCAGCACCATTGGCTGGAGGACGCAATTGCATTGCATTGCACAGCTGGCCGACTGGTTCAGGGCAACTGCGGTGTCGCCAATCTCAAAATTGAAATCAGCGGTGCGTCGCTGGACTTCGAAAGCTGCCCATGAATCTTGTCAAGACGAAATATGGGGAAATGCAGGTAATCCCCTCCGATAGCGTGATATCCAGAAGTCTCACCATGTATGGCGAATGGGCCAAGAATGAGATCGACTTTCTCAAAGAATTTATTACCCCGGGTGCACATGTACTGGATATAGGTTCCTATATAGGAACGCATGCGCTCGCCTTTGCGCAATTCACCGGAAGCCAGGGCAAAGTCTATGCATTTGAACCGCGCAGAGAGATTTTTCAAATATTGAGCACGAACATTTCCGTGAATCAGTGCACGCAGGTCGTCGCCTTCAATATGGGTGTTGCTGATCAGGTCGAACAGGCCACGCTGAAGCCGCTCGACCTGGATACACCCGATAACTTCGGCGGCCAGGAGTTGGCAAGTCAAGAGGCGACAGCTGACGGCTATCAGGCAACGATCACAACCATAGACAGCATGCACCTAGAACGGGTTGATTTCATGAAAATCGACGTGGAAGGTATGGAGCAGCGTGTGCTGAATGGTGCCCGGCAAACCATCACCAATCGAAAGCCAAGCATTTTTTGTGAATGCAATTCGATAGATGGCGGTGCTGGTGTTCTTGCTTTCGCCCACAGCATCGGCTACAAGGTTTTTGGCGTGTTGTCCGATGCCTTCAGCAAAAACAATTTCAATGGCGTGGGCGACAACTTTTTCGGTGAATTCAAGGAATTGGGATTGTTGTTGGTGCCGCTCCACCGTTTGGAGCATGCAAATAGCCTCTTGAATCTATATCGGCTGTGCCCTGTTGATACCTTGGACACACTCGCACTTCTGCTACTCCACAAACCCCAATATTCAGATGCGGAATTGGCTAGCACCCCAGCGGCCAAATTGCTAGGGACTATGTATCCCTCTCCGCTGTCTCGCTTGCTCGCCGCACAACTGGAATCCCAGGTCTTAGAGGTTCACCGGGTAAAGAACAGTTTTTCGTGGCAGGTCACTAAACCGATTCGGTTCATTGCTTATCTCGGTCGTCGGCTAAGCGCCGTGTGTGGCTTTGACAACTAGTTCAGCACATGGACAACCCAGACCTGTCACTAGCGAGTTCGCCCCTGCAAGGGATCTATCGGCCTGTAAATATCATCGTTCCGATTTATCGGGGCGTAGCGGAAACGCGCCGGTGTCTGGAACGACTGCTTTCCTCCCAACTTCCTGACGATTGCCAGATAACGCTGGTTGACGATTGCGGACCTGACGATGAGATGCCCACCTTATTGGCGGCATTTGCCAAATTCCCACGTGTCACCGTCCTAAAGAACCCGCATAACTTGGGCTTCGTCGCCAGCGTTAATCGTGGCATGGAGCAGTTACCGGAATATGACGCGTTGTTGTTGAATGCTGATACTGAAGTCCCGGTTGCTTGGGTTCAACGCCTGCAACGCACACTCTACGCTGCGCCGAATATTGCTACCGTCACGCCATTCTCAAATAACGCCACGATTTGCAGCTACCCTCGCTTCTGCCAGGATAATCCAATCCCACGCGGCACGACATTGGATGCGCTCGATCAAATATTCCAGCACGTAAATACCGGGCTGGATATCGATATTCCGACCGCAGTCGGATTTTGCATGCTGATTCGACGCGAGTGCCTGAACGCCATTGGGCTATTCAACGTCCAACTATTTGGGCGCGGGTATGGTGAAGAAAACGACTTTTGCATGCGCGCCGCAGCCAAGGGTTGGAAACATAAGCTGTGTGCCAACACCTTTGTCTATCACGCGGGCGCGGTCAGCTTTGCGGGCGAGCACGACACCCGAGTCAGCGATGCGCTCGGCGTGTTGGAACAACAGCACCCAGGCTATTCAATCCATATCCGCAAACATGTCTTGGCGGACCCCGCTGCCAAGTTGAGGCAGCGCGTCGATTTGGCCCGCCTTGCTGCGGCGCGACTGCCGGTGATCCTGTTAATTAGCCATGACCTGGGAGGTGGTGTACTTCGGCATGTGCACGAGCTTGCAAATCAGTTCGCCGACACAGCGGTCTTCCTTTTGTTGCGCGCCTCTACCGCCCATCAGATTGAGCTGTCCTGGTGCCGCGAACATGAAGACATGCGCCTTTATTTTCACCGTCAGCGGGACTGGCCTGAACTATGCGCGTTCATCAAAACCGCCGGCGTAGTACGCGCGCACTTTCACCACTGGCTTGGATTAGCAGACGACATCTGGCAGCTACCGAGCCAATGCAAGGTGCCCTACGACGTTACGATCCATGACTACCATGCTATATGCCCGCGCATCAATCTTATTGATCGCAGCGGACGCTACTGTGGTGAGCCTGATTCACGCGCTTGCAATCGTTGCCTTCGCCAAGTTCCGCGTATCGCTGAAAACATTGACGACTGGCGTGAAAAATGGCGCCTGCGCTTGTCGGCTGCCGCGCGCGTACTGACACCTAGCCATGATGTTGCTTTGCGGCTTCGGCGTTACTTCCCTGAGCTCACCTGTACGGTCGCACCACATCCGGATATCGTATGTAGTCCGCCAATTCCGGCACTTCGCACGAGCAAGCACAAGCGTCCTTTCACTGTATTGGTGATTGGTGCCCTCAGTCGGATGAAGGGGGGCGCAATACTTGAGGCCTGCGCGGTCGATGCTGCCAAACGCAACTTGCCTTTCCACTTTGCATTGATTGGCTATGCGTGGCGCCCCTTGCTCGCCCCCGCAAACATGCTGTCCGTAACCGGCAAATACCAGGAAGCCGATTTACCTCAGCTGATCGAATCGACGGATGCTGACATCGTTTGGTTCCCGGCCCTTTGGCCGGAGACCTATAGCTACACACTAAGCGCAGCATTGAAAGCGGGACGCCCTATTGTTGTTACTGATCTGGGCGCATTGCCAGAGCGCGTTGTCGGCCGCGCATGGACTTGGGTTGGCGACTGGCGCTGGACGGCGCAGGAATGGAATGACTTTTTCATCCAAATTCGTGAACAGAACATCCTCACGTTCCAATCACCGGAACCAGTGAACCGTCCGTTCGCCCCTAGTGCATGGAACTGGGCGACAGACTATCTGATGGATGAATACAAACCTGCCACCAGCGACGCAAACGCGTTGCTGGTGTACGCTGATGTTCACTGCAAGCTCCGGCTCAACTTGGTTGACCGTACGCTTTTTTCATTACGACGCGCCACATTTCTGGCCGGTCTGAAATTGCGACGCCACCCTTTATCAGCTCGTTTGGCATCCCTGGTCCCCGTCGAGCTGCAGCATCGCCTGCGCCGGTGGATATTGGGCTCCCTTAGCTGAGGATCCGCCGGAAAAATGGGGTCAATTCGTGTCGCTACGCAAGTGCGGCAATCCGTGGCGAACTAGCATGACCAGCTTGCGAGGCCAAAGTTTGAAAACCGAAAAGTAGTCTCCGATAGCAATGGTGCGAGTGCGAAATATTGCGGCGCGTGTCTTGCGCAGATTCGATCGCTCACGGACGAGCCCGCCAAAAACGGGCAAATAGATGCGGCGCAAATAGGCAATTTCCATATTCAGCACTGAGAGCAGCGTTCCTTCCATAAGAAGCAATAGAAGGTGCAAGGGCAGTAGAAACAGAATGCAAACAGTTGGCGTGCTCACAGCCATGACGAAGGACTTGTTGCGTTCCGACAGCGTTCGACGCCGGAAGCTGGAAAATAGCCGCAGTTCAATCACCCGCCCACCGCCAAAACTCTTCCCTTGCCAATGCCGATAACCGGACACCGAAAGCGCCCTGACCGCATACCCAGCCAGCCGTGCCCGGCAGCACAGGTACATGTCCTCCGCTATCGATCCAAACCAGTCCGGGAATCCTTGCAGTTCATCCCACAAGCCTTTTGGAATCCACAGACAGGCACCAATCACCATCGCCACATCCGCACGGTGAGCATCCAGATTCGGTACCGGGTTGTAAAACGGGTCGAGTAAACACCCCCGATCTACAAGTACCCCCGTCGTAGCATCGTATTGCGGAATTGTCAGAATGGCCGGTTGCCCCAGTCTGCCGGCCTCCAGCAGCAGCGCCTGCAAAGCGTCCGGATACAAAGCCGCGTCATTGTTAAGAAGCAAAAGAAATTTGCCTTTGGCCCTTGCTGCCATGCGATTGTTGGCTATACAAAAACCAACGTTGGATTCACTTTCCATCAACACCACATCTGGATAGTGATTGCGGATATGGTCTATGGAGCCATCCGTCGACGCATCGTCGTGCAACAGAATTTCCACCGCAATATCACCCACTTGGGCAAGTACGGACTGTAGACAATCATCAATCACATCCATGCCGTTGTAGTTGGCAATGCAAACCGATACCAGAGGCATGGATTCGATCATGACTGACGCAGCCAGTTCCAGGTTTGTGCAAGCCCATCCGCCAACGCCACGGTTGCGTGCCAATCCAGGCGAACGCTCAAACGCTTGTTATCCAGCACCACGCTGCGCACATCCATATTGCGCGCTTCGCGATATAGGGTCGGCAAGGCGCAGCCGCACACCTTCTCAACCAGGCTCTTGACCTGGTTGATGCTGTAGCCCACGCCGCTGCCCAGGTTGTAGGTCCCGCTATCTTGCGGCAAACCGATCAAACGCACAGTGGCTTCCACCACATCATCTATATAGATGTAATCGCGCACACTCTCGCCATCGCCCCAGATCTCCAGCGCGGTGCCCGCCTCGGCATGTTGCAGCATGGTGCGGATCAAGCCAAAGCCCTGGCGCAAGTTCTGCCCCGGACCATAGGCGTTGGACGGGCGCAGCACCGTCACCGCATGGCCCCGTGTGGCAAGGGTTTTGCACAGAACTTCTTGCGCAGCTTTTCCTGCACCATGGTGCGATAGCGGCGCAAAGGGACTGTCTTCCCCGATGGGCAAAGTCGCAGAGTTGCCATACACCGTGCCACCCGATGAGAAAAATACCAAATGGATTGGCGGCAAGGTCTGCAACAGTTCCAGCAAATGCAGGGTGAGCGCCAGGTTGCCATTCTCCAGTTGCGGGTGTCTGGCGGATGTGGCAGGCGTGGTACCAGACGCCAGGTGCACCACCGTTCCACACTGGGGCAGCAGTTTGGCAAGTAAACCAAGGTCAGCCCGGCCCACCACATGCACTGGCAAGCCTTCCGATTGCAGGCGTTTAGCCAAGGCACTGCCAATAAAGCCCGCCCCACCCAGCAGCAAAATGCCAGCCCGGCTCATGAGCGGGGCTCCAGCAGGTCTTGGTAGGCTGCGGCGTAGCGGCCAGCGCAATCATCCCAGGTACCTACAGTGGCTTTTATTTGCTGTCGTGCTGCTTGCCCCACGGCGACATTGCGCTGCGGATCTTCCAGCCACTCCAAGCCTTTGCGCACATCGCTGCGGCTGGCCGCCAGCCAAGCGGTTTGGCGGTGTTGGAGCATGTCACGGTGGGCCGGCAGGTCGGAGGCCAGTATGGGCAGCCCCGCAGCCATGGCTTCCAGTATGACCTGGGGGCGACCTTCGTCATGGCGGCTCAGGGTAATCAGGCCGCAGGCCTGTGGAAACCACTGATTCAGGAGTTCGGTCGGGTGCGTTGGCCCATGGTAGTGAACCCAGGCGGGCAGCTGAAGCTGCTCTTGCATGGGGCCAAACAAGTGCAATTGCCGTTCCGGACCAAACAAGCCTTCACCCCAGGTAAACAAGTCTCCGACCTTGTTTTTGGTGAGTCGCGTTACCGCGAGCCAGTGGCGCGCACGCTCAGCCAGGGGCTGGCGCTCCAATTCAAACCACAATTGGTCCACGCCAAACTCAATCGGGCGAATTTCCGCCAGATCGCCAAAAGCCTGCTTCAGCAGCGGCTGCATCCACTCCGCATTGGGGGCAAGAATAGCGCGCCGCTGCCGCAATACAGCACGCAGCAGCGCCCTCATGCCTGGCAAACGCAACAAGGCAAAGTCCGTACCCAGTACCGTAATCAACGCCGGTGTATGGGTTCCCCACAGTGGCAGTGCGTTCTGCAACCAGTTGACATGAACCACATCACTTGACTGCGCTCGATAGCCACGACCCAGCCGCACCAGCAGGCTGATAACCGTTCCCAGCGCCCACACCTTGCGGCTACGCAATTGCTGGGCGATGCCGCCGTTTTGCGCCAAATCTTCTAGCCAGAGCGCATCGGCAGGAGACGTCGCGCTGCTTATCTGGTCGGCCAATTCACCCGGTGGTGCCCACAACGACAGGCGGATATCACTGCGTCGCGCGAGCGCAGCCGCCAGATTGGCAATAAATCGTCCGCGCCAGTCCTGCGCATTCTGCGGATACGAAGTACTGCTCATCAGGACTTTCAACTAATCACCCTCGGTGTCGGTCGTATCAATATTCTTGTAATGCAACGCGGAAATTTGTTCGGACACGATGCCAATCAGAAAAGTGAATACTGCAGAGATAAACAGCAACGCACTCATATTGGTAAAGCGCCCTGAAGTCAGGTAGGTGTACAAATAGTAAGAAATGCCGGTCAGGAAGAATCCTGAGCTGATTGGTAAAAATAGCTTTAGCGGCGAAAACAAGGTTCCAATTTTGATAATGATCAACAAAAATCGGATGCCATCACGCAGTGGATGGATGTGGCTGCTGCCATTGATTCTGGGCGGTGAATGTATTGGCACATAAGCCACGCCATAGCCGGCCCGGAAAAAGCCCATGGTAATGGTGGTGGGATAAGAAAACCCATTCGGAAGCAAATACAGAAACTGCCGAAACCGGTCCGCCCGCACCACCCGAAAACCTGAGGTCAGGTCGGCAATGGGCTGCATCACCATCCACGTGGCAAAGCGACTGAACACATCGTTGGCCACGGCGCGGTGCAGACCCGCCTGTGAACCTTCCTGCCGGGCACCCACGACCATATCGAAACCTTGGTCGAATTGTGCAAGCAGGCGAGGAATGTCTTCGGGCTTGTGCTGACCATCGGCATCCATAAAGACGATGGTTCCGCCACGCGCCGCTCTGGCCCCGGTCTTGACCGATGCGCCATTGCCTTTCGAATAGGGGTGCGTCAGGACACGGACACCGTTGGCTTCGCACACTGCGACCGTGTCGTCCTCGGAACCGTCGTTCACCACGATGATTTCGGCACCGCTGGTCTGGGCCAGGATGCGCGGCAATAGGTCACGCAAGCTCGCAGCCTCGTTTTTGGCGGGGATCACTATGGATAACATGGTCAGATTGTGCTCGACTTGCGCGCGCTTCAGTGGCCTTCGGTCAGTTGCTGCTCCACTTGCGCAATGTCATTGGTTCTGCGCTTGTGGATATCCAGTGTCTTGAGCACGGCGATTTGCTGGTGCGCCTCTTCAGTCTGGTGCATCGCGATCAGGCAGGTTGCCAACCACAGCTGATTGTCCATGTTCATCGGGTCCAATGCGACCGCGCTGCGCGCGGATGCAGTGGACCTTGCATAGTCGTGGACCACATTGAAGAAATAGACGGTCAGCGCGTTGTAAATCAGCGCACGGTCGCGGCCCGCCACCCTGGGATTATTCAGGGGTGCATGCATCAGAAGGTCCACTTCTGCAGCATTCAACGGGCATGCGTCATTCCTTCTGCACATTGCCAAGGCGATCAACCGGTCATTGGTGTTGGAGGGAATGGCTTCGTGCTGCAAGCTGTAGTTCAAATCGCTCAACCACTCATTCTTCAAAGGCAGGCCATGCGTCTGGCTCAGTTGAATCAAGCCAAATAGACCCTCGGTACTGAGTTTATTAATAGCCAAAGCCTGCTCGTAGACTTGGCGCGCAGCGTCGCCATAGGCGACACGCGCGGCCGGGTCGAGCGCCAGGGCATTGGCATAGAACCCGCCCAAAGCGAGATGTGCGCGAAGTGAAGCGGGGTGATGCTCGACCTCTTCAGACCACAGACTTTGCGCGCTGGACCACTGGTTGGCGCGCGACAAGGTCCCCACCGCAAAAAGCGCAATCAGCAGACAGGCCAGCGCCCGGCGCGGTACGCGCAAGGTGACGGCATGGGCAGGGGCAGGGGCAAGCAGCAGATGAAAGAAAGCCAACAAAATGCCGAACATGGGCAGGTAGTTGCGATGCTCGTGAACAAGTTCCAGCGGGTAAATCGTCGATTCCAGGCTATGGCCAATGAGAAAAAAAACGATGCCATAGGCAAGCAGCGGTTGGCGGCGGCGTAGCCACCACGCGGCCGAGATCAGTGCAAGGATGCCAATAATTGCCGGCAAGGTGCTTGCAGGGTCCAGCAGGCTGCGTGAAACGGCAATATCGTCGTGGTACAGCCCCATCAACGCGGTGCTTGGCAAAACAATCAGGCGCAGGTAGAACCAGACGATGCGGGCTTCCGTCATCAAGCGCTGTGGCAACGTAAAGTCGCGCTTGCCATAGCCAACCAGCAGCCACTCCGGGTGCAATAAAAAATACCCCGCCACCAGCACCACCGGAAGCACGACAATGAGCGCAAACATGGCGATCAACAATTTTCTGCTCTGGGGCCGGGCCGTTTCGAAACGGAACAACACGATTTCCAGCGCCAGCATGAACAAGGGCACCAGTATTCCGTTTTCCTTGCTCAGCACCGCCAGCGGCATGAAAACGAATAGGCTGACAAGGATCGCGGCCAGGCCGCCGCGCTGGCCATTGCAAAGACGCCTGCGACCCCAGAGGTAGAGCGCAAGGCCGGCAAAGCTGAACAGCGCCGCGAGGCTGGCCATGCGCTGCACGACGTACAACACGCCGGTGACGTTGAGCGGATGCAGCAGCCAGGCTGCGCTGACGGCAAGGGCCAACCACTGCGGGTAGGTGGCGGGCAAATCTGCTTGGCGTCTTTCGCGGTACAGGGCAACAAGCTGGCAGGTCAGCATGAAGACGGCCAGACCATTCAATAAATGGATCGCCAGGTTGGTCAGCTTAAAGGAGTAGGCCGAAGGAAAAGGTGTGACCTGGTCTTTGTCTGCGTAGAAATTGGCGGCAAAGCTCAACATGCTCAGCGGCCGCCCAAAGACGCCGTTGGGACTCGAAAATGCGGCTTGCCCGAGACTTTCTTTGGAGACCTCTTGCAGTCTCAATGGCTGGTTGTTGACGATGTTCAGGCCATCGTCAAAGACGAAGGGCCCGTCAAGGCCGGGGCGGTAAACCAGCGCGGCCATCAGCAGTGCGAGCAAGAGCAGAAGGTACGGGGCCGATGCTATTCGATGAACACCAACCCGAAAACCACCGCAGTTCTTCATGTCGCTACAAGTATTAAACGGGGCGCAATTTGCTCTGGAAAAAAAGAAGGGGCCCGAAAGCCCCCTCTTCAACTTACGTCAGCCGTGCATTAGGTCTTCGGCAGGTATTTTGCGGCAATGCTTCCGGTAAGTGGCGAGTTCCAAGTCAGGCCGCTCGAATTGCAGGTGCCGGTGTAAACCACGGTTTGACCAGCGGCAACATTGCTACCGATGGCGTTGTAGGCCAGAGTCACCGTTGGCGCACCCATGGTCCCGCTAAATGTGATGCCGGACATGTATTTGCCGACTGGGCTGGTCGTGATGCCCAAGGAACCAATGGTAGGCAGACTTCCTGTGGCAATAGAACCATCACTGCAAGCAATACCCAGGGCAGTAAGGATAGGAGCGACCAAGCTCGGACCCTCAGAGACCTTCGCCTTGATAGTGTAATCCTGGTATGCGGGCAAGGCCACCGCAGCCAAAATGCCGATAATCGCAACCACGATCATCAACTCGATCAGGGTAAAACCCTTTTGCATAGAACGCTTCATGATCAGCTCCAATAAAACAAGAATAAAACAATGGAAAAACCGTTCACAGCATACGCATGCATCGTGCCAGGCAACGGAAATCCGAGAATACACCGGAAATATGGTGTTTTATTGAAAAAATTTTGCATATCTCGGATTTCGGCGCAGGTAGCTATCCATTTTCTTTCACCCGCGATGTGCCACTTCATAATTGAAGCAGTATTCATATGTGCCAAATCGCAGTGGGTTCGATTAATCCTGTGCCAATGCCAATCCAGCATTGACAAAACCTGCGCCACCGCACGTTTGGAGCAGCAATCTTCCGTGCCATCGCCTGCTTGGTATAGTATTCTCCAGTGCCACTTATTGAAATGGCCGCAGCCATGCCCCCCTTGACTCCGTCATGTTTTGACGAACACAGCTGGCAAGGGTGTCCAAAGCGTGTGCCCAAGTGACTTTGAATCAAGCCATGAAACCCGCCGCCATCAGCATTGATACTGCCAGTGCCATCACCAACCTAAGTCGCAGGACCTGGTGGCGGCGTATCGCGGAACAAGGTGTCATGCGCGCAGTCAACGATGACCACGGACGCACCATGCTGTGGTGGGCCGAAGTAGAGCCGCACATCGTCATTCCCATGACTGCGGAAAATCATGAATCCCTGTTCCTTGCTGACACAGGCTCTGCGGATGCACAAAATGCCATTGGCCAGTTTTTTATGCGTGCAGCACAGCACAAGGCCGCGTTCTACTGGTTTCAGCAGGCAAGCAAACAAGGCCATCCCGATGCCATGCACTGGCTTGCCTACTGTTATATCGGCGGCAATGGGGTGGAAAAGAATGATTATTTGGGTCTCATGTGGGTTGCCAAGGCAGCGGCGCTTGGCCATGTCACGGCCCAAAGTGACATCAAGCGACGAATACGTTACGCGCTGGAAAGTCACCCCAGCAGCTGACTTGGCGCACCCATAACCCCAGCGGCTACCATCAAGGCATGGAAACGACCCTGACCGTCATCAGCCTCAATACGGCATGTGCCATCACAGAAATAAGCAAAAATACGTGGTGGCGTCGTATTGCCAAGGGCGATGTCACGCGCGTGGAAAAAGACGCGCGTGGCCGCGCCATGATCCTATGGTCCGAGGTCGAACCGCATATCTGTGCACCTTTGGCGCCGGAAGACAAGCCAATGATTTTGCGAGCGGGTGCGGGGGATGCCGAGGCGCAAGACACCCTTGGGCAGCTCTTTCTAGTAGCAGAGAAATACCAGGCGGCGTTTTATTGGTTTCAGCAAGCCGCCCAGCAAAACAATGCCGATGCGATGCAGTGGCTTGGACACTGTTATATCAACGGCAAAGGCACCCCACAGGATGAAAACACAGGAATTATGTGGATGGCAAAGGCGGCAGCGATGGGACATGTGCTGGCGCAAGCACTGACAAAAGGGCTCATAAGTCACACCCTTGGCAGTCAGCCCAGAAGCTGACTTGGCTTTGCGTCACTTGTCGATCAGGCGGGTCGGCATCGAATAGTCGGTGCCTGCTACCTGGCGCTATTTAATACAAACCGCACGCACCATCTTCAGATCGGTCAGCCCCATCATCACCTTCTCCATGCCGTCCATCTTCAGGGTGCGCATGCCGGCTTCCACCGAGGCCGCAAACAACTCGGCCACGCGCGCGCGCTCCTGGATCAGCTTTTTCACATCGTCATCGGCGACCAGCAATTCGTGCAGACCGACGCGGCCCTTATAGCCAGTTTTGCCGCACTTGTCGCAACCCACCATGCGGTAGAACTTGAGCCGGCCGTTGTCGCCGTAGTCCTTCATCCATTGCGCCTGCAGTTTCTTGAACTCGCCTTCGTAATCGGCCTTCCAGGCTTTGGAATGGCGCAGCTCTTCGGCATATTCCACAGTGAACAGCCGCACTTCTTCGGCATCGGGAAAATAGGACTCCTTGCAGTCGCACAGCCGTTTGGCCAGGCGCTGCGCCAGGATACCGAGCAGCGCGTCGGCAAAGTTGAAGGGGTCCATGCCCATGTCCATCAGGCGCGTGATCGATTCCGGCGCCGAATTGGTGTGCAGTGTGGAGAACACCAGGTGTCCGGTCAGTGAGGCTTCCACACCCATCGAGACGGTTTCCTTGTCGCGCGACTCGCCGACCATGATGATGTCCGGGTCGGCACGCAGAAAGGCGCGCATGATCAAGGCGAAATCAATACCGGCTTTTTTATTGATCTGGACCTGGCGCAAGCCCTTTTGGGTGATTTCCACCGGATCTTCAGCGGTCCAGATCTTGGTGTCGGGTGTGTTCAGAAACTTCAGAATCGAGTGCAGCGTGGTGGTTTTGCCCGAGCCGGTCGGGCCGCAGACGTAGAACAGGCCGTAGGGTTTGCTGACCGTTGCCTCCAGGCGCGCCTTGTTGTGCGGCGTCAATCCCAGCTTTTCCAGCGGGATCGGCTCGCCAGCCGCCAAAATACGCATCACCACGTCTTCCACGCCGCCGGCGGATGGAATAGTGGCCACCCGCAGCTCGATATCGAGCGGGCCGTATTTCTTGAATTTGATCTTTCCGTCCTGCGGCTTGCGGCGTTCGGAAATATCCAGATCGCACATGATTTTCAGACGCGTCACCATGGCCTGGCGAAAATGCGCCGGCACTTCAATGTAAGGCACCAGGCTGCCATCAATACGAAAGCGGATGCCGGTTTTGGATTTGCCTGGCATTGGCTCGATATGGATGTCCGAAACCTTCTGGTTGTAGGCGTCAATGATGACTTTGTTGACAAACTTCACCAGCTCGTTGTCTGCCGCAGCGGACTCCAGCGCATCCTCCGAGCCGGCCTCCTCCATCGGACCGCCGTCCATGTCGGCCAGCAACTGGTCAATGGTGCTGGTATCGTCATTGCCAAACAGCTGGGCCAGGGTCTGCGCGAATTCGCCCTGGGTCGTTACGCAATAGGAAAACTTGCTGCTGCGGGGATAAATTTGCGGCACCACGCGCGAGGCCCGCACCGCTTCCGGGTCCAGACACATCACCACCAGGCCATTGTTGGAGTCTTCCAGCGGCATCCAGTGCTGCTCCTCCACATATTCCCGCTTCAGCACGCCATGCAGCGGCTCCACGCGCAACCGGCCCGCATCAAACGGTTCATACGGCAAGCCAAAGAATTTCGCCAGCGACGCGCCAATCTGGATCGGCTTGACCTTGTAATCGGCCAGCAGCAATTGCTCCACCGACTTTTCCTGCTCGCGCGCATCGTGCACGCACTGGTCCAGCTCGGCCTGGGTCAACAGGCCGTCCGTCACCAGCCCGTCGTATTTGCTGGCCTTTTTGCGGATGACTTCCTCGGGCCGGCGCACACGCTGGCGAATGGCGGTGGCAAGTGTCTTGCACAGCTCGGCAACGCCGTCCAGCTCCAATTCGCCAAAGGGCTCGTCACTCTTGCTGTTGATCACCTGCAGCACACCGTACAGCGTCTCGCCTTCCAGAATCGGAACCACCAGCATCTGCTTGGTCCGGTAGCCGGAACGCCGGTCCACCTCTTTCAAAAAAGACAGTGCCGGGTGAATGCGCTTCAGCGCCTCGTCGTCATACACGTCGGACAGATTCAGCGCCTTGCGACTGAACGCTGCATACCCGGCCAGGCTTTGCGGCGACACCGGCAACTTCAGGTCGCGGCTGCTGGTCAGCCCGGTCTTGATCTTGGAAACGATGGCGCTGCCGTCTTCGGTGACGGCGTACAAGGTCAGCCGATCGGCGTTGAGCAGCTTGCAGATGTCCTGGCTGCTTTCGAGCATGATCTGCTCGACATTCTCAGTTTCGTGAATACGCGCCGTCACCTGGTGCAGCTGCCGATAAAACAGCGCTTCAAAAGTCATGCCGCGTTTCTCCGAGGGCAACTTCTGCGACTCGAAAAACGCCTGCTCGGACGACTTGCGCACCCCGGAAGGGGGCATCACTGAACTCATATTTCAAACTCCTGACCCGCCCGCAACCAGCGGATGTCGTGGGTGACATTGGGACCAAAAGGCTGGGTCTGATCAAAGCGCTGAATTTCCGCCATGATCAACTCGGTTTCCGCCGGCTTGGTGTGGGTGATGTAAATCGGATATCGCTTGTCTTTGGGGATGTTGTCCAGCTCTTCCGCCAGCGACGCCGGGGACAAATGCAAACTGCGCCGCGCCAGGTCTTTTTCCCGGTTACTGAATGCAGTTTCTATGACGAGCATGGCTACATTGAGTTGGTTGATCCGGTTCCAGAAAGCCGCGTTGCGCTCGGTATCGCCGCTGAATATCCAGCAACCATTGCCGGCGGTCACTGCGAACCCCGCCGCGGGCACCGTATGCACGGCGGGCAGCACCTCAACGAGCTTTCGCCGCAGTTGCAAAGTCTGCCCGATACGAATCGGATGAAAGCTGATAAATGGTGCATCAATGGACGGTATGCGCGTGAAATCGGGCCAGATCACGTCATTGAAAACATGCGCCTTCAGTGCCTCAATGGTTCCAGCCAGGGCATGGATGCGCAGCGGCGACTTGCGCTGGGCCGCCACCGCATCCACCATCAGCGGCAAGGCGGCGACATGGTCGAGATGGGAGTGCGTCAGCAGCACATCATCAATGCCACGCATTTCGTCAAGCGTCAGGTCGCCAACCCCGGTGCCAGCGTCAATCAGTACCTCCCCGTCAATCAGAAACGAGGTGGTACGGCAATCCTTGGCGATTGCCCCGGAACAACCCAGCACACGTACTTTCACTTGGGTTACCTTATTTGGTCTCGAAATTGGTCGCACCGTCCCACGCGGCGTCAAACGGCAGCAGGCGCATGTGGGCAACCCGCTCGGCATACAGCTGGTACAGATATTTCGCCGGGCAGGTCCGCGTCAGATTCAGCATGTGCACATCCGCCTGCTCCCAATTCTGCGCCCGATACGCCTGCAAAAATGCATTCCAGATGCGCAATTCGTTCAGCACCGGCTCCGGCAACTGGTCCTTGCGCCCGAGTGGCAGAAAAATCGCCACCGCCTGCTCCTTGCCCTTGACCCGCACCCGGTCCAGCTCCTGCCAGGCGTAGTCCGGCGCGGCCTGGCGCGTGGATTCACTGGCCACCAGTTCGACACCATAGACCTTGGACAAACCCTCCAGCCGGGAGCCCAGATTCACCGCATCACCAATCACGGTATAGGCGCGACGGATATTCGAGCCCATGTCACCAACGCACATGGCACCGGTATTCAGCCCAATGCCAATGCCGATTTCCGGCAAACCCTGCTGCCGGTGGTCCTGGTTAATGTCGCGCATTGCCGCGACCATTTCCAGTGCCGCCTTCACTGCCAGCGGCGCGTGGTCGGCAGTTTCCACCGGCGCGCCCCAGAACGCCATGACACAGTCGCCCATGTATTTGTCGATGGTGCCCATATTGGCCCGAATCTCGCTGGTCAGGCGGCTGAACACGCCAGTCAGCAGTTGCTGCAGCTGGATCGGCTCCATGGACTCGGACATCTTGGTAAAGCCACGCATGTCACAAAACATCACGGTCAACTCGCGGTTGCTGGCCGCCATGCTGTAGGCATCCGGGTCTTTCAGCATCTCATGCACCAGCTCGGGTGGCACATAAGTGCCAAACAGGTTGGCCAGTTCGCGCTTGGAGCGGCTTTCCACAAAGTAGCCATAGCTCATGTTCACGCCAAACGCCAGCAGTGCCATGCTCAGTCCGGACGCCAATGGCAGCACCAGCCCCTGACCAAAGTACATCCAGAAATTCAGTGCCACCAACGCCGCAATCACCGCCACATTCAACACCACCGCACGCGACGCCGACAGCAGTGGCAAGCCAAACGCCAGCACCAGACCGGAAAGCAGCAAGGTCAGCACTTCGTAGCCAACAACATAGTCGGGCTTGAGCAGCAGATGGCCATCCAGCAATCCGGAGATCAGGTTGGCATGGGCTTCTACCCCGGGGTAGGTCTCGCCCACCGGCGTCACGCGCAGGTCCAGCAAGCCCGGCGCCGTGGTGCCCACCAGCACAATTTTGTCGCGCAAGCTTTCAACCGGCACCCGCCCGGCCAGCAGATCCGCCGCCGACAGGTAACGGTAAGAGCCGCCATTCACCCCGCCACGGCCGCGGTAGGGCACCAGCGTAGCAACCCGGTCGTCCACGGGTATTGCCATGGCAGCATTGCCCCGTTTCAGCAAAATCCGGTCCAAAGCCGCTGCCGGATCACTGGAAAACCCCGCCGCCACGCTCGGTGAACCCACCAGCTTGCGAAACATGGCCAGCGCCAGCGACTCGTAATACTGGCCGTGGTACTCGCTGATCAGCGGCACCGAGCGCACCACACCGTCGTTATCGACCAAGGGATTGAAGAACCCAGCGGTCGCTGCCGCCTTGGCCAGAATCGGCAAATTGGCGCCATAGCCGCTGGCCGTGGTGGCGGGCAACTGGCGGCCCTGCAGGTCGTGCGCGGTAATCACCGGTTCCGGCAGAACGCCACTGGTGCGCGCGCCGGCATCATCGGTAAAGTAATAGCCCAGCACCACCGGCCGATTCTGAATCGCACGCGCAAACACAGCGTCGTAATCCAGACCCGGTTGCAGCTGGCGCAATCGCTCCGCGAAGGCCGGCTGGTCACGCAGTTCGTTGTGCGCCAGTTCCGTCAGACGCGCCAGACCGGAACTGGTGTCGGGCTCGGCAAACACCACGTCAAAGCCCAGCAGCGCGATTTTTTGCCGGTCAAACAATTCATCGACCAGTTGTGCCAGCTTGTTGCGGCTCCAAGGCCAGCGGCCGACTTCGGCCAGGCTTTTTTCATCGATATCGACAATCACCACGCGCTCATCGACCGCCACCGCCTGGGTGGCGCGCAAACGCGCGTCATAAATGATTTCATCGAGCCGCTGCAAGACCCCCAGACGCACCACGCCGACCGCATGCAGCAGTGCAAAAACCAGCGGCAACAGCGTCACCGCGATACGGGGCCAGTGCTTGGCAATGGCTTTCATGGCATCCGTTGTGGTTCGCAGTGCTTCCAGAGGGCCGCCATGGTGCCAGCGCGCCTAGGACTGGACGAACTGCATCTGCGTGCCCGCCAGTTCGATGACATCCCCGTTTTTCAGAGGCAAAGGATCCGAACTGATGGGCGCACCATTGAGCGACGGGTTGCCGCCGCCCTCTACATGGTGCACGACAAAACCAGCCTGCCGTTTGGTAATGGCGGCCACCGCCACCCCCGGTTTGCCAATCGTCGTCACGACTTTGGTCAGCGGAACTTCGCGGCCGGCGGCGGCGCCGGAAAGTACCCGGATCGAGGCCGGCAGTACCGGAGCGGCATGCGTTTCGGAGGCCGTCGGATAAGCAAAATGTGCAGCAGCAGCGGGCGCTGGCGCTGGCGCGCTGGTCATCGGCTTGCTGACAACCATGGTCTTGTCGAAAGACTCGACCGCGTGATCGCCCACAAACTTGATCTTGTACTTGCCGATCTCGATGCTGTCACCGTTTTGCAGCTGCTGCTTCTTGATCGCCTTGCCGTTGACGTACGTGCCGTTGGTGCTGTTGAGGTCTTCAACCACCACATCGGCGCCATGCATCAGCATCACGGCGTGCTCGCCGCTGACAGCGAGGTTATCGATCACAACGTCGTTATAGGGCCGCCGACCGACCGTGGTCCGGTCCTTCGTCAGCTGGACTTCCTTGATAACGACCTCATCGATCGACACGATCATTTTCGGCATGACCGGCTCCTTTTCCTATAGTTTGACTCTGGAACACCCATGGGTGCTTACTTCCCTAATAACCTCGCGATTAGACCCTTCTTTTCGACAGCTTCACAGGCTTCCACCAGCAGCACCGAAATATTGTCGCGCCCCCCATTGTCGTTGGCCTCGGCCACCAGCAAATCGGCCTTGTGCGCCAGGCCGGTGTGCATTGACATGATTTTAGCGATGGTCGCATCGTCCACCATATCCGACAGGCCATCGGAACACATCAGATATATATCACCCAATTCGACCTGAAATTCATTGACTTCCAGCAATACCAGCTCTTCAACACCAAGTGCACGGGTCACCAGATTCTTGATCGTCGAATGCTGGGCCTGCTCCGGCGTCAGCAATCCGGCGTCGAGCTGCTCTTGCAGCAGCGAATGGTCGCGCGTGATTTGTTCCAGCAAGGCGCCGCGCAAGCGATAACAGCGCGAATCACCAATATGTCCAATCTGCGCCATGCCAGGGCGAAAAACACCCATCACCAGCGTGGTTCCCATACCCGCATATTGGGCATTCGAGTTGGCCGCGTTGAATATCGACAAATTGGCATTGTCGACACAGATTTCCATGGCGCGCCGAATATCTTTCGATTTGGCGCTGGCGCCCGCCTGGTGCAGCCAGCGGCTCATTTCCAGGTTGATAAACGTGGTTGCCATGCCACTGGCCACTTCGCCAGCGTTATATCCGCCCATGCCATCGGCCAGTACCGCGACCTGGGTGTTTTCATCAAACGCCACCGCGTCCTCATTGTTATCCCGCTCGCGTCCGGTATCGGTCTTGGAACAAAAGTGATAAATCATGGCTGAGCCTTATATTTCGATATCGGGTGTCGGATGACGCGGTGCCGGCATGGTGGCCTGCATCGAGGGCATGGTAGGCTCAAATCCCGGATTCGCATCGGGGGCGCTGTGGCTTTTCTGCGTTGCCGCCGGATCCACTGCCAGTGCGGCTTTTTGTGCTGGCATGCGGGCCAGCAGGGCGTGCAAATCGGCAGCCATCTGGGCCCCGGTCTGGTAGCGCAGCTCGGGCTGTTTGCACAGCGCCAGCGCCACGATATCGCTCAATTCTGCGGGCAGCTCGGGGCGCAGGCTACGGACATCAACCGCCTCTTCGTTGGCAATCTTGTACATCAGTTCCGACATCGAATCGCCGCGGAACGGCAAGGCCCCGACCAGCAACTGAAACAGCATCACGCCCAGGGAATACAGGTCGGAGCGGCCATCGACCTTTTTCCCGGCCAACTGTTCCGGCGACATGAAGCTGGGTGTGCCCAGCACCATGCCGGTCTTGGTCTTGCTGGAGTCGGTGATGCGGGCGATGCCGAAGTCGGTCACCTTCACGGTGTCGCTTTCCAGCTCATACATGATGTTGGCCGGCTTGATATCGCGGTGCACAACGTGCTGGCGGTGCGCATAATCGAGCGCCTCGGCAACCCGCGCCACGATGCTCAGCACTGTGAACACGGTCAGCAGCTGCCCGGGTTTGCAGAATTCGACCAAGTCACGCCCCTTGAGGAACTCCATGGCGATATAGGCCAGATCGTGCTCTTCGCCGGCGTCGAAGATGGTCACGATATTCTGGTGCTGCAGACGGCCGGCAGTTTCCGCCTCGCGGAAAAAACGCTCGCGCGCGTCGGCCAGGTCTTCCCCGGCAAACTCGCGACTCAGGGCCATGGTCTTGATCGCCACCACGCGGCCGATTTTGGGGTCGCGGCCCAGATACACCACCCCCATGGCGCCCTTGCCCAGCTCTTTGTCTACCTGGTAACGCCCCAGCATCGGCTTTTCAATCGACTCGCCGTCCAGCACCATGCTGCCACCGGCGTGCCCGCCGCTGCCCAGCAGCACCGACTCAGACAGGTTTTTGGCACGCCGCAGTTTGGCCGCCACGTCCTTGTACTGCGGGTCGTAGGCCAGCATGCGCGCATACACCGCCTCGGCCTTGTTGAATTGGCGTTTGCGCTCAAAATCCAGCGCCAGGCTGTACAGATTGCCCATCACCGGGTCGGCCATCGGCACGCGGCGGAAACGATCGAAGGCCATGTCGAGCTGGCCCTGCCCCTGCAGCGCCAGACCCATCATGCGATTGGTTTCAGCCGACTCCTGGTCAGAACGCTCCTTGCCGGCTTCCGTCATCAGGAACCGCTTGGTGCTCAGCGCCAGGTGCCCCAACACCAGCACACAGGCCGGAAACACCAGCTTGATCCACAGCGCCGACTGCGCCAGCAACCCGAATTCGGCGCCCAGCAACAGCAGCAACAGCAGCAGCGTCAAGGACGCCGCGCGTCCCGCCGACAGGCGCGGCAAGCCCAGCACCACATAGGTGGCTATCAGCAGGAAGGCCGCCAGAGAAGCCCACACGCCCCAGCCCGGCTGCACGATGAAGTGCTCGTTCAGGATGCTGGAAATAATGTGCGCCACCGTTTCTGCCGAAGACAGCGACGGGTTGCCAGGCACCGGGAACTGGGCGCCAACGCCGGCTGCCGTGGCGCCGATAACAACGATTTTGTCGGCATACTTGGCCGCCGGGATTTTTCCGCTCAGCACGTCGTAGAACGAATCCACCGGAAATGCCGGACGGCCCTCATGGCCACGGTAAAACTGCGGCAACATCAAGGCCTGCGCATCGGTGCGCACCCGCAAATTGCCCAACGTGACCGACTCGCCTGGCGTCACACGGATGTCCGCCATGCCCAGATTCAGACTGCGTGCCGCCGCCAGCAGCGCCAGCGAAGGCACCGCCCGGCCGTAGTAATTCAGCAGCAGCGGCTCGCGACGCACCGAGCCATCAACGTCGGTAAACAGGTTCAGATGGCCGATTCCCGCCGCCGCCTCGCCAATCTGTGGCGTCGGTTGCTGCGCGCGCTGGGTATTGATCGAATAGCCCGGGCTGTCCGCCAGGGTCTGGCGCAAGGCGAACGGCGGCAGCGGGCTGTCCGGCTTGCCCAGTGGATCGCCCAGCACATACACCGAGGGAATCAACACATTGCCAGCGGCTTGCAGGCTGGCGGCAAATACCGCATCGGTATCCAGCGCGGTCTCGGCTTCGCTGACCAGCGCCGCCACTGGCGCGTTGCCGGCGCTGGCATCGGGTGCGGTATTAAGTGCGTCGCGGATCTTGTGGATATACAGCAGCCCACGGTCGACCTGCGGCTCAAAAAAGAAGGCGGTGTGGACAATGGTTTTGGCCTTGGCCGCGGCCAGTTGATCGATCAGCTTGGCGTGGATATCGCGCGGCCAGGGCCAGCGCCCCAGGTTGGCAATACTTTGGTCGTCAATGGCGATCACCGCGATGCGGTCGGAGGGCTGGCGACTGGAACTGCTGCTGGCAAAGTCGTAAAAGCGGCGCTCCAGCGCGCCCATGAAATCGGTTGTCAGGTGCAAAGTCAGGACCGCCAGGACGATGACCAGACCAGCGAACCCGTCGGTGCGCCAGACATCGCCTGCCTTGAATTTTGAAGACTTTGCCAATTTGTACCCCTGCTGATTGGAGCGTGAACCAGCCAGCTAATTTACCTGAATAATGCACTGTGCCTGGAAATTTGCGCTTTCGCACAAAAACCGCAGCGCACAAAGCAAAAGTGCCCAACCTCGCGGTATGGGCACTTTACAGTTTGCCGGGGGCCAGAAGCACGCCACGGCAACTTATTACAAACCGATTAGAGCAACGCCTTCAGCAGCTTGGCCATTTCGGACGGGTTGCGTGTGACCTTGAAGCCGCACTCTTCCATCACTGCCAGCTTGGCATCCGCCGTATCCGCACCACCGGAGATCAAGGCGCCAGCATGGCCCATGCGCTTGCCAGCAGGTGCAGTCACACCAGCAATGAAACCAACAATCGGCTTCTTCATGTTGGCCTTGCACCAGCGTGCGGCTTCGGCTTCATCGGGTCCGCCGATTTCGCCAATCATGATGACGGCGTCGGTATCAGGATCGTCATTGAAGGCGCGCATCACGTCGATGTGCTTCAGACCGTTGATCGGGTCGCCACCAATACCAACGGCAGAAGACTGGCCCAGACCGATTTCGGTCAGCTGTGCCACTGCTTCGTAGGTCAGGGTGCCGGAGCGCGAAACCACGCCGATACGGCCCTTGCGGTGGATGTGTCCGGGCATGATGCCGATCTTGATTTCGTCGGGCGTGATCAGACCAGGGCAGTTCGGTCCGAGCAGCAAAGTCTTCTTGCCGCCGGCGGCTTCCTTGGCCTTCATGCGGTTGCGCACTTCCAGCATGTCGCGCACTGGAATGCCTTCGGTAATGCAGATCGCCAGATCCAGATCGGCTTCAACAGCTTCCCAGATGGCAGCCGCAGCGCCTGCTGGCGGCACATAAATCACCGACACGGTGGCGCCGGTTTCAGAAGCTGCTTCCTTGACGGAAGAATAGATTGGGATGTTGAAGATCGATTCGCCGGCCTTCTTGGGGTTCACGCCTGCCACAAAGCAGTTCTTGCCGTTGGCGTATTCCTGGCACTTTTCGGTGTGGAACTGACCGGTTTTGCCGGTGATGCCCTGGGTGATGACCTTGGTGTCTTTATTGATGAAGATAGACAT
>CAIUDG010000105.1 GCA_903897925.1 uncultured beta proteobacterium | reverse complement strand
GGCCAAGGCGGTGCAGGCGGCGGCCTTGAAGAAGGGCTTGCTGCTGCTGACCTGCGGCGTCTATGCCAACACCGTGCGTTTCCTGTTCCCGCTGACGATTGAAGACAGCGTGTTCGCCGAAGCCATGGGCATTTTGCAAGAGGTACTGGCCTGATCATGGACATGAAAACATCTCCCCTGGCGCTGCTCAACGATCCCACGCTGCTCAAGACCGACGCACTGATCAACGGCCTTTGGGTCAGCGGCGCCAGCCGCTTCGATGTCTGCGATCCGGCCACCGGCCATCAACTGGCCGATGTCGCCAACCTCGGCGCGGCGCAGGCCGACAGCGCGATTGCCGCCGCCAACGCGGCCTGGCCGGCCTGGCGCAACAAGACCGGCAAGGAGCGCAGCACCATTCTGCGCAAGTGGTTCGATCTGCTGATGGCGAATCAGGACGACCTGGCGCGCATCCTGACCGCCGAGCAGGGCAAGCCCTATGCCGAGGCCAAGGGCGAAATCGCCTATGGCGCCAGCTTTGTTGAGTGGTTTGCCGAAGAAGCCAAGCGTCTCAATGGCGAGACCCTGCCGCAGTTTGACAACAACCGGCGCCTGCTGGTGATCAAGCAGCCGATTGGTGTTTGCGTGGCGATCACGCCCTGGAACTTTCCGCTGGCCATGATCACGCGCAAGGTGGCACCGGCCCTGGCCGCCGGTTGCCCGGTGGTGATCAAGCCGGCCGAGCTGACACCGCTGACGGCACTCGCCGCGGCAGAGCTGGCGGTGCGTGCCGGCATTCCGGCCGGCGTGCTGAATGTGCTGACCGCCGACAGCGCCAACTCGATTGCCGTTGGCAAAGTGTTCTGCGCCCACGACGTGGTGCGCCACATCAGCTTCACCGGTTCCACCGAAGTCGGCCGCATCCTGATGGCACAAAGCGCGCCCACCGTGAAGAAGCTGGCACTGGAACTGGGCGGCAATGCGCCTTTCATCGTGTTTGACGACGCCGACATCGACAGCGCCGTCGAAGGCGCCTTCGCCAGCAAGTTCCGCAACGCCGGCCAGACCTGCGTTTGCTCGAACCGGCTCTATGTGCAGGACGCTGTGTACGACGAATTCGTTGACAAGTTTGCCGCTAAGGTGCGCAGCGCCAAGGTCGGTAACGGCTTTGACGAGGGCGTGAACCAGGGACCGCTGATTGAAGAAGCGGCTTTGCAAAAGGTCGAGCGCCATGTGCAAGACGCCGTTGCCAAGGGCGCGCGCCTGCTGGTTGGTGGCCAGCGCCTGCAGGGCCAGTTCTTTGCACCGACCGTGATTGCCGATGCCACGGCCGACATGCAGTGTGCCCGTGAGGAAACCTTTGGCCCGTTTGCGCCGATCTTCCGCTTCCACACCGAGCAGCAGGCGATTGACGCGGCGAACGACACCGAGTTCGGTCTGGCAAGCTATTTCTACAGCCGTGATATCGGTCGTATTTACCGCGTTGGCGAGGCGCTGGAATACGGCATGGTCGGTGTCAACGTCGGTATTCTGGCGACCGAACATGTGCCGTTCGGCGGCATGAAGCAGTCCGGTCTGGGGCGCGAAGGCTCGCACTTCGGCATGGACGACTATGTCGAAATCAAATACCTGTGTCTGGGTGACATCCTGAAATAAGGCGCTTTCAGGATAGGCGTTAGCATCGCTCACCTGCCGTTTGAACCTCCATGTTTTCCATTGACCCCCAATCTTCCGTACCGCTGGTGAGTCAGATCGTCAGCGGCATGCGCCAGATGATGGACAGTGGAGCTTTGCGCGCGGGCACCAAACTGCCGTCGATACGGCAGTTTGCGCAGACCCATGGTGTCAGCGTCTATACCGTGGTCGATGCCTACGACCGGCTGGTGGCGCTGGGCTACATCATGTCGCAGTCGCACTCGGGCTTTTTTGTGCGCAGCCGCAGCAGCCCGACGGCGCTGGCCGAACCCGGCCACACTGGGCCGTACAACTTCGATTCGATCTGGTATTTGCGCCAGATATTCGAGAGCCGGGCCATGCGCAGCAAACCTGGCGCCGGCTGGCTGCCCGGCAGCTGGCTGTTTGTCGAAGGCGTGCGGCGCAGTCTGCGCAATATGGCGAATGACGACACCGAGCTCGGTGGCTATGGCGAACTCAAGGGCTATTTGTTGCTGCGCCAGCTGGTGCGCGACCAGCTGGCAGCGCGCGAAGTGGTGATCAGTGCCGAGCAGGTTTTGCTGACCCAGGGCTCGACCCAGGCGCTCGACCTGGTGGCGCGGCGCCTGGTGCACCCTGGCGATGCGGTGCTGCTGGACGACCCCGGTTACGCCAATTTGCTGTTCTCGCTGCGCTTTCTCGGTGCCACACCGATCAGTGCGCCGCGCACGCCCAGCGGCTATGACCTGGACACCCTGGAGGCGCGTATCCGCGAACACAAGACCAAGGTGTTCTTTACCCAGCCGCGCCTGCACAGCCCGACCGGTTCCAGCGCCACCCTGGCGCAATTGCACCGGGTGTTGCAGCTGGCCGAAAAATACGACTTCACGGTGGTCGAGAACGACATCTATGCCGATCTCGACCCGCAGCCCCGGCCGACCCTGGCCAGCCTGGACCAGCTGCACCGGGTGATCTACATCAGCAGCTTCTCGAAAACCATTTCGCCCAATCTGCGGGTCGGCTATCTGGCCTCCAGCCCGGCCATGATGGAAGACCTGGCACGGCTGAAAATGATTGCCGGCCTGACCTCGTCCGAATTCGCCGAGCGCCTGATTTACGGTGCCCTGACCGATGGCCGCTGGCGCAAGCACATCAAGACCCTGCGTGACAAGCTCACCAAAGGGCACCAGCAACTGGCGAATATTTTGCTGGACCTGGGCTTTGAGCTGTTTGACGAACCCAAGGCCGGCCTGTTTTTGTGGGCGCGCCATCCTTCGATTCAAAATTCTGCGGAACTGGCCTACAAGGCCGCCGAGCAGGACATTCTGATGGGCCCCGGCCATCTGTTCACGGTGGATCTGGAGCCTTCGCCCTGGATTCGCTTCAATGTGGCCTGGGCGCAGGATGAAATCGTGCTCAACTTCCTGGCCGGCCTCAAGGGCAAATAAATCTCTGCGACCCGGGTGTTGCACTTGGGAATCTGGGTGCGGGGAGTGACTATCATAGTGGGCACTACAACTAAGTCTCCATACCACTATGCATTCGGCACTTCAGAAATGGCGCTTCTTCCGCGCTGGCGGTTTTGACCAGGTTCGTCTGGACACCGCTGAGGAACTTCTGTCCATTGGCGAGCTTGATCAGAAACTCTGGCTGGCCCTGTCCTGCCCGGTGAAGGGCATTGTTTTTGATGCGCGTACGCTGTCGTTTCTGGACAGCGATGCCGACGGTCAGGTGCGGGCGCCGGAACTGTTGGCTGCAGTGAAGTGGGCCGGCGAACGCCTGGCCGACACCAGCGTGCTGGCCAACAAGCTCGCCGGCGTGCCGCTGGAGGCAATCCGCCAGGACGACGAAGAAGGCCTGGCGATCTATACCGCGGCCAAGGAAACCCTGGCCGATGCCGGTGCCACCGACAAGCTGATCACGGTCGAGATGGCGTCGCAAGCCCAGACCCATTTCGTCGAACGCGCACTCAAGGCCTGGGAAGCCGCCGGTGCCGCCGTGTTGCCCCTGGGCGACGGCACGGCAGCGGCATACGCTGCATTGCAGGCCGTGTCCGACAAGATCGATGACTGGTTCGTGCGCTGCGATCTGGCCGCCTTTGACCAGCGCGCCAGCGAGGCACTGAACGCATCTGGTGACGCCTTCGCACTGCTCAACCCGCTGTCCCTCAAGAGCGACAGCGAGGGCATCAGCGCGATGCCGCTGGCGCGTGTCGATGCCAACGGCTGCCTGCCGCTGGACCGCGGCATCAACCCGGCCTGGGCTGGGCGCATGGCGGCGTTGCAGGCGCAGGTGGTGCAGCCACTGCTGGGGCAGCGCAGCGAATTGCGTCTGAGCGAGTGGACGGGCCTCAAAGCCAGCCTGCAGGCCTATGCCGACTGGCTGCAGAGCAAGCCGGACCCTGCCGCCGAAGGCCAGGGCGTGCGCGCGCTGGAAAAGCTGGCGCGCTATGTGCGCGACCTGCTGGTCTTTGCCAACAATTTTGTCGCCTTCCGTGACTTCTATACGCGCCAGGGCAGCGCCACGTTCCAGCTCGGTACGCTGTATCTGGACGGCCGCTCGGCCGAACTTTGCGTGGCCGTCAACGACGCCGCTAAGCACGCCGCGCTGGCGGCGTTGGCGCGCATTTGCCTGGTTTATGTGGACTGCGTGCGCGGCACCGAAAAAATGGCCGTGGCGGCGGCTTTCACGGCGGGCGATGCGGACCAGCTGATTGTGGGTCGCAACGGCGTGTTCTACGACCGCAAAGGCCAGGACTGGAACGCCACCATCGTCAAGATGATCGAGCACCCGATCAGCCTGCGCCAGGCCTTCTGGTCGCCCTACAAGCGGCTGGCGCGCATGGTCAGCGAGCAGCTGCAGAAACTGGCGGCGGCCAAGTCCAAGGAGTCGGACGACCGCATGGCCGCAGTGGCGCAGGATGTGTCCAAGAAGGCCAGCACCCCGGTCGCTGCCGGCAAGCCGCAGGCAGTACAGCAAGCCTTTGATGTGGGCAAATTTGCCGGTATTTTTGCCGCCATCGGCCTGGCCGTCGGCGCCTTGGGAACGGCGCTGGCTTCGGTGCTGACCGGGCTGTTCAACCTGCGCTGGTGGCAGATACCGCTGGCGCTGATTGGCGTGGTGCTGCTGATCTCCGGCCCGGCCGTGATCATGGCCTGGTTCAAGTTGCGCAGCCGCAACCTGGGGCCGATTCTGGACGCCAATGGCTGGGCCATCAATGCGCGCGCCCGCATCAATATTCCCTTTGGCACTTCGCTGACGCAACTGGCGCAGTTGCCAGCCAATGCCGAGCGTTCGCTGACCGACCCCTATGCCGAGGAAAAGAAGCCCTGGCTGGCCTACAGCGTGCTGGTGTTGGCGCTGGTCGCGGGGGCCGGTCTGGCCTTGTGGCGTCTGGGCCTGCTGCCGTTCTAAATCTGGCAGCGCTAGCGCTAGTGTCGGTGCCGGTGCCAGTGCTTCAGTGCTGTACTGGCGTGGCGCCGAGCGACTGGATGGCGCTGATCAGGCCCGGGTTAATCCAGGCCTGGGCGGCGCGGTAGACCGGCGCCAGCGCGCTGCGCCACTGTTGCATTTCCTGCGCATCGGGGCTGTAGACATGCAGCTTGCCTTCGCTGTGGATGCGCTCCAGCGCCCTGGTGTTTTCGGCTTCGGCGATGCTGTTTTCATACAGCGTGGTGTCGCGCAGGGCGCTTTCGAGCTGGCTGCGAAGGGTCGGTGGCAGGCGTTCCCAGAATTGCTGGTTGACGATCACGGCATAGCCCAAATAGCCGTGGTTGGACAAGGTCAGATAGGTTTCCAGCGCGGTGTTGTTCTGGGTGTAGATATTCGCCGGCGTATTTTCTTCGCCATCGAGCGCGCCACTGCGCAGGGCTTCATGCACATCGATCAGCGGCGATACCGAAGGCTCCGAGCCGAGCGCCTGCATTTGCCGGACCAGCACGCGCGAGGCCTGCACCCGCATTTTCAGGCCACTGAAATCGGCCGGGGATTGCAGCGGCCGGTTGGCGGCGAATACCTTGAAGCCGTTGTCCCAGAAGGCCAGGCCCTTGATGCCGCTGTGTTCCAGCCGCTGCAGCAGGTCTTTGCCGATGTGGCCGTCGACCACCTTGCGAAACATGGCGTGGTCCTGGAACAGAAAGGGCAAATCAAAAACCTCAAAATCGGCGCCGCCCAGGCCGGCCAGTTTCGACAGCGAAGGCGCCAGCATTTGCACCGCGCCCAGGCGCAGCGCGTCGAGTTCTTCGCGGTCTTTGTAGAGCTGGCTGTTCGGGTAGATCTCGACCCGCACCTTGCCGCCGGTGCGCGCTTCGGCGAGTTCCTTGAAGCGCAGCGCGGCTTTGCCCTTGGCGGTGTCGGCAGCCACCACATGGCTGAACTGGATCACGATGGGCTGCGCCGCCTGCGCGGCCTGCGCCGTTGGTAGCAAGGTTGCCGCCAGCGCCAGCGCCATGGTTGTCAGCCAGCGTCGGCGCGCAGCGCGCAGCTGGCGCGGACCGGTGTGGCGGGGGTGGAGGTGCGCAGCGGTGCGCAGGGCAGGATCGGCGTGCATGCCGGAAGTCTATTCCCAGTTGCGCTCGCCTGGCGCCATCCGCAGCGCCTAGAATTTGCGCATGCCGCTCGACTCCGCGCCCAAGCCGTTCCAACCCCGTGCGCAGGCGGCGCGCTGGAAACGTACGCTGTGGTTGTTGCCAATGGCACTGGCGCTGGTGTTTGTCGGTCTGATCGCCTATTGGGCGGAAGTCAACGACGCCAATGACCGCGCGGCTTTTCAAAATACCCTGGTCGCCGATTCGCAAAGCGTCGAGGCCCAGTTGCTCGGGCGGCAGGACACTGAAAAAGCCAAGTTGCGCGAGGTCGCCAGCCGGCTCGGCCGGCACCACGCCGATGGCGATGCTGCACTGCAGGCCTTGCCCGAGGTGGTCGCCGGGCTGGACCGCTTGTGGAACCGGCTGGTCTGGATTGACGAAGACAAGCGCGTGCTGGCGCGCGTTACGCGCCAGGCCGGGCCTGCCTTGCGCACCCCGGACGACCTGCATATTGCGAGCGCCGCCGGCCAGGCCGACCATTTCGTGGTGCCGGTTTGGCGTGCCGATGGCCGCGCCGACGGGCAACTGCTGGCGCGCTACGAAATCACCGACTTGCTCAAAAGTACCGATCTGGCCTGGCTCAACCGGCGTTACCAGGTCGACTTTGTGTCCGAACTTGGTGAGGTGATTGCCACCACCGCCAGTGCCGGTCGGCTGCCGCATGGCCAGCGTTACGAGCGACCTTTGTTGGCGTTCAAGGACACCACGTTGCGCCTGACGCCGTACGCGCCGCTGGCGAGCTGGCGCAAGAACAGCCGGACGCTGGCGCTGCTGGGTGGTTTGCTGTTGCTGGGCGCGGCGGCGTCGCAGCTGCTGCGGCGCGAAATGGCGCGTGTGGCGCGTGCCGTGCACGGTGCCCAGACCGAAGCCGCCTGGCGCCAGTCGATGGAAGATTCGGCCCTGGTGGGATTGCGCGCGCGTGACCCGGCCGGGCGCATTCTGTATGTCAACAAGACCTTGTGCGACATTGTTGGCTATTCGCGCGAGGCGCTGGTCGGGCAGTTGCCGCCGCTGCCGTTCTGGCCGCCCGATGCCATCGACGCCATGATGGCGCGCAACCTGGACACCCTGGCCGGGCAGTCTTCCACCGAAGGGTTTGAATCGCGCTGGCGCCACCAGGACGGGCACTTGGTGGACGTGGTGATTTTTGAATCGCCGCTGCTGGATTCCAGCGGCCGGCACATTGGCTGGATGGGCTCCATCATCGACATCAGTGCGCGCAAGGCGCTGGAAGAAAAAGAGCGGCGCCACGTCGAAGCCATGGCGCAACATGCCCGCCTGAACGACCTGGGCCTGATCGCTTCGGAACTGGCCCACGAGCTGAACCAGCCGCTGACCAGCATCACCAGCTACAGCGCCGGCTTGCAAATTGCGCTGAAGCAGCAGCTGCCGCAGGCCACCGAATTGCTGGAAGCGGTGGCGGCGATGCACCGCAGTGCCAAAAAGGCCGGCGACATCGTGCACTGGATCCGGCGCCAGTCTTCGCGCTCGGAACCCGAGCGTGTCGAGGTGGATCTGAACGCCTTGCTGCGCGAATCGGTGGCGCAGCGCCAGCGCCCGTTGGTGCGCGGCAAAATCCAGCTGGTCTGGTGCCTGGCGCCGGCTTTGCCACGGCGCCAGGTGGACCGCATTGGCGTCGAGCAGCTGATTTCCAATCTGCTGCGCAATGCGAGCGAAGCGCTGGCCGAAGTCGAAGGCGCGCGGACCCTGTGGCTGGAAACCCGGCTCTGCGCTGATGCGGCGGCGGCCCGGCGCTGGATCGAACTGGTGGTGCGTGACAACGGGCCGGGCCTGCAGGGCCGCAGCATCGACACGCTGTGTTCCACGTTTTATTCCACCAAGGCCAATGGCATGGGCTTGGGCCTGGGGATTTGCCGGGCCATCGCCGAGGCGCATGGCGCCACCCTGAGCGCCCACGACGCCGCCGGCGGGGGCGCCGAATTCCGCTTGTCCCTGCCGCTTTAGCGCTCGCTTGGGCTGCCGAGGTGTTTGGCCAGGTCGCCGATGCGTACCAGGGCCTGGCGTTCGACATCGGTCCAGGCGCCGGAAAAGCTCAGGCGCAGGCAGTGGTTGAAGCGGTCGCTGGCGGAAAACAGCGCCCCCGGGCCAAACACAATGCCGACGGCGCGGCATTCGCGGAATAGCTGCATGGTGTCGATCGGTTCGGGCAGTTCGACCCACAGGGTATAGCCGGCCGAGGGCGAGCTGACACGGGTGCCGCGCGGAAAGCATTCGCTGGTGAGTTTGCGGGCCTCACTGATGCGGTTTTTCATGTGGGCACTGAGCTTGCGCATGCGCGCTTCGTGGCTGCTTTGGGTCAGCAGATCTGCCAGCGCATGTTCCAGCACGGCGCTGGTCGGGCCGCCGAGTACGCGCTTGAGCCGGGTCACCGACTCGGTCCAGCGCCCGGCCTCGACCCAGCCCAGGCGGATGCCTGGCGCCACGGTCTTGGAAAACGAGCCGCAGACCATCACCCAGCCGTCGGCATCAAACGACTTGGCGGCCTTGCGCCGCGCGTCGGACGCCATCAGGTCATTGAACACCACGTCTTCAATCAGCGGCACCTGGCGCGCCGCCAGCAGTTCCACCAGGGCGCGCTTGTCGGCGTGGCGCATCACCGCGCCCAGCGGATTGGACAAGGTCGGCACCGACAGCACGGCCTTCACCGGCTGGGTGTCGAGGGCCAGCTGCAGTGCCGCCAGCGACAGGCCTTCCTTTGGATGGGTGGGAATTTCCAGCGCCCGCAGGTTCAACGATTCCAGCAGGTCGAGAAAGCCGAAATGGGTTGGCGACTCGAGTGCCACCACGTCGCCGGGCTGGGTCACGGCGCGCAGGCACAGGGCCAGCGCGTTCAGGCAGCTGGTGGTGATGACGATGTCTTCGGCACTGAGCTGGCAGCCCAGGTGCAGCGCACGCCGCGCCACCGCCTCGCGCAAGGCCTGGGTGCCAGAGGCGTCGTTGTATTCGACCAGCGTAAAGCGGTGGCTGCGGGTGGCGCGGTTGACGGCGATGCGCACCCGCTCTTCGTCGAACAGCACCGGGTCTTTGGGGCAGGCGCCGCCGAAGCTGACCACGTTTTCCGAATCCTGGATGGCAATCAGCTCGGAGCGGCTGGCGCGTTCCACCACCAGACTGTGCCGTGGCGGACGGCTCATGGCGGGCAGCGCCGGGCCTTTGCTGCGCGGCGTGACAAAGTAGCCAGCCTTGGGCTTGGCAGCTACCAGATGGCGTTCTTCGAGCCAGTGAAAGGCCTGCACCGCCGTGGAAATCGAGACGCCGTTCTGTGACGCTACGTCGCGCACCGAGGGCAGCTTCTGGCCGGGCTTGAACACGCGCTCGCCAATCAGGTGCGCCATGCGCTGCCCGATTTGGGCATACAGGGGTTGTTCTGCGGTAAAGGCTTCGGCGCTGCGCATGGCTTCCATTGTGTCGTATCTGTTTGATAAATAGCGCAATCCGACCAGTACAGATGGACGCTAGTTTGACCACACAGATGGGGCTGGGCACTGCGGTGCCTGCCCTCAATAGCGCGACTCTGTCTCTTTTGCCGCAGTCGAAATCGCGCGACAGTGTGGTCTTACCAAGGAGCAGCACTATGGCAAAGCATCACACCGCAGCGTTATTACCAGGCCAGGCTCAGACCCTGAATGCCGTGGCCGGGGACACGGTGCGGGTTTCGTCCGGACGTTTGTGGCTGACGCAAAGCGGCAGTTCCGGCGACCACTTTCTGGCGCCCGGTGCGGCGTTCTGTCTGACAGGCGGCACGGTGGTGATCGAAGCCGACAGCACGGTGCCGGCGCACTTTGTGGTGTGCCGGCCCGCAGTGGCTCCGGCGCTGCTGCGCTGGCTGCTGGGGCGCGCTCAGCGCCTGGCAGCGGCTCTGCGGCTGCTGCGCACGCGGGCTCGGACCGCCCGGTGGCTGCTGAACTAGCCTGCTGGCGTGGCTTGTACGCGTTCGGCCAGCGCGGCGCGCAGGTTCTCAATGACCGGTTCCCAGCGCGCGTCCGGGGCCTGGCGAAACAGCCGCAGCAGGCCCGGGTACCAGTGGCTGTCGCTGCGCTGGCGGCCCCAGCGCCAGTCGCACATAAAGTGCGGCAGCAGCATCCAGCAAGGTTTGCCCAGGGCGCCGGCCAGGTGCGCGTTAGCCGAGTCGACGCTGATCAGCAGATCGAGCTGGGCGATGATGGCGGCACTGTCGGCAAAGTCGCGCAGCTGCGGACCCAGGCAGTGCATTGGCTGTTGGGCTGAGCAGGTTTGTGCCTGGAGCGCGCCAGCGCCGGTCTGCAGGCTGACGAATTGCACGCCGGCGACGCTCCATAAGGGCTGCAGCAGCTGCAGATCGGGCAGCGAACGCGAGCGGTCAAATTCGAATTCCGGGTTGCCCTGCCATAACAGTCCGACGCGCAGGCCATCGGCCGGCAGCTGCGTTTTCCAGTGCGCGCGCAGGGCGGCGTCGGCAGTCAGGTAGGGCAGTTCGGCGTAGTGCATGGCCGGCGCGCTGAGAGCGGCGGTAGTGCCGGGAGTGCCGGGAGTGCCGGTAGCGGCACTGGCGGCGGCAACGTGCAGCTGGTACGGTGCGCTGAGCAAAGGCATCCAGTAGTCGTAGCCGGACTGTGCTGCGCCGGGGCTGTAAGGAATGACCTGGTCCAGCGCCGGCATGCTGCGCATCAGCGGCGCCAGTGCCGGATGGCACAGCAGGCTCAGTTGGCGCGTGCCACGGGCTTTCAGCAGCGTGGCATAGCGCACAAACTGGATCACATCGCCATGTCCGGCTTCCAGGCACAGCAACAGCGACCGGCCTTGCAGGTCCTGCCCCTGCCAGCGTGGAAAGTCAAACTGCTGCTCAAAGCGGGCATACCAGTCGCGCGCCTCGAACAAGGCCCAGCCTTCGGCAAAATGCTGGTTCCGCAGTTGCAGATAGGACAAGTTGAAGCGTGCCAGGCGACTGCCCGGATTCAGCGCGATGGCCTGGCGCAGGCAGGCCTCGGCATCGGCATCGCGCTGGCTGCGCAGGTACACCGAACCCAGATTGGACCAATGCTCGCTCTTGCCTGGCTCCAGCGTCAAGGCATTGGCATACGCCGCTTCGGCCTCGGAAAAACGTTCCTGCTGCAGCAGCAGGGTGCCCAGATTCATGTGCAGGTGCGGCAGCCGCGGCGCCTGCGCAATGGCGCTGCGGTACAGCGCCTCGGCTTCGTCGAGCTGGCCGTCGATCTGGTGCAGCAAATAGGCCAGCATGCCGCTGGCCTGGGCAAAGCCGGGCTGGCTGGCCAGGGCCTGGCGCAAACTGCGTTGGGCGCCGGCATAGTCACGGCGCTGGATTTGTTCCTGGCCACGCTGGAACAGGGCCTGGGCCGAGCTTTCTGGAACTGGCTGCATGCGTCAGGGGTCCTGGAACAACGCGGTCGCGTGGTCCGCTTTTGCACTGCTGCGCCAGTGTGCCGGCGGGTGCCAGCGCGCAATCCAGGCCGGCATCTCTGCGCCCGGCATGGGCCGGGCGATGCCATAGCCCTGGGCCACTTCACAGCCCAGGTGCAGCAGCAGGGTGCCGTGGGCCTCGGTCTCCACGCCTTCGGCGATGGCTTCGCGGCCGAAGGACTGGGCCAGGTCAACGACGCCGCGCAAAATTGCCTGGTCGTCCACGTTGTCCAGCATGTCGCGCACGAAGCTCTGGTCGATCTTGAGCCAGCTGACCGGCAGCTGGCGCAGATAGGTCAACGAGGAATAGCCGGTGCCAAAGTCGTCCAGCGCAAACTCCACGCCGAGCCCCGTGCAGGCATGGATCAGGGCGGTGATTTGCGGCATGTCCTGCAGTGCGCTGGTTTCCAGTATTTCCAGTTGCAGCTGGTTACGCGCGAGCTGCGGGTGGCGCTGCACAATTTGCGTCAGGCGCTGCTGGAAGTCGGGCTGCTGCAGCTGCAGGGCGCCGACATTCACACTCACCGGCAGCTGCAAGCCCAGGGCCTGCCAGCTGGCGTGTTGTCGCAAGGCGGTTTCCAGCACCCATTCGCCGATTTCGATCGAGAACGGGTGTTCTTCAATGATCGGCAGGAAGCTCGCCGGTGGCAGCAGGCCGCGTTCCGGATGCTGCCAGCGGATCAGCGCTTCGGCGCCAATCACGCTGCCGGTGCGCATGTTCACCTTGGGTTGGTAGTGCAATACGAACTCGGACTGCTTCAGGGCCAGGCGCATGCGCTCCAGTACGTCGAGGTGGCCGCGCACTTCGCTGTCGCGTTTGGTGTCAAACATGTGGTGGCGGTTTTTGCCGGCCAGCTTGGCCTGGTACATGGCCTGGTCCGACTGGCGCAGCAGCTGTTCGGCATCGAGGTCGGATTCCTGTGGAAACAGGGTGACGCCAACGCTGGTGGAAATGTGCAGCGTGCGCCCGTCCAGATCGAAGCTCTGCGCCGCCGAGTCCATCAGGCGGCGGATCAGCGGCTGCACCGATTCGCTTTGGTCAACATCGGTGAAGACGGCGACGAATTCATCCCCGCCAAAGCGCGCCAGGGTGTCGCCGTCGCGCAGGTGTTCCTGCAGGCGCTTGCTCAGGGCGACCAGCAGCTGGTCGCCCAGGGCGTTGCCAAAGCGGGCGTTGACATGCTTGAAATTGTCCAGATCGAGGTAGGCGACCAGCACTTTGGTGCCACGCCGCTGTGCCAGCGACATCGCCTGTTGCAGCCGGTCTGCCAGCAGCAGCCGGTTCGGCAGCCCGGTCAGGGCGTCGAAGTGGGCCACATGCTCGAGTTCGCTCTGGTAGTTTTTCAGCGCCGTGATGTCGGAAAACAGGGCCACGTACTGCACGATTTCCTGGCTCGCATTGCGCACCGCACTGACGGTCAGCAGTTGCGCATAGACCTCGCCGTTCTTGCGCCGGTTCCAGACTTCGCCGGTCCAGAAGCCCAGTGTGCGCAGGCTGTTCCACATGGTGTTGTAAAACTCCTTGCCCTGGCGCCCGGAACTCAGGATGCGCGGGTTCTTGCCGATGACTTCGTGGCGTTCGTAGCCGGTAATGCGGGTGAAGGCGGCATTGATGTCGACCAGGGCACCGTTGCCATCGGCCACCATGATGCCTTCGCGCGCGTGCTGAAACACCAGGCCGGCGAGTTCAAGCTGCTTTTCGGCGTTGTAGCGGTCGGTGATGTCGCGCGCGATGACGATGAAGCGCGTGGCCATGTTGTCGCTGTTGGCTAGCGGCACCACCGACAGGTCAAACCAGCGTGTGCCTTGGGGCAACTCCAGTGCATAGCGCTGGCCGGATGAGAACCCGTTGGTGGCTGCTTCTGCCATCGCTGCGTGGCATGCGGCGCTGGCCGCGGGCGGCAAAATGTCGTCAAAACGGCGGCCCAGAAAAGCATGCGGCGGCGCCGCCAGCAGGTCGTTGCGGTGCGAGTGGTATTGAAAAATATGGCCGTCGCGACCGACCTCGAACAGCATGTCGGGCAGGGCGTCGAGCGTGGCCTGCAGCCGGCCGCCGCTTTCGCGCAGCTCGGATTCGGTGCGCCGGAGTATTTCCAGCGAGCGCTGGTAATTGCCGATCAGGCGGCTGATAAGAACAAACAGCAGGGTCGAAGTGACACCGACGAAGAGCCAGCCCTTGGCGGTGCTGACCAGGTTGAGCGTGTCCACGTTGTCGTGGAACAGCGCCCCCACCACGGCGTCGGAGAGCAGAATCCACAGGCCGGCAAACAGCGCATAGGCGCTGACAATGCGCCAGGCCGAATCGCCTCCGTTGTCGGAAGGCAGTGCCGATGAATGTGGTTTGCCCATGCGGCGACTCTAATCGAATCGGCCTGCCGCGCCGGCCTGGATGGGGCTGCCGCCTGAAAATAATTCAGGCGCCAAACAGAATGGCCTGGTTGCGTCCGCCGGCCTTGGCCTGGTAGAGCGCGTGGTCGGCGGCGCGCAGCAGCGTGTCTGCCGGCTGGTCTTCGCTGGCGCGCATGGCGGCGACACCGATGCTGGCGCTGACGTAGCCATCGTCGGACGCCGCGTGGGGCAGTGCCAGGGCCTGCAGGGCTTCGCAAATATTGCGTGCAATGCGCAGCGCGCCCGGGCCATCGGTGGCGGTGGCGATAAAGACAAATTCTTCGCCGCCGTAACGCGCCACCAGGTCGCCCGGGCGCATCACGCACAAGGCCAGCAAGGTGGCGACGCGGCGCAGACAGTCGTCGCCGGCCTGGTGTCCGTAGTGGTCGTTGTATTTTTTGAACCAGTCGATGTCGATCATGGCCAGCGCCAGCGACTGCTGCAGCCGGGCCGCGCGGTGCCACTCATTGGCCAGCACCTCGTCGAAGCGGCGCCGGTTGGCGATGCCGGTCAGCCCGTCGGTGGCGCTTAGCCGTTCGAGTTGCTGGTTGGCCTGTTCCAGTGCCAGGGTGCGTTCCCGCACGTGCTCCTCCAGCAATTCGTGTTCGCGCTTGATGCGCACCGACATGTCGGCGAATTTTTGCGACAGCACGGTCAACTCGTCACGCCCCTCGGGCACCATTGGCGGCAGCGCGGTACCGGCTTCGGCGCGCTGAATTTGCCGCATCAGCTGCTGGAGTGGTTCTGAAATGCTGCGCCAGGTGACAAACGACAGCAACACCGCAACCACCAGGCCCAGCGCGCCGATCAGCGCCATCATGTTGCGCAGCGAGCGGGCGACGACAATCAGGCTGTCGTAGGGAATGGTGCTGACCACATACCAGCCGGTATTGGGAATCAGCGCGTAAACCGCTTCTACCCGGGCCGTGCCCGGCTGAGCGCCGGCCGGTGGCCCGGCGAAGGTGATGCTGCCGGTGCCCTGCTGCAGGCGCATGGCCTGCCGCAGCGCGTTCGTCAATTCTGTTGCCGGCAGCTCTTGGTGGGCACCGGCCAGTCGCGCCCGGGATTCGACAATGACCTTGCCATCCAGTGCGTCAATGACGCCGATGTCGCTGCCATCGCCCAGATTGACATCATCAAAAATCTCCGAGAAGTGGGACGCCTTGATTTGCAGGTACAGCGCGCCGGCATTGCGGTTGTTGGATTTGAGAAAAATCTGGCGCGCCATGGCGATGCCTTTTTCGTCGCCTGGCAGATCAATGCTGCCCCAATAGGCCTGGCCCTTGGTGCGCGGTGCCTTGCTGGCAAAGGCCTCGACGCTGCGCCCGAGCGGGGTGAAGACCTGGGAGTCCAGTACCTGGTGCTGGGCTCCCAGGAAATACATCTGGTTGATGTAATCAAATGAGCCATAGGCTTTCAGCAGAATGCCAGGCAGTGCCGCCTGCGCCTGGGCCTGCTCGGCCGCATTGTCACCCGCGTAGTGCGCCAGCGCCGACTGGACCACGTCGGACAGGACCAGGGTTTCGGCATTGGCGTCAATCTGTGCCATGCGCAGCTGGGCATTTTTGGCGACCTGCTTGACGATTTCCCGGGAGTAGACCTGGGCCTGGGTCTGGATCGCCTGGCTGGACTCGACAAAGGCCAGGTAGCCGGAGACCAGCAAGGGCATGGAAGACAGCACCACCAGCGCGCCGATCAGCCGGCTGCGGATGGTGATGCGCCGCAGCAGATAGGTCAGGGCCGAGAGGCTGCTGCGAATCATGGTGATGCGGGCATGGTTGCGGCGCGCCTAGCGGTTGTGGCGCAGCACTTCGTCTTTCACGGACTGGTCCAGGCGCCGCGCGGCCTGGGCCGGACTGACCTTGTGGAGCAGCACGTCCTGCATCAGCGGATGCAGCATGTCAATGGTGCCGGCGGGCAGAAACGCGTAGTAGGGACTGGCGCTCACGGCTTGGGCCTGTGCCAGCGTCACGTAGTGCAGAATTTGTTCGTCGGCCAGCACCGGGCCGTCGACGTTTTTGAGCGGCGGAATGTTTTGCCGCTTGTTCTGGTAGATCGAGAAGCCCGGGCCAAACAGGTATTCCAGAAACGCCAGCGCGGCCTGTTGGTTGCCGGTCTGGCTGATGGCAAATCCGGTTTCACTGCCCAGCACCGGTATCGGCGCTGTACCGGGTGCATTCCAGGGCGGCATGAAGACCCCCGTTTTGAAGCCCTGGCCGTGCATCAGCAGGCCGGCGGCCCAGGTGCCCTGCAAGGCCATGGCGGTCTTGCCCTGGGTGAACAGCTGGATGCCGGCGTCGTAGCTGGTGCCCATGTACCCGGCTTGCACGTAGCCGCGGTCAGGCAACAACTTGAGTTTGGCAAATATATCGGCAACTTCCGGGCTGTCGAGTGCCAGGCGGCCGTCGCGCAGCTGCGTTTGCCAGTCTGGGTGCAGCCGCACCACGTTGTTGGCAAAGCCAAAGCTGAACGGCCCGTTGCCCAGCATGTTCGGGAAACCACCGTTCCACATGAGCGGCACGAAACCGGCGTGCTTGAGCTTGTCGCAGACTTGCAGAAAGGCGTCGAAATTGTCGGGCAGGGTCTGGATGCCGGCCTGGCGGAACATGTCTTCGTTGTAATACATCAGCGTCGCCGCGATACCACCCGAAATGCCGTAGTGCCGGCCCTGCGGACTGGTCCAGTCGGCTTTCAGACGATCGCGCAAATTGTTCCAGGCGTGGCTGCTGCCGACTTCGGCCAGCAGGCCCTGGTCGGCCAGGTCGGCCGCATAGGCGTTCGGATTGACCGACAGCAGATCGGGCAATTTGTTGGCGGCGACCCGGGGTTTGAGATTCTCTTCCACCGAATTGCCAATCATGAATTGCACTTCGACCCGAATCTGCGGGTGCGTTTTGTTGAACTCGGCAGCGATGCGCTGCATTTCTTCGGACCAGTCCGGCGCCCAGATCAGTGCGGTGATGGTCACGCCGGGTGCGCTGGCAGCGGCCGTGCCGCCCGAAGCGCCGGTTTTGCTGCAGCCGCCGAGCCACAGCAGAAGTGCCAGTGCAGCGAACAGGTATGCAGCAGGTTTCATGGATGCGGAGCTGTGAAAGTGCAGTTAGAGCGCATTGTTGTTGAATCGCTTGGCTTTGCCCATCCCCCTATAAGGACTTCCACAATAAAGCAACTACCTGCGTGTTTTTTTCCAATTGCGAGATACAAAGGTTGCGGACAGCGAGCCTATAAACGGTCATTTTGCTGTTTCTTACACAGCGGACCCTAATGAAAGACGCGCGCCAAGG
>CAIUDG010000104.1 GCA_903897925.1 uncultured beta proteobacterium | reverse complement strand
GCCAGCACTTTGAACAGCACTTCATTCAGGTCTTTCAGCGCGGTCGGCTGAATGCCTTCCATGGTGGCAACCCGCAGCATGACTTCATTGCGCTGGCGTTCGGTCAGGTTTTTCAGAACATCGGCGGCCTGGTCGTACTCCAGGTGCACCAGAATCGCCGCCACAATTTGCGGGTGCTCGTTGCGCAGCAGCTCGGCCACCGACAGCGGATCCATCCACTTCAGGCTTTCAATGCCGGAAACGTCGCCCCCCTGCAAGATCCGGTCGATCAGCAGGGCTGCCTTGTCATCGCCCAGGGCCAGTTTCAGCACCGAGCGCACATAGTCGCCCGAATTGGATACCAGCAGGCTTTGTGATGCGGCCACGCCATGAAACTTGTCGATCACTTCATCGACACGCTCACGCGTAACCTGCGAAGTCTTGGCAATGGCTTCGCCCAGCTTTTGCACCTCTTTGGGTGACAAATGCTTGAATACTTCAGATGCCTCGGCTTCGCCGAGCGACATCATCAGTATCGCCGCGTCCTGAATGCCGTCGTCGTTTGACATAGTCTTTTGCTGTGCGCCGCTTGTTAGGCAGGCGCTTCCCCGTTAATCCACGCTTTCACGATGTTAGCAACTGCAGCGGGATTGTCACGGGTCAGTTTGCGGGCGTCTTCCATCCGAAGTTCAGAGGCGGACGGTGCCAGCGGTTCATGCGAGACGCTCGGCGCGCCCAATTGGGGACGTTCCGGCTGGTCGGCTTCCAGTGCGTCCAGCTGGTTTTCACGGGCCGCCGCGTCACCAACCTGGTGTGTCACCGGCGGCTGGGTCAGGGCCTTCACGGCCGGACGGATCACGCCCATCAGCACAATCAAGCCCAGCGCCACGGTTCCCAAGGGCCAGGCAAAGCTGCGCGCGGTGTCCAGCACTTCAGGCTGGCGCCACAGCGGCACGTCACCCACTTCGCTCTTTTCCGCCGCAAACGGGGCATTCATCAGGTTCACCGAGTCACCGCGGTCCTGGTTGAAACCGACCGCCTCACGCACCAGGGCGGTCATTTTCTCGATGTCGGCAGCACTCAGGGGCGTGGTGGTGGTGCGGCCCTTTTCGTCGGTCTTGGTCTGGTGGTTGACCACCACCGCAGCATTGATGCGCTTGATCAGACCGGAGGCGCCCTTGACGACACGCACGGTCTTGTCCACTTCATAGTTGATGATCGATTCTTTCTTGGTGCTGGTGGCTGCACCAGCGGCGCCAGCGGCTCCGTTCTGCCCGGCCGCAGCAAGGGTCTGGGCCTGGCCATTGATAGGGGCCGTGGTCGGCGCCGGTGGCTGGTTGGTGGTGGCACCAGGAATGCCCGAGGGAGCGGCGCTCGGCTGGCCATTCACGCTCTCAACGGTCTGCTGGCTGCGCACCGCGCTGGAGTCAGGGGTTTGGTTAGGCTTGTGCGATTCGGTAGTCGACTCGGTCTGGGAGAAATCCAGCTCGGCGGTGACTTCGGCCTTGACGTTCTGTTTTCCGACCAGCGGCTCCAGGATGTCCAGAATGCGGCGGCTGTAAATCTGCTCCACCTGCTGGATATATTGCAGCTGCTCGGCATCGGCACCGAGACCGGAGCTGTCGGCAGGCATAGACAGCAGCTTGCCGGTGTCGTCCAGCACACTGACCGAGGCCGGGTCCATTTCCGGAACACTCGAAGCCACCAGGTGCACGATGCCGGCCAGCTGCGCCTTGTCCAGCGTGCGTCCGGCGTGCAGGCTCAACAGCACCGAGGCCGACGGTTTTTGCTGCTCGCGAAAAAAACCGTTCTGGTTCGGCAGCGCCAGATGCACACGGGCACTGGCAACCGAGTCAATCGACTGGATCGAGCGCGTCAACTCGCCCTCGAGTCCGCGCTGGAAAGTCAGGCGTTCCTGAAACTGGGTCATGCCGAAGCGGTTGGATTCCATCATCTCAAAGCCACTGACCGAGCCCTTGGGCAGGCCGAGCGAGGCCAGTTTCAGGCGCACATCGTGGACCCGGTCCGCCGGCACCATGATGGCGCCGCCACCTTCGGTGTACTTATACGGCACGTTCATGGTGGTCAGCTGGGCGATCACGGCACCGCCGTCCTTGTCGGCCAGATTGGAATACAGCACCCGGTAGTCGGCCTGGCGGCCCATCACCATTCCCACTACGGCAATGGCAACAAACAACACCAGGCCCAGGGCGAGACGCATGCGCTGGGCCTGGTCCAGCGCGGCGAAGCGCTGGGCCAATGTCGGATTCACGGGAATAGCAGTAACAGCAGACATCTTGGTTTCCAGTGGAGCAAAGCACGGATTGCCTTGCACTGAGGGCGATTATTCGACCCGGCCCCGGAAACATTAGCTTGAAAAGCACCGCTTTTACCGGCTACTTGTAAATAGTCAGGCGGCGTGGCAACCGCGCATCAATGCTGAAGGACGAATGCGCCGCAGCGGCACAGTCGCCCTGCCAGGGGGACCGGCCGGCGCATTATGGGCAGCCACTGGCCTGGGGAAAACCCGAAAAGCGCCGGAATTACCGACTAATTGCCGCCTTTGCCCACGGCACGCCATCCCTAGCATTGACCCCATTCAGCGCCTTATCGGAACTTCATCATGGAACTTAAGCTCACACCTGTCTCGCTGCAATCGCCGCTGCGTCCCAGCGGGGCTGCAAAATCGGCCGCGTCGGCGGGAACCGCTGGCGTGGACGGTGGTTTTTCCGGTGCCCTGAAGTCGGCGCTCAGCGGCGTCAGCGCATCGCAAAACGAGGCCAACCGCCTGCAGCAGGAAGTGCAGATGGAAAACCCCAAGGTCAGCCTGGAAGAAACCATGGTGGCGATCCAGAAAGCACAGATCGGATTTACCGCCACGCTGAACGTGAGAAACCGGATGGTGCAGGCTTACACTGACATTATGAATATGCAGGTTTGATTCAAGCCAACTTCGTTAGCATGTAGTTGATCAACAAAAACAGGAAAATCGATGAAAGCAGTCATCCTTGCCGGAGGTTTGGGCAGCCGAATTTCAGAGGAAACTCACCTCAAACCCAAGCCCATGATCGAAATTGGTGGCAAACCCATCCTGTGGCACATCATGAAAATTTATTCCCATCACGGAATAAACGACTTCATTATTTGCTGCGGCTACAAGGGCTACCTGATCAAGGAATACTTCGCGAACTACTTCCTGCACATGACGGATGTCACGTTCGACCTTGCGAACAACAGCATGAAAGTACACCAATTGAAAGCCGAACCCTGGCGGGTGACACTGGTCGATACTGGCGAAGAAACCATGACAGGTGGGCGCCTCAAGCGCGTTGGGCGCTATATCGATGACCATGAACCTTTCTGCCTTACCTACGGTGATGGCGTCAGCGACGTGAATATTTCCAAACTGGTGGAATTTCACAAAGAGCACGGATTGGACGCCACCGTGACGGCTGCGTACCCCCCTGGTCGTTTCGGCGCGCTCGACATTGCGCCGGACAACAAAGTTGGAATATTTCAGGAAAAACCAAAGGGCGACGGAGGAATGGTGAATGGCGGCTTTTTTGTGCTGTCTCCGAAGGTTCTTTCGCGAATCGAAGGCGACACCACCATTTGGGAGCGCGGTCCGCTGGAAGCGCTGGCCAATGACGGGCAACTCGCGGCCTTTCAGCACCACGGCTTTTGGCAGCCAATGGACACCCTGCGCGACAAAACCTATCTGGAAGAACTCTGGAGCACCGGCAACGCCCCCTGGAGGACGTGGACGTGAATCCGCAGTTCTGGCGCGGCAAACGGGTCTTCCTTACCGGACACACCGGCTTCAAGGGAAGCTGGCTGTCACTCTGGCTGCAGCACCTGGGAGCGCAGGTTACGGGCTATGCGCTGCCCCCGCCCACTGAACCCAGTCTATTCAAGGAAGCCAACGTTGCCGACGGCATGGTTTCGGTCGAAGGTGATATCCGAGATCTGGCGCAATTGCTATCCGCCATGCGCACAGCGCAACCGGAAATAGTGTTGCATCTTGCCGCGCAACCCTTGGTGCGCTACTCCTATGAAAACCCGGTAGAAACTTATGCTACCAACGTCATGGGCACTGTTCATTTGCTAGAGTGCGTGCGCCAAATCCCGGGTATCCGGGCGGTGGTGAATGTAACCACCGACAAATGCTACGAAAACCGCGAATGGGTCTGGGGCTACCGCGAAAACGAACCCATGGGCGGATACGACCCATATAGCAATAGCAAAGCGTGCTCTGAACTACTTACCGCCAGCTATCGCTCCTCGTTTTTTAATGCGGCCGACTACGCGCGCCATGGCGTTGCCATTGCCACGGCACGGGCGGGCAATGTGTTGGGCGGCGGTGATTGGGCGCAAGACCGCCTGGTACCAGACATCTTGCGTGCGCTGGCAGCACACCAGCGCGTAGACATCCGCCATCCTGACGCTATCCGGCCCTGGCAGCACGTGCTGGAGCCGCTGCGGGGATACCTGACCCTGGCCCAGGCCCTGTGCGAAAAAGGCAGTCTCTGCGCAGAGGGGTGGAATTTTGGACCGCTGGATGAAGATGCCAAGTCGGTGGGATGGATTGTCCAGACCATAGGCCGTTTGTGGGGAGGAGAAGCACAATGGCACCTGGATGCCGGCCCCCATCCACACGAAGCACACTACCTCAAACTCGATATTTCCAAGGCTGGCAGCCAATTGCAATGGCGCCCCGTGTTGCGCCTTGAGCAGGCGCTCGAGTGGACCGTTCTCTGGATGAAAGACTATCTTGATGGCAAGAATGTGCGCAGCACCAGTCTGCAGCAAATCGATCTGTACCAGAATCTCTGGCAACACTAATACCTAGACCCTCACCCCCATGGAAAACGCACAAACCCTCGCTTTGCGCAAGCAAATCGCCGAACTGGTTGACCAATACGCTGCCCAGGCCCTCAAGCCAGACGCCTTCCTTCCCGGCGCGTCACCGGTTCCGCCCTCCGGCAAACTCATGGGAGCACAAGAGCTGAAATACATGGTGGAGGCCTCGCTGGACGGCTGGTTAACCAGTGGTCGGTTCAACGCAGAATTTGAGAAGAAACTGGCGCAGTTCATTGGCGTTAAGCATGCTATTACCGTCAACTCAGGTTCCTCTGCCAACCTGGTGGCATTCAACACGCTCACATCCCCCAAACTGGGCGAGCGGGCCATTCGGCGTGGCGACGAAGTCATTGGCGTAGCTGCAGGGTTTCCCACCACGGTCAACCCCATTGTTCAATTTGGCGCGATCCCCGTTTTTGTCGACGTTGACCGACTCACCCACAACATAGATGCGAGCAAAATTGAGGCCGCCATCGGCCCCAAAACCAAGGCCATCATGCTGGCCCACTCACTCGGCAACCCGTTTAATTTGGACCTGGTGACTGCCATATGCAAAAAGCACCAGCTTTGGCTGGTGGAGGACTGCTGCGATGCACTGGGCTCAACCTATCGCGGTCAAATGGTCGGCACCTTTGGCGATATTGCGACCCTGAGTTTCTACCCGGCCCACCATATCACCATGGGTGAAGGCGGCGCAGTATTCACCAACAGCGACGAACTGAAGGCCATTGCGGAAAGTTTCAGAGACTGGGGCCGGGACTGCTATTGCCAACCGGGCAAAGACAATACCTGCGGCAAGCGTTTTTGCCAAAAACTGGGTGATCTCCCGGAAGGTTACGACCACAAGTACACCTACAGCCACTTAGGCTACAACCTCAAAATCAGCGATATGCAGGCGGCATGTGGCCTGGCGCAATTGGAGCGTGCGGGGCAATTTATTGAACAGCGTAAAGCCAACTTTGCTTTCCTCAAGGAACGCCTCAAGGATTGTGAAGAATTCCTCCATCTCCCCCAAGCGACGGAACACTCCGACCCCTCCTGGTTTGGCTTTCCCATCACGCTAAAGGAAAATGCACCAGTGACGCGACTGGATTTGCTCACCTACTTGGACCAGAACAAGGTCGGCACACGCCTGCTATTCGCCGGAAATCTGACCCGCCAACCGTATATGGCCAATGTGAACTACCGCGTCAGCGGAGCGCTCACGAATACCGACAACGTCATGAACAATACGTTTTGGATCGGCGTGCAACCCGCGCTCAGCAAAGACATGCTGGAATTCGCGGCGCGCAAAATCGAAGAATATCTCGGCGTCAATTTCTAGCGCCCTATGACTCTGCCCTACCCCGTCCAGGATCTTGATTTTGTGCTTTTGCACACGGCAGAATTCTGGACCCACTTTCGCGGCGCCAGGCTACTGATTACCGGAGGTACCGGGTTTATTGGATCATGGCTGGTTCAGGTCGTGCAGCGCGCCAACGACCAGCTTGCAAGCGACATTGAATTGCTTGTTGTAAGTCGCGACCCAGACCGTGCGCGCCAACAATTCCCCGAAGCGTTCAATCGCAAGGACACGCTGCTTGTGGCCGCCAATCTGAATACACCGCTGCCGGAGCTGGGCCGAGTGGATTTGTGCATACATGCGGCGACCGATGTCGCCAACCCCGGAAAAACCGGCAATTCGCTGCAAATGTTTGACTCCATCGTGGGCGGCACGCGGCGCGTGCTGGATGCCGCCATCACCGGCGGTGCCAGGCGATTTCTATTGCTCTCCAGCGGGGCAATTTATGGCCCCCAGCCCACGCATTTAGAGCGAATTCAGGAATCTTTCAGCCAAGCGCCCGATGCCTTGCGTACTGACCAGGCATATGGCATGGGCAAGCGAACCGCAGAGTGGCTGGCCTGTGCTTACGCAGCGCAACAATCGCAAGCACCGCGCCACGCTTTGGAAGCAAGCATTGCGCGCATTTTTGCCGTAATAGGCCCGGGCTTGCCGCTCAACGGTACTTTTGCAGCAGGTAACTTTGTTCGTGATGCGCTAGAAGGCAAAAGCATTGTCATTCAAGGCGACGGCCGGCCAGTCCGGAGTTTTTTGTACATGTCTGACCTGTGCATCTGGCTGCTAAAAATCCTGCAGTGCGGAAAATCAGGGGCCGCCTACAACGTCGGTTCGGCACATGCGGTATCTATTGCGGATCTTGCACGCCAGGTCGTTGCCGCTGTTGGCACGCCCCTGCCCATTGAAATCCAGACTCCGGCGCAAGACCACGTGCTTCCGCCCCGCTACCTGCCCGACGTACGCAAAGTGCAGGAAGATTTGCATTTAAGCGAATACACGCCGCTCGAAACTGCATTGAACAAGACTATTTCATGGGTGCGTGCGAACCGCCAACAACCGCTATCAACGTTATGACCCATCACCTCCCGTCTGAAATCAAGACCATTGAAATGGCGCGAAAGATGCGCATCCATGCGCTGCGTATGGTGCATCGGGCCCGTGCCTCACATATCGCCAGCGCGCTATCCATCTGCGACATTGTGGCCGTCCTCTACGGACATGCGATGCGCATCGACCCCAAGGCGCCGCGTGACCCGAACCGCGACCGATTCATTCTGAGCAAGGGACATGCCTGTGTGGCGGTCTATGCAGCGCTGGCCGAATGCGGTTTTTTCCCGGTGCAAGACCTCGATCGGTACGGAATGGACCTGGCTGACCTGATGAACCACATCAGTCACAAAGTGGCCGGCGTGGAATTTTCCACCGGCTCCCTGGGACACGGCTTGCCTTTCGGTGTTGGCAAGGCGATTGCCGCGCGCCGGTCAGGCCAGCCCTGGAATACTTATGTAGTACTCAGCGACGGCGAATTGGCTGAGGGCAGCAATTGGGAAGCATTCCTCTTTGCGGCACACCACCAATTGGACAACCTGGTAGCCATCATTGACTACAACAAGCTGCAAAGTCTGACCACCGTAGCCCAGACCCTTGGCATTGAGCCACTCGGCGCCAAACTAGACGCCTTTGGCTGGCACGTACAAGAGGTGGATGGGCATGACCACGCGGCCCTGGCCCTGGCGATAGAGCAGGCCCGATCAACACGCGGCAAACCCAGTGTGCTGGTGGCAAACACCACCAAAGGACGAGGTGTGAGCTATATGGAAAACAAGGTTGAGTGGCACTATCGCACGCCCGACACCGCGCAGATGGAAATAGCACTGCGCGAACTGGGGGAGGTACAACATGCGTAACGCATTTATCCAGGAGCTGGTGCAACTGGCACAGCACAATCCGCAAATCGCATTGATCGTGGGCGACCTGGGCTATTCCGTCGTCGAACCATTCGCCGATTTGTATCCCGACCGGTTTATCAATGCGGGCGTCGCCGAACAAAACATGACCGGACTCGCCGCCGGCATGGCCTCCGAGGGCTACCACGTCTTTACCTATTCGATTGCCAACTTTCCAACATTTCGTTGCGCGGAACAAATACGCAACGACGTGGCCTATCACAAGCTGCCCGTGACCGTGGTGTCCGTGGGCGGCGGCTTGGCTTACGGCGCACTGGGCTATTCCCACCATGCGGTGCAAGACTATGCCCTGATGCGCAGCTTTCCCCACCTGCTGATAGCAGCCCCTGGCGACCCGATGGAAGTTCGCGCTTGCATGCGCTACCTGGTGGAGCATCCACAACCGTCCTACCTTCGGTTAGGAAAGGCCGGGGAGCCGTGCTTTCACCCCGAGGTGCCGCAAGTGGCGCCGGGGCGATGGCTGGAAGTGGCTGCCCAGCAGGCATCCCATGCCGACGGCGACGACGCTAAGCGCAAAACCCTGCTAAGCACCGGCGCGGCATTGGCGACTGCCTTGAATTGGCAGCAAGCCACGCAATTCCAGGACCACGCAGTGCATTCCATGCCCTTATGGGGCCTGGACTGTAAACAGGAACAGGCTGCGCATTTGCGGAATTTTGACCTGGTACAAACGCTGGAAGACCATCTGACCGACGCCGGGTTCGGCTCCTGGATGCTAGAGGCCGGCAACACCGGCGAAGGTGTCTCTACAAAAATCAAGGTGCACGCATTGTCGGCAGAGGTGTGCGGCATGGTTGGTTCGCAAGCCACGCTCAACAAATTGGGTGGGTTACCAACGCAATGGGAGCAGGAATAAATCGATGCAGGGTTTGATGGGCGCTGGCACTCCTTAAAAACCACTCCAAATCACGTGCGAGCCATATTCAAATGACACTGCTTTCCATCAATATCCCCACCTACGAACGCCTGGACTCTTTTTCACAAATCATCATTGAGTTGGAAAATGAATTGAACAGTCTGGCGGCGGGTTATCGTGCGCAAATCGAGATTGCCGTATTTGAAAATGATTCCAGCGCCCATCCCGCCAAGCAACGGCTCTGCGCAGAAGTGTCACGCCGCAGCAATCTTCAAATCAAATATGCGAAAAATGCGACCAATATCGGTGCCGATGAAAATATATACCAGTGCTGCACCGCCAATCCTGATGCCACTTTTACCTGGGTTTTGGGTGATGATGACCATGTAGTGGCCGGCGCCCTGGCGCAAATCATTTTCTTCCTCACGGAACACCGGAATGATTTGGGCCTGCTGGTGCTATCCGATGGAAATTATCCGCTCCATGAGCAACTTCGCAACAAACAGTTTCCATCGTATTTCTGGTTTGCAAAAGTCGCCGTCACTACCCAGCCGCACTATCTGATTGCACACACCCTGATTTCTGAAAACATTTTCAGAACATCGATCTTTGATTCGCATGAGTCCCGCTATGTCACCAGAGATCTGACCAAACGACTGGGGTTGAGTGCGAATTTCTCGCATATGCGCGGCATGGTAAAAGGCCTGCTGTCAGAGACCGGGAAGAACTATTGTGTGCTGACCCCGGATTTTATTTCCCTGGATACTTCAAAACGACTTCCGGCAGCCGTCAGTTTTGATGCCGATCTGGTGAAAATATATTATTTTTATTATCAATGGCTGCTGACAGAAATTGGCGTTCGCGTGGACGGCGTGGCACGCCAGAGTGCGATGGCCTGGCTATTTGAACAGGCACCGGCAATGCCGGCGCACTGACACTTTAGCAATGCGCAATATAGCGCTGGAACAGCTTCCATTTTCACGCTCAATTCCGGGCTTCGTTTGGCACGGCATTATTTATAGTTTTTCAGCTTAGTGGAATTGGCTCGCTGACCAGGTGCCATAGCAAGTGTTAGCAAGCGTTCGCAACCGTCAACGGCCTTCGAGGTATCGCCAAACCGCCATGAATTTTTCAAACACAAGTCGCAGCACCAACCTGAAGCCACCGGCACCAAAGCAGAAGAAAAGATGAGCGTATGAATACCGAGCACATCAACCTGGTTTCCTTAAAGCCGTTCTACACGCTTACGCCCAGTTTTTTTGAAGACACGATTGAATCCATCAACGAACTACTGATTGCGGCTGGCTTCAAAACCAGCATTAGCTGCAACCAAATCGACCCATCGGTCTTAAATATAATATTTGGCGCCAATTCCCACCTGAGCCCTCCACTGGCGGAAATACGCAGCGTTGCCAAGCCGGAGTTTACGGTGGTTTTCAACATGGAGCAGATCAAGTATGGCAACAGCTTCGTAACGCCGGAATACATTTCCTTCCTGGCGGAATACAAGGTCTGGGATTACAACCAGAACAATATCAATGCAATGCGTTTGTACAACTCGGATATTGATGCGTTCGAGTTTCCCGTCATACCCGCCCGAAAATTCGCTTCCGACTATTCACCAAACGCACAGACTACGCCACTTGTGCACGACCTGTCATTTTGGGGAGCGAGTTGCAGTCGCAGAGACGAGTTACTTCAATCCCTGCAGCGGAACGGCATCAGGGTCAACCGGGTTAATGGCGCCTTTGGCAGCGCACTGTCCAGCGCGATCGCCGGCAGCAAAATATGCATGAACATTCATGCACTGGACAGCGGTATCTTTGAGGTCGCCAGATGTTTGCGCCCGATCGCCATGGGCATTCCCATTATTTCCGAAACCTCGGTGATGCCGGAATCAATCGACTGGAGCCAGAGTGGAATCATATTTTGCGACTACGCCGACATGGAGCGGGTTTGTCTCGACCTCATAAGCCACCCGGACGAAATACTGCGATTGACCCGGAAAAACCTTGAATTCCTGAGTCGCAACGGCTTGTCCGCCGCGCTCCTGGATAGCACCAGAGGCATCGTTGCAAAATCCATCAACAGTTAATATTTTGGTTTCACCCCACATCCATTTCAGCACCATTTAAAACCATGACAACCACCACTTTAGATATTGGCTGCGGCATCAACCCACGCAACTTTTTCAACGCAGAAGAAGTTTACGGCATCGATGTGCGTGACGACTTGGACAAGAAGATCTACCGCGCCGACCTGGTAATTGAACCGATTCCCTTTGCTGACAATTTTTTTGATTTTGTCACGGCGCATGACTTTCTGGAACACGTTCCAAGAATCATCTACAACCCAAGCCGCAGAAACCCGTTTGTCGAACTCATGAATGAAATATGGCGGGTTTTGAAACCGAACGGAAAATTCCTGTCCTTTACCCCGGCGTTCCCACACGCACCGGCGTTCCGAGACCCCACACACGTCAACATCATTACCGACGAGACTTTCCCAATCTATTTCGATGACAAAACCCGCGCCGCCAGCATGTACGGATTCAACGGAGCGTTCGCCATTGAGAGCCAGCAATGGGTAGGCCCGCATCTGCTTTCCATCCTGCGCAAAGCCCCTGTGCCTAACTAAATAGAATTTCCAGCGACGGTCGGCGTTAACACCGGGAAGAATCCATAAGCCGTCCACATGCCTCAACGGCAAGGTGCGACGGCGCGCGACCTATCCGCAACAGCCCCTTGTAGCAAAGTAGTTCGGGAATAGCGCCAGGAGCCTGGGCGGCAAAAACTGGCCTCGCCGGGGTCGCTTTTCGCTTCGGCGATTTCTACCGCCCAGCCTCCAAGCGATAGAAGTGATGGGTTTCCGAATCATCAATCGGAAAATCCCGCGGCTGTTTGATTGTGTTGTCGCAGCACTTTCCAAAGCGTTGAAACAAATCGACCACCCGTTCCGGCCGACACGGATTGCGCAAAATAGTTTCCGCGGTTTTGAGCATGATCCAGGGATCGACGTCCTCTCTGCGGCCCTTATGCGGGTTGGTGCTCGCAGTCTTGACGCGAAAGTGGTAGTGACCGTCGTTCATAAGCGCCTTCACCAACTGTCCAATGTCATCGTAAGGGGCCTCCTCGTCGCGTGCAGCATTAAAGCTGAAAAGAGGCAACGCAATGCGCGGCACATCCTGAAGAATCAATCCCTGCCAATGGTCATTTGGCTGTTGGGTATATTCATGTCCCGCCACATACCTGTCCCGCATGCGCTCCATCACATCGCTGGAGACCAGGGTATTACCTCCATGCACCATACCGACGCCCGCATAAGGTGCATGGCGCAACACTCCAGGCATGCCGGCAAACAGATTTTCAGTCGGCAGGTAATCCATTAATGTTGCCAAGGCCCTGATGTCGACAATGGAGGTAATTGTTGGCGCATACAACCTGAACGGCTTTTTCTCGCGGCGCAGCAGGTAATCGTACAAACACACCTGCCTGAAAATTGTGTTCTCGTTTTCAATCGCGGACCAGACTCCCTGGTGGGCGTAACCCGATGCCTTGGCATGCTCGGCGGCTTGGCGTCGTTCCGCGTCGTCGCCCAGTCCTATCAACAGATCTTCGCCTTCGGACACAATCTCCCCGCGCTTGAGCTGGTTGGTGCTGCGCATGAATATTATTTTTATGTTCGGAAAATGCGATGCGTAGAACTGCCATATTCCGCGCACGCGCAAAAATACCGGCAACTCTGGTCCGTAGCCCGTCGCAATAATCAAGTCTTCACGTACCAAGTTGCGTGCAACATTTCTTGGCGTCAGTTCCGGTTCCACGGCCGGACTCTTGGCAATGGCCTCTTGGGCCACCACGCTCAATTGCAAGCTGGCTTTATCCTGACGCAACCAATGGCTTCTAAAATAATCCGTACTCAGCGAATCTGATTTTGCCTCGCGCCGTGCCTGCACACCCCAGACAAGATATCCGGTCAGCGTATGAATAAAACACTGCGTCGAGAACGGATAGGACTTTTCTGTTTGCAAAAACGTTCGGATGTTGTCCAGATACTGGCCATGCTCCTGCTCGCTCATTCCGCTCAGGAACTTGTGCAAATCAGCATAATTCACAAACGCACTGATATCGATATAGCAGTTGCTCGGAATCCAGGCCGCCACATTGGGCGCGCCCCCATATACGGGGACCACCCCGGCAAGCAGGCAGTCCTGCAGCTTCTCACTGATGTATCCGGGATAGCTCTGGGCGTTTTCATAGCAAATCGCAAACCGGTAGTGGGACAGCACTGCCAGTTTGTCGCGCGCAGTCCCCCGGTAGCTTGGAAATTGCGCTGCATTCCAACCCATACCAAACAGATCGAAATCATCGGCCTGATTCGACTCATACCAGCGAATGGTTCGAATTCGATGGGTATACAGCTGGGTCGGAAAGCGTTCCGGCTCATTCGGCATCACATAGCTATTGATCATCGTGAGCAACTTGCGCTGTGCGAACGCCGACTTCAGCAGGTCAAAATCAAACGGACTCAAACAATCCGAGACAAAATTGTTTTTGATGTAACGGCGACCATCCACCAAGTCGTCGTTCCAAGTGAACACATAATCGAACCGGTCGTGGTAGGCACGTTCCCAGTTGTCCGGTTTGATCAGCGGGCACTCATAAATCACGAGAATTTTGAGCAGATCGGTCATCATGGCGGCTTCGGCTAGCTGATTCCCGGGCTTCTGACGGTCCATGACGATTACCGCATCCAAATCGCGCCCCAAGTCTTCCACTTGGTCCAGGGTCACGAATTCCAAGCCATGGTCTTGTCCGTACGCATACAAATCACACCAGGGCTTGAGCGAGTTGTGTCCATTCGCCACTTGCATGTTGGTAAACAAGTAGTTGTTGGAAATGATGTGCTCATAACATCCGGTGACACCGATCCGAATCGGTCGTTTCACAAACTCCGATCCCAGCGGCGCTGCATCCAGGAGCCTGGTGGCTGGTGCGGCAATTTGCGGAGGCATCACTCTCCAGTGCGCGGGCCAAACTGGTTGCCGATCACCGGATCGAAGCGGCTGCAATTGCATGGGCGCAATCGCCAAGCCGCCACGCTCGGCGCCAATCAAGGCGGCCCAATAGCTGAACCCCAGATCGGAAACAACATGCCCGGTGCAGCGCGCGAAATACACCAACGCCTGCAATTCACTGGGAAAGCTCGCTATTTCAAATGCATCTACCGCGAAGTTCTGATGGCCAAGGGTGTGCTGAAAACGCTCGGCCGGCCCAAGCAATCTGATACTGCATTTTGGATAGCGGTGCTGACACTCCAGCAAGGCATCCACAAAATAACGGGGGCCTGGTAGTTCAGAGATATGCCGGACATCCACGGCTATGCACTCCGCGGCCATATCTGTATCCGCCGCCGGCGTTTGCAGTGGCACCCCGTCCAGTGCAGACAGGAGCGACGCCAGCCTGGGCAGACCGGGCGCAAGATAACGCACGTCATAGCCCTCGCCTGCAAGCACCTGCGTAGCTTGAATTTCCTGCCAGAATTCAGCGCGATACGCTGGGCCTGAGCCGTCCAGCATGCCCACCATTTGCGCGTCGGCAATTTCCTGCTCAGAGGCAATCCAGCCTTGTTGCTCCAGTAACTGCAGCAACTCCAGATTGTCCGATCGGGAAAATCGGAGCGCGCGCTGCGTAATTTCCATGCAGGCCAGGCCAAGCGCAATTTTTTCCAATTGCTGATATAGGTTTCCGGTCAGGTTTACAACAATCATGGTCAACTCGCGGCTTGGTAATTTCTATAACACTGGAATGAACCGACTCTGGCGAAGGCTATCGGTAGTCATGCAACTGCGGTGTGATTTCAGGCACTTTCAGCACCTGTTGACGGAACTGCAAAATAGCCGGATGAAAGATGTTTCCTCCCAATTCGGTCCACTGCAAGGGATATTCCGAAATCGCTCCCGAGGGCAGGCGAACACCCCGTTGATCCATGGGATGCTGGGCCGGGTGCGCACGCAAATCCGCCAGAATTTGGTCCAACTTGGCATGCGTGCCATCCATCCATTGGCTGGTCAGCGCGGTTCGCCGCTTGAAAATCATGCTGCAGTAACCAATCAGCTCGGCGTAATGCAAACGCAGCTGCGCCCCCAGTTCACCCGGCAATTGCGCCACCGCGGTGGCACTTACCTCCGGATAGCCCAGTGCCAGCGCAGGGCTGTCGTCCAGAGTGCGGAAATAGGAAGTCCACGGGCGCAGCACCGGTTTCACATCGGTGTAACCACCGCCGTAGTGGTGCATCAAATAGCAGCGCAAATAATCCGCCTTATGCACTTCACTCAGGTATTGAAAGGCTTCGTGAAACAAATGCTCCGGGTGTTCGAACTCACGTACGTTGGCATCGGTCACAAACATCACCGGGCGCCCGGTATCGCGAAAAATGGACTGCACCGCTGCGGAGCGGGACGGCGACATGACGTAGGGACCGAACCAGAACGTAAACACGATACCGGATTGAAAGGCATCAAAGGCATCCAGCCGGTCGCGTCCCGCCCGTACCGGAAGTGTTCGCATTGAGGCAGCTTGCGGCGCAGCCGTTTCGCTCCCCTGGAGCGCATGAATATCCATCAGCGCCGACAAATCAATGCCGATATTTTTGAAAAAATTGCTGCGCCAAGTCGCCACCTCGATTTCGCGTGGACGATGTTTGTTATAAATATCCAGATAGCACTGCAGCAATTTGTCATTGTTGCCGGCCCCGCGCTGCACACGGCCGTCGGAATCAATTTTATGAATACGGGGACCGGCCATCGGTAAATGCTGCAAGGGCAGACGATCGGCGGCGCTCAGGAGAAAATCCCAATCCTCGTAAGCCATGCGATGGTCAAAGGAAATTATCCCGGCCAGCTGTTTAGGATAAATGACGCAGTTGTTCGGCAGATAGTTCTTGACGTAAAGCAGTCGAACATCATTGGCGCCGATATCCGAGCGCTCGATTTCACCAACGATTACGCTCGGGTCATCCGGCGCATCCCTGACAATCTCGAAATCGGTATAAAAGACGCGATTGCGGTGCGCTGCGGCTTCGATGTTGCGCATCGCGGCCTCTGCAAAATCCGGCAAAAATGTATCGTCATCGTCGAGAAATACAAAGTACTCGGCGGTAGACATCTGCAGGCCGACATTGCGGCTCTCTGAAGGACCCGGCTGTCCACCGCGCTCCAGAAATAGGTCACACGGCCTCAGCAAACGGGTTGCAAGCTCGTAGGTCTGCGCATCCCTGACATCCGATACCACAATGATTTGGTGAATCGGCCTGGTTTGACTCAGGAGTGACGCTATCGCCCGCTGCAGCAATGCACTGCGATGATGCGTGGCAATAATGACAGATAAGGTAGTCATGCTCTGTACGCCCTGGTTGCGACGGAATTTGGAATGTTGTCGGATTATGTGCGCGGAATATCCCGGACGGCCCCAGCCGCGGATCAAGGTTCTCTGACGGCCTCGTCCAGACCCTTTGTCAATGGCCAGGCAAGATAGGAAATAATGCTGCGCCGGCCCACCACAAGCTCCGCCGTCAAGGTCATTCCCGGCAACAGCTTGGAGGCGTCAATCATGTTGCGCAACTCGTCCTTTTCTATGGTGATGCGGCCCAGATAAAACGCATCAAAAGCCCCTTTGGCGTTGTTGTCCCGGGTGAATGCATCGCCGCTGATCCGGCTGACCTTGCCCTCCAGCATGCCGTGGCGTTGAAATGGAAACGCGTCCAGTTTCAGGTGCGCCGGCGCACCCACCTTGATATAACCCACGTCGGTGGAATTGAGCTGCACCTCGGCTTCCAGCTTGGTATTCAGGGGCACCAGGGTGAAAAATGTCTGCGCCGCCTGTGCAATCGAGCCCGGAGACAGCTTGGCGATGTCCAGCACCACGGAATCCAAGGGTGCAGTCAGGGTGACCAGCTGATTGCGCCGGTCTGCCTTCTGCAATTGCTGCGTAATCGAATCGCGCTCCCGGGTAATCGACAACAGCTCCTCAAACGCCTTTTGGCGCCAATTTTTTTCGAAGCCCAGTTTCTCGGCCTCGGCGGCGGCGAGATCCCGACGCAACTCCTGTTCGTGGTTGCTGACCTGCACCAGTTCGCGCTCGACTTCCTTGCTGCGCTGCTGCGCTTCCATCAGCTGCACCGGCGCCGAGTACTTCTGCGCCACCATCTTTTCCTGCATCGTCTCCAGCTCTTTCACCGACTTCTGGCGTGCCAGCACCAATTGCTGGTCGCGCAGGTTGGCATTCAGTGCGGTCTTGATTTTGGCCATGTTTTCCGACAGGCGCAGTTGTTGCGCACGGTAGCTGGCACGGCGCTCGGCGAGCAAGTCCGACTGCAATTGCTGGTCCGGCGAATTCGGCGGCGCATCCGCAACCGGCGCGCCCGACAACTCGGCATCAAGGCCATTGATCTGGGTGTTCAAACTGCTTAGCCGCACCTTCAGTTGCGACTCATCGGCCTCGGCAAAAGTGGCATCCAGCGTGGCCAGTTTGTCGCCTTTCTTGACCACTTGCCCAATGCGAACATCGACACTTTGTACCACTGCGGTTTCCAGTGGCTGCACCACCACGTTTGGCAAGGGGCTGGTCAATCGCCCCTGCACCGTTACCACTTCGTCCAACTCAGACACGCAAGCCCAGACAACGAAAGTAACCAGCGCAAACACCAGAATCTGCAAGGTCCACTGCGCGTAGCGCGGCACCGGACTGCGTTCGATTTCGTCGGCATCCGGCAAATACTCAATCGCCGTTCGGGCATTGCGCGCGCCGCTCTTGGGCTTGGCCTGGCGCTTGAATATCGACCACTTCATAGGTGACTCGTCTGTTGATTCCACAACTGCTGATACGTCTCACTGCGCGTCAGCAACTCGCTGTGGGTACCGGAATCCACCAACCGGCCTTGGTGCATCACCAGAATCGCGTGCGCATTCACCAATGTCGACAAGCGGTGGGAAATCATGATGACAGTGCGACCCACGGCAATGCGCGACAAATTGCGGATGAAAATGGCCTCGCTCTCGGGGTCCAGTGCACTGGCGGCCTCGTCAAGTATGAGTATCCGCGGACTCGACAGCAATGACCGCGCAATGGACAAGCGCTGTTTCTGACCGCCCGATAGATTGGTTGCACCTTCCTCCAGCATGGTGTTATAGCCCTGCGGCATGCGTTCGATAAATTCGGACGCGCCAGCGGCATCCGCGGCGGCGACTATTTCTTCAAAGGTGGACTCAGGCCGCGCCATGGCGATGTTGTCGCGAACCGTGCCACGGAACAGAAAGTTCTCTTGCAGCACCACACCGATATTGCGGCGCAAATGGGCCAATTCGATTTCCCGAGCGTCGGTCCGGTCAAACCGCACAATGCCTTCCTGCACCGGATACAAACCCTGAATCAATTTCGTCAATGTCGTCTTACCGGAACCGCTACGCCCCACTACGCCGACGACTTTGCCCGCCGAGATGGTGAAGCTGGTACGGTCCAGCGCAGCCACACTGGAGCCGGGGTAGCGGAATGTCACCTCGTCGAAGGAAATCTCGCCCACGAATTCCGGTCGCAAGCCGCCAGCAGAAGCCGCGCCTTCGGCGGGACGGTTCATCACTTCGCCGAGCATCTTCACCGACAGCACGGTTTCCTGGTATTCGTTCACCAGACCGACCATGGAAATCAGGGGCGATGTGACACGCCCGGACAGCATCTGAAATCCTATCAACGCACCCACCGACAAGGTTTTGTCGAAGACTTCCTGGGTACCCAAGATGATGATGACGACCGGCAGCAATTTGCCCAGAAATTCAGTCACCGCATTGCCGGAAATTGCCAGTGTGCCAACCCTGAAGTGCATATTGATCGACATGGCCGATCGCTGATCCCACAAGCGCCGCTGGGTAGGTTCAATGGCCAGCGCCTTGATGGTGCGCATGCCATGAATGGTTTCCACCATCATGGATTGGCGCTCACCTTCCGCCTGGTACAAGTCTTTAAGGCGGCGCTGAAAGGCCGGCACCAGACCTGCCACCAGTGCCGCAATCATCAATGTGAATGCCAAGGTCACCATGGCCAGCTTGATCGAGTACGAAAACAAAATCGGCAAGAAGATCACCAGCGAGGTGATATCCAGAAAGGTGAAGAAAATTCGTCCGGTCAAAAAGCCGCGAATCTTTTCCACCTGCTGCATATGCCGGGTAATGACCCCGGCGGTAGTCGTCTCAAAATAGTCAATCGGCAGCGACAGCAGATGGGCAAAGGTTTTGCGCGTCAAGCGCATGTCAATCTTGTTGGTCGCCGCCATGGTGAGGATCTGGCGCATGTAAGAGAACGTTGTGTCAAATGCCAGCGCAACAATCACCCCGACGCCCAGCACGGTGAGCGTCGCCATGCTCTGATGCACCATCACCTTGTCGATCACCAGCTGGAAAAAAATCGGCGGAGCAAGGGCCAGAAGGTGCATCGCAATCGCAGCCAGCGCGATGTCACGCAACGCCGACTTCTGCTTCATGATGTCGGGAATAAACCAGCGGAATCCAAAGGGCTGGGCCTCCTGCGACTGGCTGTACAGCCGCTTCATCAGGAACACTTCGCCATCCCACAGGGTACAGAAAGTTTCCTCACCAATCAGCAGCGGTTCGGTGGCCTTGTCAGCCAACGGGTTGAGCACCGCAATTTTTCCGCCAGCCTTGTCCGGCGCGCCCATCACGATCACGCAATTGCCATCTTTCATGCGCGCAATCAGGGGAAATACTCCGCCTTGGGCCAGCAATCCAGCCCAGGACATTTTGTCCCGTTTAGCCTTCAAGCCGATATCGGAAGCAATCCTAAGTACCGTCCCGGAAGGCGGCTCCTCCGCACCCAATGCATAGTCTTCAATCAAACGCTCAGGGTTCACCGGCAGCCGGTGGTGCTGGGCAATTGCTGCGATGCATTGAATTGTGGTGTGCGGAAATCGTTGTTCCATGGAGGTATCACCTGAAGGAGCCTCATTGAACCATAACGACTACCCGGCTAGACGTGGAAATGGGCGCCCAAAGACGCCCATTTCCACCAGCACCGGACCCTGCGCGCCACCCTGTCAGAGGTGGCGCGCAGAGCGGCTTATGCTGTCTTACGCACCAGGCAACTTCAGCGCTGGAGCCACCGCCAGCGTGGCCGCCGCTGGTTGACCTGCCGACAGGTTCAACGTTGGCGTAGCCGCTGCCAGGGTCGGTGTTCCCACCGGGTTGCCGTTGGCATCGAACTGCTGCATGGCGCTGACCATACTGCTGACCGCCAGGGTCGCCGGCGACGCAGGCCCAGTGCCAGCCGCCGTCACGCCAGGTACCGCTGTGGTCGCCGCGGCGCTGGCATCCGCGCCGGTGTAGGCGGAGATCACCTGCGCCATGCTACTCACCGTGGTACGCATGGTGACCGGTGCCGCTGCGGCGCTAGCCACAGTGGTATCCGTCGCCGGCACCACGGTCGCGGCCACCGCCGTCGCAGCAGGGCTGGCCGCCGGTGTCGCCAGCGCGGCAATCGCACTGTCCACGCTACCGCTAGCGGTCGACGTGGTAGTGGCGGCGGTCGTGGAACCAGCGCTCGCATTCGCACCTGCCACCGTGCCATTGGCAACGAACCACACGTCCGCCGTGGCATGCGTGGCGCCGTCGGTGGTCTGGTAGGTCGAGGTCAGGCCAATCAGGTTGCCGTTGTTCTTGGTCGGATCGGCGACATCCTGGACACTGATGCTGGCAATACCCAGCTGATCCAGTGTCTTGAGCTCACCGGCCTCGACCACGCCATCCGAATTGGAATCCACCCACACCTTCAGCTCACCCCATACCGCATCGTTCTTGTCGATGACGCCATCATGGTTGGTGTCGTACTGGGCCAGCGCCTGGTAACCGTTGGAAGCCGTACCACCGCTGTTCAAGGCGGTTGCCGTACCGAACAACTCCGAGCCGTTGTTGATTTGGCCATCGTTGTTACGGTCCAGCACCAGGAAGCCTTCGCCGCCGGTAATCCAGCCGGTGTTGACCTTGTTACCGGTGTTGAACAAGTCGAAGGTGACACCGGCCTGGATGCTCTGGGTCTGGATACCATTGCCACTCAAATCCAGCACGATCGGGCTACCGATATGCAGGGCCTGGGTCGCTGTCGTGGTAAAGGCGCCGATTTGATCGGTCGTCAATGCCATGACCTGGATCGTAGTCAGGGCAAATGCCTGGCTGGTTGTAATGGCGGCGACCTGGGACGTGGTCAGTGCAACCAAATCAGCCGTCGTAATCGCCGCAATCTGCGTCGTACTCATGGCCGCGATATCGCTGGTAGTGATGGCCTGGATCTGATCTGTCGTCAGTGCCACCACGTCCTGCGTGCTCAGGGCCGATATCTGCGTTGTCGTAATTGCCGCAACGTCACTGGTGGTCATCACCTTGATTTGCGAGGAAGTCAGCGCCCCGAGTTGCCCGGTCGTCAGCGCAATGACCTGATCCGTCGTCAGTGCAGCCACATTGGCGGTGGTCAACGCAACGACCTGCGAGCTCGTCAATGCAGCCACGTCCGCCGTCGTGATCGCAACCAGCTGATCGCTGGTCAAAGCCGCCACATCGGCCGTCATCAGTGCCACCGTCTGCGAGGTCTTCAGCGCCGCCACATCGCTGGTCGACAAAGCCTGCAGTTGCGCGGTAGTAATTGCCGCCACATCCGCCGTTGTGATAGCCACCAATTGAGAGCTTGTCAGCGCCGCCACATCCGCCGTTGTCATGGCATGCATCTGAGACGTCGTCATGGCCGCCACATCTGCCGTGGTGATCGCCACCAGTTGATCGGTCGTCAACGCTGCCACATTTGCGGTCGTCAGCGCCACCAGCTGCGCCGTCTTCAAGGCCGCAACATCGTCCGTCGTCAGCGCCACCAGTTGATCCGTTGTCAGCGCAGCGACATCGGCAGTGGTCAACGCCTGCACTTGTGCGGTGGTCAACGTTGCCACGTTGGCCGTCGTCATGGCGCGTACCTGCGCAGTCGTCAGCGCAGCCACGTCAGCGGTCGTGATGACTGCCACTTGCGACGTTGTAAGTGCCACCACTTGCGAAGTCTTCAACGCCTGCGCCTGGGCAGTGGTCAGCGCAACGGTCTGATCCGTCGTCAGTGCGGCCACATCGGCAGTGGTCACCGCCATGACCTGCGCAGTGGTCAAGGCAGCGATTCCTGCAGTGGTAATCGCTACCAGCTGATCGCTGGTCAATGCTGCCACATCCGTGGTTGTCAGCGCCACCACTTGGGCCGTCTTCAAGGCCGCAATATCCGCCGTCGAGAGTGCCACCAACTGGTCGGTCGTCAATACCGCCACGTCGGCGGAGGACAGCGCAACCAATTGGGCCGTCGTCAGCGCAGCCACATCGGCCGTCGTCATGGCATGCAGCTGTGCCGTCGTCAGCGCAGCCACACCCGCAGTGGTGATCGCCACCAGCTGATCGGTCGTCAGCGCAGCCACATCCGCGGTCGTGATCGCTACCACTTGCGCGGTCTTCAAGGCCGCCACATCCGCCGTCGACAGCGCCATCAGTTGATCCGTTGCCAACGCAGCAATATTCGCCGTTGTGAGCGCCACCAGTTGCGAGGTCGTCAGGGCCGCCACATTGGCGGTCGTCAGGGCGCGCACCTGCGCTGTCATAAGGGCCGCCACATCGGCGGTCTTGATCGCTACCACCTGGTCCGAGGTCAGGGCCACCACTTGCGCGGTCTTCAGCGCCTGGGTCTGTGCCGTGGTCAGGGCCACAATTTGGTCTGTCGTCAAGGCCGCCACATCGGCCGTGGTGATCGCCGCCACTTGCGAAGTTGTCAGCGCCGCCACGTCAGCGGTGGTAATCGCCACCAGTTGATCGGTCGTCAGCGCAGCAATATCAGCCGTGGTGATCGCCACCAGTTGCGAGGTCTTCAACGCCGCCACATCCGCCGTCGACAGCGCCACCAGCTGGTCCGTCGTCAGCGCAGCAATATCGGCAGTCGTGACCGCCACCAGTTGCGATGTCGTCAGGGCCGCTACGTTGGCCGTCGTCAGGGCGCGCATCTGCGCCGTCGTCAGGGCCGCCACATCGGCGGTCTTGATCGCCACCACCTGGTCCGAGGTCAGGGCCACCACTTGCGCGGTCTTCAGCGCCTGCGTCTGTGCCGTGGTCAGGGCCACAATCTGGTCGGTCGTCAGCGCAGCCACATCCGCCGTGGTAATCGCCACCACTTGCGTGGTTGTCAGCGCCGCCACGTCGGCCGTGGTGATCGCCACCAGCTGATCGGTCGTCAGCGCAGCAATATCAGCCGTGGTGATTGCCACCAATTGCGAGGTCTTCAAGGCTGCCACATCGGCGGTCGTGACCGCCACCAATTGCGCCGTCGTCAAGGCTGCCACATCCGCGGTCGTCAGCGCCACCAGTTGCGCAGTGGTCAGCACCGCCACATCGGCAGTGGTCAGCGCCACCAGTTGCGATGTCGTCAACGCAGCCACATCCACCGTCGTCAGCGCCACGGTTTGGTCAGACGTCAACGCCGCCACTTGCGCGGTCTTCAGCGCCTGGGTCTGCGCCGTGGTCAGGGCAACG
>CAIUDG010000103.1 GCA_903897925.1 uncultured beta proteobacterium | reverse complement strand
GCTGATGGTGGTCGAATACTCGGAGGCCAGCATCGGTCGCGTTCCACCGCCACTTACACCACTCGAATTCAACGAGCCATCGGCATTGACGATGACCCAGTTGTTGCCACCGGCGCCAGCCACGCTGGTGAAGTTGAACCCAGAAAAATTGCTGGCGGTTTGCATATCTGTCAGCGACAGACCCGTGGTGCCCCCGGTGGACCCCATACCAATTCCACTCAGGTTGTCATTGCCCGTGGTACTCCAGTAGCCATTGGAAACCGCTCCGCCATAGTTCCAGCCAATCAATGCACCGACTCCGGAACCCGGGCTGCTGACCACTCCGCTCGCGTAGCTCTGCGCCACACTGCCCTGGTTGTAGCCAATCAAGCCACCAACATAATCGGAGGTCCCCGTCACGTTGCCAGTAGCGTAACTATTACTCACGGCCCCGCCACTGTGCCCCACCAGTCCGCCGACACCGCTGGTACCACCCACGGCACCAGAGGCGTAGCTATTGCTGATGGTTCCAGTAAGGTCGTTAAACCCCACCAGGCCGCCCGCGACAGCGCCGGCGGCACTGGTACTGGCACTCGAATAGCTGTTGCTGATCAATCCCGCGTTATAGCCAACAAGTCCGCCAACCCAGAAATTGCCGTTCATACTGCCACCGACAACACCTAAATCGCGAACCACAGAATTGGATTGAGTCGCGCCAATCAGTCCGACCAGCTCGCTACCGCTGGTCCGGTTAATCGTCAAGTTACTGACCGTGTGCCCCAAGCCGGCCAGGCTACCGGAAAAATAAGGCGCCAAACCACCAATGGGATCAAACCCGGCGCCGCCGTTCCAGGACGCGGTTGCCGTCGCATCAATATTGCTGCCCAGCGCGTAATTCAGCGTCAAGTCGCCCAGCATGCCCTGCAAATCCGCGGCAGTGGTGCTGCCGGCCGCACCCAGGCTGGTGATCACCACATAATTTTTGACACTACCGTCGGAGCCCTGCAAGGTGCTGAAATTGTTGCCGGCAGGCAAGTTCACCGCAGCATGTAGGTAGTAGTCGCTGGAATTGCCAGCCGCCACCGCACCCATGCCGTAGTCCAGCGCCAGACTGGCGCTGCCACTGCCATTCAGCGTGGCATTGATGTTGATGTTGTTATGGGCGCTCAGCGTGAGCTTGTTGGCGCTCCAGGCAAGTACCGCATTCACATCAATGTTGCCAGCACCCATGCCGTCGCCCGTCGTGCCACCGGTCTGAATAAGCACGTCGTTATTCGCCAGGCCGGCCACAATGCTGCTCGCCAAAATAGTGCTGGTGGCGCCCGAAGTAAAACTGTCCGCATAGGCGGTGCCACTGGCAGCGCTGTCCGCAATGGTGATGCTGTAGGGATCGAGCAGCCATTCACCGGTGTGGCCCTGCGGCGCTGCGGTGGAGACGCGCAGACCGGTCACTGCCAACACGTGCCCGGAGGTTTCCACCTGGCCGCCATTGCCGCCGGTCAGCCCCGCAGTGGCCGATATGTCGCCCTGCACCGTGGTATTGCCCTGGGCGTTATGCACGTCGCTCCACAGCACCACTTTGCCGCCATCGCCGGCAGCTGTGGCACTGGCGTTGATGCTGACGCTGCTGCCCATGGTCAGCGTTATCGCTTGCGGCAAAGTACCGCTGCCTTGCCAGTCGCCGCCTACCAGTACACTGCCGCCCCCCGTGGCACCGCTGGCGTCGATCACGGTGTTGTCATTCAGTGCAATCGCCTGGCCCAGCGCCGTGACGCTACCGCCCACACCACTGCGGCCACGCACATTGATTTGGGTGTTTCCCTGCAAGCGCAGCTGTCCCTCCGCCAGCGGGGATGTGGCCGGCGCCGCACCGGCTTGCAGCAGAATCTGCCCCCCTTGCCCGCCCGCGTCGTCCAGCGTGGCGTTGTCCAGCGTCAGACCGGCGCCGGCGCTGACGTGGATCAGGCCACCGGTGCTGGCGACAGCCACAGCGCCCGGCGCGTCTTGGCTGGCCGCTGCTGCAAAAGTGCCGTGCAAATCGGCGTTATTACCGATATCCAGGTTCAGCGTGCCACCCGAAGCCGGGCCGCTCACGTCGATCAGGCCAGCCGCCTGCTGGCGGAAATTCGCAGCACTAAGCACAACGCTGCCGCCACTGGCCGCGCTGTCGCTGCCTAGCGCGGTGATGCTGCCGCTGTTGACCATGTCGGACGCGGTCAGCACAATGGCGCCGGACGGACCACTGCCCTCAGCGCCCTGTGCATTGGCATTGGCATTGATGTTGCCGCTGTTGTCGAGCCGGTCCGAGGCATCCAGCACGATGCGTCCACCCTGGTTGGCAAAGCCGCTGGCTTCCAGCGTGCCGCTGTTTTTAATAACACCGCCCTGAATCTGCTGCGCCGCCTGGGCCGACAAAATAATGAGCCCGCCCGGGGCCAGCACAATCGACTTGTTTTCTACCAGCGCCTTGATCAGGCTCGGCTGCACCGAAATACCCGCCAGCGTGTTGTCGCCTTCTATGTGCAGAGTTATGGCCTCGCCCGAAGCCAGCGCCACCACGCCCGCCTGCGCGACGATCAGGCCGCCGTTGCGTACCTCTGGCGCCAGCAGCGCAATATAGCCACCGAGTGCAGCTTTCAACGTGCCTTCATTGACAACACTTGCGTTGCTGCCGGCGCGGTCAAAGCGCAGATTGCCGGACATGAAATCGTCCAGTCCAATGCGGTTCGTGGTGGCCACCAGCGCCCCCACATCCACGCTGGCGCTCGGGGCGAAATAGACACCATTGGGATTGCTCAAAAATACCTGGCCATTGGCATTGATGTGGCCAAAGATCTGGCTCGGATTGGCATCCAGTACCCGGTTCAGGGTCACGCTGCTGCTGCCGGGCTGATTGAAATTGACCGTCGCAGACTGCCCCACATTAAAAGTTTGCCAATCCAGCGCCGCACGGTCACTGGTCTGGTTAATCGTCAGCGTGGCCACACTTTGGCTGAAGCTGGCCTGGCCGGCGACCACCTGCCCGCCGGTAGGCAACTGGTTTGCGGCAGGCGGGTTGGGCGCTGCCGCAAACACAGCGCCAGGCGCCCATCCACCCAACACACCGGCCAGCGCCAAACATACCGCGCCCGAATGGCGCTTGCCGCGCCCCTTGGCGATTTCAGATACCGCCACCCAGGTTTGGGTCATTTCGTTGTAGATCACGCGAAAACATGTATTCATTGCGTCACTCTTTTGGTTTGCCAGGCCTGGCCTGCATCGAAAGGAAAACTGCCATCTATCGGGTTGCACTGCGGGTGTCCCGGTCGGCCCGAACAGCGCTCTGGTGCATACAACGGAAACGGTTTAAAACGGCACACTGGCCGCAAGCCACCAGCGATTGAGAACGAACGAGCCATCCTGATCGGTGCCAGTGCTGGTCGGGTTCGGGTTGCTGCCTGTCCGCTGTGCCAAGGTGGCAGACAAGGTCGCCCCGATCGGGCTTTGCCACGCCATACCGAATCCAGCCCCGTGCAGGCTATAGCTCGGACTACCATCGTTATTGCTGACTTGGCCCCAGTCATAAAAGCTGCTCAGGCTGAGTCCTGCCGGCAAGCGCCAGCGCAACTCCGTGGTCAACAACTGGCCACTGCTGCCGCTGCCTTCACCGCTCGGATAGGCACGCACGCCACTGGCACCCCCCAGGCTGAATTTTTCCGACGAATCCAGCGCCCGGTTGGCCTGCTGGCCAGACAGTGCGGCGTGGAGCGCGAGGTTTTCGCCCAGTGCCTGTTGACGGGCAAACGCAAAATGGAGTTTGTCAAAATCGCCATTGCTTGCCGCGTTTTCACCCACTTGCAAACTGCCAAGCGCAAGACGACCGGCCACCAGCGCCACACTGCCGCTGTTGGCGCCACCGCCCCCCAGTGCATCGAACAGATTGCCCGACAATCCCAGGGCCCAATCGCTGCTGCCGTAATCCGATTGCACGACGCCATTGGATTCGTTGTGAAAACTCTTCTGGTCGTAATTCAGACTCACATACAGATTGCGGTTGCGCGCACGAATCAGCGGGTAGCTGGCTTCAAGTCCATAGCTGGCAGATTGGCCCGATCCCATCAATGCACTGAATTCCGGCGCCACAATTCTGTAGTACAGACTCGACGCGTTGGCCCCTACGCGCCAGCCATCACTGCCAACCGGGCTTGTAAGGCCCAGTCGCACGTAATCACTGCCGGAGCTATCGATCAGGTTCAGCACCGCCTGGTCGCCGACACCGAATAGGCTATTCAAATAGAGATTGGTACTCAGGCGCTCACTGCCGGTCGCACGGGCGCCGGCATTGTCGATCGTGGCGTCTCCGTTCACGCCGGGCTTGTCGGCCAGTTTCAGGCTAATGCCGGTTTCCCCGTCCTGCGCCCCTGCCACCAGAGTGCCGGCCACCGAGAGGCCTGGCAAATCATCGGCCAACAGCAGGGCACGGTCCAGCGCATCGGCATTCAGGAACTGACCGCTTGCCTGCTGCGCCTGAAAGATAGCAAGCACCTGCGAAGACTTCACGTGGCTGGGCTCTGCGCCCGCCACACTGGCGCCGCTATAAACGGCTTCATCAATCTGAATCGTCAGCACACCATCGGCCAGATCTTGCCGCGGCAAATAGGCGTGCACCAGCCAGCCGGCGTCGCGGTAGATTTTGCTCACCGCGGCAGCGGCCTGTTGCAACTGAGAAAAGCTTTGCGGCTGGTTCAGGTAGCCCTGCACTGCCGGTGCCAATTGCGCCGCAGACAACAGCGTGTTGCCGACAAATCGGATGCTAGAAATGGTGACCGTTGCGTTCGGCAATTTGGCACTGGCTTGCGGCGCGGGCGTTGGCAAGACCCGGCTCGGCAGGGGCAGTTCACGATCACGCTCAATGCGCTGGCGCAGCGCCCCCGCATCAGGCGCTGTCTGGGCTTGTGCGCAAGAGCAAACAGCCAAGACTGCGAGCACACTGAGCAGCACGGAAAATTTATTCTTCATGACTATCCCAACTTTTGATATTCATCTATTCCACGAATGCGATAGAGGTGGACTTGGCGCTTGTTCCGATCACGGGAATCGACAAACCGGGAATTGACAAACCGGTAAAGCGCGCGAAAGCACACACCAAGGCGCGTTAACACCTGGCAGGCGACCAACACGCCGCAGCTTGCCGCCTACCAGGACCACCCGGCCCCCACACCCACCGAAGCCTGGGCACCGTCGCCCATGCCGGTGGCTACACTGGCCTTCAAGGCGCCTCGGCCCGGCAAGTGGTAACTGGCCCCCATGGCCAGCGCGTTTTGGCCCATAAAAGTACCCAAACCGATACCAAACGAAGCCAGTTTGCTGGTATCCACCCCTGGAATATTGGTCATGGCACTGGCACTGGCAATGGCTCCGGCAAACTGGCGCACGTTGACCGCGTCAAAGGAATTGCGCCCATCGGCCACGCCGGTCACGGTCACCGGGGCTCCGGTAACGGTGTTGCTAAAGCGCGCACCGTTGTCGTCCAGCATCATGCTGCTGGAATAGTTGCCGCCGGATATCGTGGTCATGTTCTCCTGCACCACCACCCCGTGCGTGTTGCCCAGGCTGTTGGTGACGGTCAAGGCGGCCGTTGCTTGCGAGGTGATGCCGGTGCTGATGGCACCATTGGCATTCACCACCTTGCCCATTTGCCCGGCCGCCACAATGCTGGTGCCACTACTGGTCTGGCCATCGGTAACCGTGGTGTGGGCCGAATCACTGGCCACATAGTTCAGGGTTCCGTTGATATACAGATTGCCATCAATCAGGGTGTTGCCGGAAATCTTGTTGACATAGCTGGCACCAGTCAGTCGGTTACCGACACTCTGGCCATCGACCAGCGGCGCCTGCGCAGCGCTGTACGACACAAAGCCGCCCGACCCCATATTGCCGGTGGTGCCGCTGGAGCCGTTGCTTGCCAGGGTATTGCCCGCGACCAGCGCCACACTGTTGTTGCCCACCACCAGATTGCTATTGCCACTGATCAGCGACACCGGACTGGTATTGACGTTGCTGCCGATGGTGGTGGCGGCAGCACCGCTGGTGTTGATGTTGGTGATGCCCAGCAACGTATTGGCGCTGTTATTAATAACCAAGCTGTTGCTGCCGCTGACCAGGTTGACACTGCCAGTGCCGGTGTTGCTGCCAAGGAATACATTGCCGCTGTTAGCGGCGCCGGCGTTGATATAGGTATTCGACGCATTCGACGCCAGCGGATTGATTTGCACACCACCGGTTCCGCCATTCAGCAAAATCGTCTGGCCAGCGCTGCCACCACCAATCGTTACATTGCCGCTCGTGCTGCCGGTACCGATGCTGGTGCTGGCCGTTCCGGCATTGTTGTTGATACTGGTCGTACCGGCAATTACCGCACCACCCGACAATGTACTGCTGCCGCTCACCGACAGTGAACTCACATTGGCGGTGCCGCCGACGACGTTGGTCGCGGTGGTTGCCGTGGTCGCGGTATTGGCGCTGCCAGCGTTGCCGGTAATATTGGTCGTTGCCGTATTGCTCACCGGGTTCCAGTTGATCGAATTCGACTGAACTATTCCATTGCTCGTCACAATGGTGTCGGCATATGCCAGCGACGACATGAGACCGACCACGCCCCAAGTGACTAGCTCTTTGCGAACTTGGTATTTGACTGGCATAGAGCGTTCCAAAAGAAGTACATCCCAGCCTCGGGATAGACGTAAGCCCCCTGACTACAACACCATTTCTTTTTTTATCGACACACAGCCAGCGCCAGCTGGCAGCAAAAACACTTTGGTCGCCACACCGCCGTCAAGCACGGCGATATCGGTCTTCAAATAGCCCACTTTTTTCAGACCGGCAAACTGTCGGACCTGCACCGCGTCGCAGGGCGTTGGCCAGTACACCACCGCTTCGTACGCGGCACCACAGCCATTGGCCTGGTTCGGCGCAAAAGTGGCGGACACATAGGCCAGGCCATCAGTACTGCCCAACGGGGCTTCCATTGCCAGTGGCACCAGGTGCTGATCAGGCAATGTTGGAGGCACCATCAACAGCACCCCCATTGGCGGCGCATAACCCAGAAAGTTGGTCACATGATTGATGCGCGCAGCACAGGTCATGATGCCCTGCTGCACTGCCGCCTGCGTCACGGCGTTGGCGCCCTGGCCGTCGGCTGCGCCGCCGGCCGGCAGCTCCAGCGGCGACGCAGCCAGCGCGCAGCCAAACGCCTGCGCGATCATCAATGTGACACCAGTGGAGCAAAATTTGCGCAGCATTCAGCACTTTCAGCAGAATCCCAGGTACTTCAGCACCGGACCCCGTCCGGCAGAAGCGTTACCTTAGTTCTGGTGTAGCTGCGTGTCATCGCACGATTGCGTGCGATGTCGGACAATTAGCCCTGATTTACTGCAAGGGCTTTGGCAAAAACCAATGCGTGGCAGTGGGGCCAAACAGGCGCACCACTACAAAAATATCAATGGGCGCGGTCAATACCAAACCGATCACATCGACCTTGGACATGCCCATGGGATCGAGGGCACCCAAACCGTAGGAGGCAACTGTCAACAGCAAATAGGCGATGCGGGCCCAATTGCGGCGCTGTGCAATCTGCCAATAAATTGCCACCGAAACCAGCACAAACAATCCGGTCAGCAACACATCGGTCAGGCCGGCACTGTCTGCCACGGTAACAAACTGGTACACGTTGAAAGCCAGTCCGATCGCCAAACTGGCACACATTCCGTACACCGCCTGCCGCACTGCGGCAGGCATCGCCTGCACCGAACCAGAATCCAGGGTGTTATTTTGCGCATTTGTCATGGCGCACATTGTCGGCGATCTGCGCGGGCTGCATACTTTGGCGGGTGAACACTTTGCGCTCCCTGTTATTGCCGCACGGCACCCGATCATGGGCCTGGCCCCTGCTCCAGGGGCGCGCGCTGCGCGCCTTTGTCGATGGCTATGTGGCGATATTGCTGCCGGCCTATCTGCTGGCACTGGGACTGCCCGGCTGGGCCGTGGGCGTACTCGCGACTGCCACCTTGCTTGGTTCGGCACTGGCCACCCTGGCGCTGGGAGCCTGGGGCCATCGGGTCGCGCAGCAACGGCTGCTCAGCGGCGCAGCATTGCTGATGGCGCTCACCGGCTTCGCTTTCGCCGCCAACACAAGCTTCTGGCCGCTGCTGCTGATTGCCTTTGTGGGCACCCTCAATCCGAGTTCCGGCGATGTCAGCGTTTTTCTGCCACTCGAACACGCGCGCCTGGCCGATGCCGCACAGGCCGACAGCCGCACCCATCTGTTTGCACGCTATGGACTGCTGGGCGCACTGTTCAGTGCCTTCGGTGCCCTGGCGGCGGCCTGGCCAGACGGCCTGGCGGCATGGCTTGGCGTGACACGCCTGCAAACCCTGCGCGGCATGTTCGTCCTCTATGGACTGGTCGGCTGCGTGCTCTACGTGGGCTACCGGAATTTGCCCGCCTCGCCCCACCCCACACAGCACATGCCGGCGCCCCTGGGTGCATCGCGCGCTGTGGTGGTTCGCCTGGCGGCACTGTTTTGCGTCGACTCTTTTGCCAGCGGCCTGACCGTCAATGCCTTGCTGGCCCTGTGGCTGCTGCAGCGCTTTGACATGGCGCTGGGCGCCGCCGGGCAGTTCTTTTTCTGGTCGGGCCTGTGCAGTGCTGCCTCGCAGTTGCTGGCCCCGGTGCTGGCGCGCCGCATGGGCTTGCTGCGCACCATGGTTGTCACCCACATCCCGGCCAGCCTGTGCCTGATCGCCGCCGCGTTCACGCCGAGCATGCCACTGGCACTCGGTCTGCTGATCGTGCGCGCGCTGCTGTCGCAAATGGACGTACCCGCGCGCAGCGCCTTCGTCATGTCCGTCGTTACGCCGGCCGAACGCGCTGCGGCCGCCAGCTTTACCCTGGTGCCAAAGAGTCTGGCTTCCGCTGCCGGTCCGGTCGTGGGGGCGATGTTCCTGGGTGCCGGCCTGCTGGCCGCGCCACTGCTCGCCTGCGGCCTGCTGAAAATTACTTACGACCTCATGCTATGGCGCAGTTTCCGCAAATACTGACCGCAGTTTTCAGCAGCAAATAGCGCCGACTGTGTCGATCAAGACAGTTGCCTGCCACGCCAGCCAGCGCTGAGAGCAACACTGTGCGCCCATGCCAACCGAATTCTGCGCCATGAAACACCTCCATTGCTACCAACTGCAAACGCGCCAGGCGCGGTCCCGCGCCGTGCGATCGCCGACATAAGTGCACCGCCAGCAACGGAAACAGCACCATGGACACCCCGCGTACACCGCGCCCACCCATGCCGCTTGCAGCGCAGGCAAGACCGATAGCGCCACGCCCACCAGCACCACCAACCAGCAGAGCCAGCGCGCCGACGCCTGCCCATGCCACCAGCCCGCTGCCGCCCCCTGCCACCGCAAGTACCGCCAAACCGGCGCCCACCCCTATAGCAAGCACACCGGCGGTTGCGGCCCCCCGCGAAACCCAGACCGCCACAGTCACCATTACCATCACCATCGCGGTGACCGGGGCCGCGCCAAAACCTGCGGCCCCGACAACACCCCCGCTAACAAGGTAACTCTGCGGCACCGGCGACCGGGCGCTTGGTTTCAGCGGCCGTATACATCCTCAAAACGCACGATATCGTCCTCGCCCAGGTAGGACCCGGACTGGACTTCAATCATCTCCAGCGGCACCCGGCCCGGGTTTTCCAGGCGGTGCGTGGTGCCCAGGGGAATGAAAGTGGATTCGTTTTCCGACAACAAAAAGATCTGCTCGCCCTTGGTCACCCTGGCCGTACCGCTGACCACGATCCAGTGCTCAGCACGGTGGTGGTGCATCTGCAAAGACAAGCAGGCACCCGGATTGACCACGATGCGTTTGACCTGAAAGCGCGCACCGTTGTCAACGCTGTCGTACGAACCCCAGGGCCGTGACACCTTGCGGTGAATTTGTCCTTCGGTCCGACCGGCCTGCTTGAGGCGGTCAACAATTTTCTTCACGTCCTGCGTATGCCCCTTGTGCGCCACCAAGACCGCATCGGCGGTTTCCACCACAATCAGGTCATCCACGCCAACGCAGGCAATCAGCCGTCCATCCGACATCGCCAGCGTATTGCGGCTGTCCTGCAGCATCACATCACCCTGCGCCACATTGCCCTGCGCATCCTTGGGCAAGACCTGCCACAGGGCTTCCCAGGCGCCCACATCCGACCAACCTGCCGCCAGCGGAATCACCACCCCTTGCGGCAAGGCTGCTACAGCGCTGCCCTCTCCCGCAGCGATGCGCTCCATCACCGCATAGTCAATCGAGTCGGAAGGACAGGCGGCAAACGCCGTCCGCTCCACGCGCATGAACTCGCCGTCAACCTTGCCTTGCGCCCAGGCCGCCTTGCAGGCCTGCAGAATATCCGGGCGACACAGCGCCAGCGCGGTCAGCCAGACCGAGGCACGCAACACAAACAAGCCGCTATTCCACGAATAGTTGCCATCCTGCAGGTATTGCTGCGCGGTCGCCAGATCCGGCTTTTCCACAAAACGCGCAATGCGCCGACTGCCATCTGCCGCATACTCGGCACCGGCCTGAATGTAGCCATAGCCGGTTTCCGGCGCGTCTGGCGTAATGCCAAAGGTCACCACCACACCCTGCTGCGCCAGTTGTGCGCCGCGCGTCACAGCCGCCTGAAACGCCGCCACATCCACAATCACATGGTCGGCCGGCATCACCAGCAACACCGGATCGGCGCCGTCGCGGCTTGCCGCCAGGGCCGCCAGCGTCAATGCCGGTGCGGTATTGCGGCCCACCGGCTCCAGCACCACCGGACCCGGCTTGCCCATCACACGCAACTGCTCTGCAATCACAAAGCGGTATTCCTCATTGCACACCACCATGGGCGGCGCCATCTCGGCGCCGGCAACACCTTCCACCCGGCGCACCGTGGCCTGCAGCAGGGAGTCATCGCCCATCAGCGGCAACAGCTGTTTGGGGTATTTTTCCCGCGACAAAGGCCACAAGCGGGTGCCTGAGCCGCCCGACAAAATCACTGGTTGAATCAACATACGCTAAACGCCGCCACAAATAAAAAAATGAAAAATGAAAATCGGGAGTCGTATATCAGGCGCGGGCATCACCCCAGCGCAAGGGCGACAAATCGTCCCCGCTATACAAGGTCTCACCGTGCCGGTCGACGCAATACTGGCGCGACACAATCATTTCGTGAAAATGCATATTCGCGGCAATGCGCGTGTATTCAAAAACAATGCTTTGCGTAATACGCGCACCAGCGCGAATGACACTGCCGTGGCCGATCCAGGCCGGCCCAATAATCCGCGCGCCGGCTTCCACCCGGACCCCCGAACCGATATACACCGGCCCCTCGATGGTCACCTGGTCCCACGGAATCTGCACATTCAAGCCGACCCAGACCCCGGGGCGCACCTGCTTGCCAGGCATTGGCATGGCCGGCACTGCGCCCTTGAGCACCCGCTGCAAAACCGACCAATAGTCGGACACACGTCCGATATCAATCCAGTGAAACGGCCGGTTCTGCACATAAAAAGGCAACTTTTGTGCAACCAGGCGCGGGAACAGCTCGGAGCCAATGTCATACACCTGGTTCGCCGGCACCTGATCCAGCACTGCCGGTTCAAAAATATAAATACCGGCACTGGCCAGCGTGGAGCGGGCTTCGGCAGGCTCGGGTTTCTCTTGGAATGACTCAATCCGCCCCGCGGCATCTGCCACCACAATGCCGTACGAAGACACCTCCGCCAGAGGAACTTCAACGCCGACAATGCTGGCCAGCGCCTGTTTCTCGTGGTGTTCGGCGAGCGCGGCGCCGATGTCCAGATCAATCAGCGCGTCGCCGCACAAAACCAGGGTGGTCTCATCAAAAAAACCGCTGAAGTCCTGGATCTTGCGCATGCCCCCGGCCGAACCCATGGGCCGGGGCAGGATGTCACCGTGGTCGCGTACGCCTTCGAAGGAATAGCCAATTTCCACACCCCAGCGGCTGCCGTCGCCAAAATACTGCTCAATGCGCTGGTGGTGGTAAGCCACATTCACCATGATTTCGCGCACGCCATGGCGCGCCAAGTGCTCAATCAGGTACTCCATTACCGGTTTGCCCAGAATCGGCACCATCGGTTTGGGCAGGTCCTTGGTTAACGGCCGCACCCGCGTACCCTGCCCGGCGGCCAGAATCATTCCTTTTGCCACTGTTCTTCCCCGAAAATTGGTTTTCAAGCGCCTTCGCTATTCGCTCGCGTGGCTAGAGTGTAAATGCCAGCCCCAGCCCCGCCACTTGTGGGTTTTGCAAATACCGCGCTGAGCGACAATGTGCCTGTCTTAATTGAGGAAAATCGACATGACCCTCCTGGTCACCGGCGGCGCCGGTTTTATTGGCAGCAATTTCGTTCTGGAATGGGCAGCGCAGTCCGACGAAACCATCATCAACCTGGACAAATTGACCTATGCGGGGAATCTGGAAAACCTGTCCTCGCTGCAAGGGCAGTCCAAGCATGTATTCATCCAGGGTGACATCGGCGATGCCGCCTGCGTCAGCGCCTTGCTGGCCCAGTACCGGCCGCGCGCGGTACTGAATTTTGCCGCGGAAAGCCATGTCGATCGCAGCATCCACGGCCCGGGCGAATTTATCCAAACCAATATCCAGGGCACTTTCCAGCTGCTCGAATGTGTGCGTGCCTATTGGGGCGCCCTGGACAGCGATGCCCAAGCTGCCTTCCGCCTGCTGCATGTGTCTACCGACGAAGTCTACGGCTCGCTCGGCAAGACCGACCCGGCATTCACCGAAAACCACCGCTACGAACCGAACAGCCCGTACTCTGCCAGCAAAGCCGCCAGCGACCATCTGGTGCGCGCCTACCACCACACCTACGGCCTGCCGGTGCTGACCACCAACTGTTCCAACAACTACGGCCCCTACCACTTCCCGGAAAAACTGATTCCGCTGATGATCGTCAACGCACAAGCCGGCAAAGCCTTGCCGGTCTATGGCGACGGCCAGCAAATCCGCGACTGGCTCTATGTGCTGGACCACTGCAGCGCAATCCGGCGTGTGCTCGAAGCCGGCCGCCCGGGCGAAACCTACAACATCGGCGGCTGGAACGAAAAGCCCAACCTGGAAATCGTCCATACCGTGTGCAGCCTGCTCGACGAACTCAAGCCCCGCGCTGACGGCAAGCCCTACCAGGAACAAATCAGCTACGTCACCGACCGCCCCGGCCACGACCGGCGCTATGCCATCGACGCCAGCAAAATCGAGCGCGAACTGGGCTGGAAACCAGCGGAAACCTTCGCCAGCGGAATCCGCAAGACCGTGTGCTGGTACCTGGACCATCCCCAGTGGGTGGCGAACGTGCAAAGCGGCGCTTACCGCGACTGGCTCAACCAGCAGTACGGCAGCACACCATGAAAATCCTGCTGCTGGGCCGCGAAGGCCAAGTGGGCTGGGAACTGCAACGTGCGCTTAGCCCCCTGGGCGAACTGGTCGCCCTGTGCTCACAGTCCGAGCGCAATCCGCAGAGTCTGTGCGGTGATCTGCGCGATCTGGACGGCCTGGCCGGCACCGTGCGCCAGGTGGCGCCCGACCTGATCGTCAACGCAGCGGCCTACACCGCCGTCGACCGAGCCGAAGCCGAGCCGGAGCAGGCGCTGCGTATCAACGCACTGGCGCCGCAAGTGCTGGCCAACGAGGCCAGCCGCCTGCAGTGCTGGCTGCTGCACTACTCCACAGACTATGTATTCGATGGCAGCGGCGCGCGCGCCTGGGTCGAATCAGACACCTGTGCGCCGCTGAATGTCTATGGCCACAGCAAGTGGCAAGGCGAACAAGCCGTGGCCAGTACCGCACGCCACCTGATCCTGCGCACCAGCTGGGTCTATGGCGCACGGGGTGGCAACTTTGCCAAAACCATGCTGCGGCTGGCCGCCGAGCGGGACAGCCTGAACGTGATCAACGACCAAATCGGCGCCCCCACCTCTGCCGAACTGCTCGCCGATGTAGCGGCACATGCGATTCGCAGCGCCATGCAAACGCCAGCGCTGGCCGGCCTGTACCACTGTGCCGCCACTGGCGAAACCAGCTGGTACGGCTATGCCCGCTATGTTCTGGCCCAGGCCCAGGCCCGGGGCGTCGCGCTCAAAGCCGGCCCGCAACAGCTGACCGCCATCCCCAGCAGCAGCTACCCAACGGCGGCGCGCCGCCCACTGAATTCCCGCTTGAATAGCAGCCGCCTGACACAGGCATTCGGACTGCGTCTGCCAGAATGGCAAACCGGCGTTGCGCGTATGCTCGACGAAATTTCAGGGAAACCATAAAACTTCAACACACCATGGTCACTACAACACAGCAGCAACGCAAGGGCATCATTCTGGCCGGCGGCTCCGGCACCCGCCTTTACCCGGCCACCCAGGTCGTCAGCAAGCAACTGCTGCCGATTTACGACAAGCCCATGATCTATTACCCGCTGACGGTTCTGCTACTGGCCGGCATTCGGGAAATTCTGGTGATCTCGACGCCGCAGGACACGCCGCGTTTCGAACAGCTGCTGGGCGATGGAACACAGTGGGGCATCCAAATCGAATATGCGGTGCAACCCTCGCCCGACGGCCTGGCCCAGGCCTTTCTGATCGGTGAAAAATTTCTCGCTGGCGCGCCCAGCGCGCTGGTCCTGGGCGACAACATTTTTTACGGCCATGACCTGGCCACGCTGCTGCAAAATGCCAACCAGAAGACCAGCGGCGCCACCGTCTTCGCCTACGCGGTGAACGACCCGGAACGCTATGGCGTCGTCGAATTCGACGCCCAGGGCCATGCCATCAGTCTGGAAGAAAAGCCAGCGGCCCCGAAAAGCCGCTACGCCGTCACCGGTTTGTACTTTTACGACGCACAGGTCGTCGAACTGGCCAAACAGGTTCGACCCAGCGCACGCGGGGAACTCGAAATCACCGACCTGAACCGGCTCTATCTTGAGCAAGGTGCGCTGGACGTACAAACCATGGGGCGGGGTTACGCCTGGCTCGACACCGGCACCCATGAATCCATGCTCGAAGCCAGCCAATTCATCTACACCATAGAAAACCGCCAGGGTCTGAAAGTGGCCGCGCCCGAAGAAGTTGCCTGGCGCCATGGCTGGATTGACGCCGCCCAACTCGAGGCGCTGGCGCGGCCGCTGGCCAAGTCCGGCTATGGCCAGTATCTGCTGCGCCTGTTGAAAGAGGCAGTCTACTAATGAAAGCTACACCAACTGCCATTGCCGATGTCTGGCTGCTGGAGCCCCGGGTTTTCGGCGATGCCCGAGGCTTTTTCTATGAAAGCTTCAATCAACAGGTATTTGAACAGGCCACCGGGGTGCAGGCCCGATTTGTGCAGGACAACCACTCACGCTCGGCCCAAGGCGTATTGCGTGGGCTGCACTACCAGGTTGAACGTCCCCAGGGCAAGCTGGTGCGGGTAACACACGGCGAGGTATTCGACGTCGCCGTGGACATCCGCCCCGACTCGCCCAGCTACGGCCAATGGGTTGGCGAAATACTCAGCGCCGAAAACAAACGCCAATTCTGGATTCCGCCTGGCCTGGCACATGGCTTCCTGGTGCTATCGGAAAGTGCCGAGTTCCTCTACAAAACCACGGACTACTATGCGCCGCAGCACGAGCGTTGCATTGTCTGGAACGACCCGCTGCTCGATATACGCTGGCCATCCTTGGGCCACGCGCCCCTGCTCTCCGCCAAGGACGCTGCCGGCGCCGCCTTCATCCGCTGAGTGGTCCGCACACGACAGCTTTTGGCGACACATTGTTCCGACAGTTGACGAAGATGCGTGAAAATCGGGTTTGTTCGGATATGCTGCAGCACTAATGAGTTCCGCCGTCGAATCACTGCTACAAGATTCTGCTTCCGTCGCCTTGCCCGGAATAGGTCGCGCCATGGTGGCGGCCGGCAAACTGGGGCAAAAATCGGCTGAAGAAATTTACGCCAAATCAATCGCCAACAAAACCAGTTTCATTGCCGAACTGGTCGGCTCTGGCGTAGTGTCCGCGGCCGACCTGGCACATACACTGTCGCACGCCTTTGCAGCGCCGCTGGTCAACCTGGACGCGCTCGACCCGCAGCGCCTGCCCAAAGGCCTGCTGGACCAGAAAACCTGCCAGGATTTCCGGCTGGTGGTGCTCAGCAAGCGCAACAACCGCCTGTTGGTAGCCACCGCAGACCCCTCAGACCAGCGTGCCGCGGAAAAAATCAAGTTCGCCACCCAGATGGGCGTGGACTGGATCATTGCCGAATACGACAAAATTTCCAAAATTGTCGAAGCCAACTCGGTTTCCGCTTCCGAAGCCGTGGAAGACATCATTGGCGGCGACTTTGAGTTCGACGAAAACGCCGCCGAAGCCGTCACCGAAACCAGCCAGGCCGCCACGGCGGAAGTGGAAGACGCGCCAGTGGTGCGCTTTTTGCAAAAAATGCTGCTCGATGCCTTCGGCATGCGCGCCTCGGACCTGCACTTCGAACCCTACGAACACACTTACCGCGTGCGCTTCCGCATTGACGGCCAGTTGCGTGAAATCGCCAGCCCGCCGGTCGCCATCAAAGACAAGCTGGCGTCGCGCATCAAGGTGATCTCGCGGATGGACATCTCCGAGAAACGCGTTCCGCAAGATGGCCGCATGAAACTCAAGGTCGGTCCGGACCGTGTCATCGACTTCCGCGTCAGCACCCTGCCGACCCTGTTTGGCGAAAAAATCGTTATCCGTATTCTTGACCCCAGCAGCGCCAAGCTGGGCATCGACGCGCTGGGTTACGAGCCCGAAGAAAAAGAGCGCCTGCTCAAAGCCATCGCCAGGCCCTACGGCATGATCCTGGTCACCGGGCCAACCGGCTCCGGCAAAACCGTTTCGCTCTACACCTGCCTGAATCTGCTGAACCAGCCGGGTGTCAACATCGCCACGGCGGAAGACCCCTCGGAAATCAATTTGCCCGGCGTCAACCAGGTCAACGTCAATGAAAAGGCCGGCCTCACCTTTGCCGCGGCCCTCAAATCGTTTCTGCGCCAGGACCCAGACATCATCATGGTCGGTGAAATTCGCGACCTGGAAACCGCGGACATCTCGATCAAGGCGGCGCAAACCGGCCACCTGGTGCTATCCACCCTGCACACCAACGATGCACCGGCCACCCTGACGCGCCTGCGCAACATGGGCATACAGCCGTTCAATATTGCATCCAGCGTAATTCTGATCACGGCCCAGCGCCTGGCGCGCCGCTTGTGCAACAACTGCCGCCAGCCCACCGACATTCCGCGGCAGGCCCTGCTGGATGCCGGCTTTGAAGCATCCGACCTCGATGGCAGCTGGCAGCCCTACCATGCGGTGGGCTGCTCTTCCTGCAATCTTGGCTACAAGGGGCGCGTTGGCATCTATCAGGTAATGCCCATCACCGAGACCATTCAACGCCTGATCCTGGCCGACGCCAGTGCCCTCGACGTTGCCAAGCAATCGGAACTGGAAGGCGTGCGTTCCCTGCGCCAATCCGGTTTGCGTAAGGTGAAGCTCGGCCTGACTTCGCTCGAAGAAGTGCTGGCTGTCACCAACGAATAAAGCGAAAACCAGGAAACCTTATGGCGACTACCAAAGCGGCTGACAACAAAGACGCAGTCTTCGAGTGGGAAGGTAAGGACAAGAACGGCAAACAGGTGCGCGGTGAAATTCGCGCCAATGGCGAAAACCAGGTCAAGTCGACGCTGCGGCGCCAGGGCGTGACGCCAACCAAAATCAAACAGCGCCGCATGCGCTCAGGCAAGTCCATCAAGCCCAAGGATCTGGCACTGTTCACACGCCAGCTGGCGACCATGATGAAAGCCGGTGTGCCGCTGCTGCAAGCCTTCGACATCGTCGGCCGTGGCAACACCAACCCAAGCGTCACCAAACTGCTCCACGACATCCGTGGCGACGTTGAAACCGGCACTTCACTGAGCACGGCGTTCCGCAAATACCCGGTCTACTTCGACAACCTGTACTGCAACCTGATTGAAGCCGGTGAATCCGCCGGTATTCTGGACCAGCTGCTGGACCGGCTGGCGGTGTACATGGAGAAGACCGAAGCCATCAAGTCAAAAATCAAATCGGCCCTGATGTATCCCATCACGGTGCTGATCGTCGCCTTTGTGGTGGTAACCGTCATCATGATTTTTGTGGTGCCTTCCTTCAAACAGGTGTTTGCCTCCTTCGGTGGCGAGTTGCCGGCCCCCACATTGATCGTCATCGCCATGAGCGAGTTTTTTGTCAAGTACTGGTATCTGATCTTCGGCGGCCTGGGCGGCGGCATCTATTTTTTCCTGCAGTCCTGGAAGCGCAATGTACAGATGCAAGCCTTCATGGACCGTTTGCTGCGCAAGATGCCCATTTTTGGCGTACTGGTCGACAAATCCTGTATCGCCCGCTGGACCCGTACCTTGTCAACCATGTTTGCCGCAGGCGTTCCGCTGGTGGAAGCCCTGGATTCGGTCGGCGGTGCTGCCGGCAACGCGGTATACGCGGAGGCCACGCTCAAGATTCAGCAGGAAGTCTCCACCGGCACCGGGCTGACCGCTGCCATGGGCAACGCCAATCTGTTTCCGTCCATGGTGCTGCAGATGTGCGCCATCGGCGAAGAGTCCGGTTCAATCGACCACATGCTGGGCAAATGTGCCGACTTTTATGAAGCCGAAGTGGACGACATGGTGGCCGGTATTTCCAGCCTGATGGAGCCCATCATCATCGTGATTCTGGGTACCGTAATCGGTGGTATCGTCGTCGCCATGTACCTGCCAATTTTCAAACTGGGTCAAGTGGTGTAATGCTTTCTGGATTGCCTTGGCTGGACACCAGCCTGCTCGGCCTGCTCGGCCTTTTGATCGGTAGCTTCCTCAATGTGGTGGTCTACCGTTTGCCCAAAATGCTGGAACAGCAGTGGGCGCGTGATGCCGCCGACATGGCCGGCAATACCTTGCCCGAAACCGCCCCATTCAACCTGGTGGTTCCGCGCTCGCGCTGCCCGCACTGCGGCCATGCCATCACCTGGTACGAAAATATTCCGGTCCTCAGCTACCTGTTTTTGCGCGGCCAATGCGCCAGCTGCAAAGCCGGTATCAGTCCACGCTATCCGCTTGTCGAACTGGCGCTGGCCGGCCTGTTCGCGTATTGCGGATCACGCTACGGCGTCAACAGCACCGGTCTGGCCTGGTGCGCGTTTTCCGCGGTGCTACTGGCCCTGGCCTTGATCGACTGGGACACCACCCTGCTGCCCGACGACCTGACGCTGCCGCTGACCTGGATGGGGCTGATTGCCGCCGCCCTGCAATGGATTCCGCTGAACTTGCCGGATGCGCTCTGGGGCGCCGTGGCCGGCTATATGTCGCTGTGGCTGGTGTACTGGGGCTTCAAGCTGGTGACCGGCAAAGAAGGCATGGGCTATGGCGACTTCAAGTTGTTTGCCGCCCTGGGTGCCTGGTTTGGCTGGCAAACCCTGATCCCCATCATTCTGCTGGCCTCCTGCATTGGTGCAGTGGTCGGTATCGCCCTGAAAATCAACGCCAAACTGCGGGAAGGCGGCTACATCCCGTTCGGCCCGTTTCTGGCAGGCGCCGGTTTCTGCGCACTGTTTTTTGACCCCCAAACGCTGCGCCAGGCGGTCGGACTCTAAGGTCGACGCATGGTCGCCCTGCATCTCGGACTGACCGGCGGCATCGGCAGTGGCAAGAGCACGGTCGCCAGCCTGCTGGCCGAACACGGCGCCTGGGTGATTGACGCAGATGCCATTGCGCGTGCCTGCACCGCCGCCCGGGGGGCCGCATTGCCACAGATTGCCGCCCAGTTCGGCAGCCACCTGCTGCACCCGCAAGACGGACTCGATCGCGCCGCGATGCGCACCCTGGTGTTCTCCGACGCTGCGGCCAAGGCCCGGCTCGAAGCCATTATTCACCCGCTGGTGCAGCAAGAAATTGCGCAACAGGCGGCGCAGGCCGAACAGGCCCGGGCGGCCTGCATTGTGTTCGACATTCCCCTGCTGGTCGAATCCGGCCACTGGCGAAAAACACTGCAGCGCGTTCTGGTAGTGGACTGCCTGCCGGCAACCCAAATAGCGCGCGTGGTGCAGCGCAGCGGCCTGAGCGCGCAAGCGGTACAAAAAATTATCGAGGCACAGGCCAGCCGCAGCCAGCGTCTGGCCGCCGCCGACGCCGTGCTATTCAACGACGGCATCGATTTGCTGCATTTGAAGGGCCTGGTGGCCGAATTTTGGCAACAGTTCCGGCTATGATTCGGCCACCGGAAAATACAGCGTGATTCTTTACGAATATCCCTTCAACGAACGCATTCGCACTTACCTGCGTCTGGAGCACTTGTTCCTGCGTTTGGCCACTCTGATGGGACGCCAAGCCCCGCTGGACCACCACTTCGCCCTGACGACAATTTTTGAAGTCATGGATGTGGGTGCCCGTGCCGACCTGAAGTCGGACGTGATGAAAGACCTGGAAAAACAAAAGCAGATTCTCAACAGCTACCGGGGCAATCCTGCCATTGCCGAATCCGTGCTGGACAAGGTCATCGCCCAGGTCGAAGGCTGTTTCGAGGGCTTGAATGCCACGCCCGGCAAAGCCGGCCAGTCTTTAACGGAAAACGACTGGCTGATGAGCATCCGCAGCCGGGTCGGCATACCCGGCGGCACCTGCGAGTTTGACCTGCCGGCCTATTTCGCCTGGCAACACAAAGAGCCCGAAAAACGCATGGCCGACCTGCACCGCTGGGCCAGCACCCTGGCGCCTCTGGCCGAGTCGATCCACCTGCTGCTGAAAATGCTGCGTGACTCCGGTTCACCGCAAAAAGTGGTTGCCGTGGGCGGCCAGTTCCAGCAAAACCTGCCCCAGGGCCGCACTTTCCAGCTGCTGCGTCTGGCACTCGATCCGGCACTGGAAATGATTCCCGAAATCAGCGGCAATCGCCTGATGGTGTCAATCCGCCTGATGCGCCACGACGCGGACGATCGCCTGCACGCCAGCAATGCGGACGGCGCATTCGAACTGGCGCTGTGCTCCTGAGCACTGGGGAGTTTTGTGGTGCTGCCTTCCTCTGCCGAGAAAATCGTGACCTGCCCAAGCTGCCGGGGTGACAGCGTCTACGCCCCCAGCAACCCCTACCGACCGTTCTGCTGCGAACGCTGCAAACACCATGACCTGGGCGCCTGGGCCAGCGAATCGTTCCGGGTGCCGACCGAAGCACCGCCAGAAGACGCCTTGTTCGGCGACCCCAAACTTCAGTAAGTTCCGTCGGCTGCGCTGCGTTCTGCACGCAGCCATTCCAGCACCGGCAAGGTGCCGGCCAACACCGGCGCCACCGTGACCGGCAACTGCTGCCACGCCGCCTGCTGGGCTTCGCGCATGCTCAGCTCCCCGCGCCAGTCGTACACCTTGCAGAAATGCAGCCGCACCAGCGCATGCGGATAGTCAACCAGTGACTCGCGCCAAGGCACTGCAGCGCCAATGTCGATACCCAGTTCTTCCTGCAGTTCGCGCCGCAAGGCCTGCTGCACCGATTCACCAGTTTCAATCTTGCCGCCAGGAAACTCCCAATAACCGGCATACACCTTGCCCGGCGGGCGGGTGCACAGCAGGAAACTGGCGTCGCTGCGCAGCAGCACGCCGACAGCGACTTCCGTCACTGGCCGGTCGGGGGCACCGGTGCGCGCGATTTGCGGGTCCGCCCGCAAGGGCGTTGCTGGCGTCATGCTTCCAGCGACTGGCGCCCAGCATAGTCGCGGGCAAACTGCCAGGCGACCCGGCCACTGCGCGAACCACGCTCCAACGCCCACAGCAAGGCATGCGGGCGCGCTGCTTCGATCTCGGCGGCGGGCAGGCCCAGCACCGACAGCCACTGAAATGCGATGTGCAGGTATTCGTCCTGGGAAAACGGATAGAAGCTGACCCACAGACCAAAACGCTCGGACAGGGATATTTTTTCTTCCACGCCCTCCCCCGGATGGACTTCACCATCCTCGGTGTGGGTGTAGCTGAGGTTTTCCGACATGTATTCCGGCAGCAGGTGGCGCCGGTTGCTGGTGGCGTAGATCAGCACATTGGCGGTTGCCGCAGCCACTGAGCCATCAAGCACCGATTTCAGCGCCTTGTAGCCCGGTTCACCATCGTCAAAACTCAAGTCATCGCAAAACACAATGAACTTTTCCGGGCGCTGGGCCACCAGTTCCACCAGGTCAGGCAGGTCCACCAGATCGGCCTTGTCCACTTCAATCAGGCGCAAGCCCTGCGCTGCATAGGCGTGCAGACAGGCGCGAATCAGCGAAGACTTGCCGGTGCCACGGGCGCCAGTGAGCAAGACGTTGTTGGCACCGGCGCCGCGCACAAATTGCGCCGTATTGCGCTGGATTTTTTCTTTTTGTCCGTCGATTTCCTGCAAATCTTCCAGCGCCATCACGCCGACATGCTGCACCGGGGCAATCACGCCCTGGCCGGACGAACGCCGGCGATAACGGAAGGCAATCGAGGCATTCCAGTCCGGCTGCTCCAGGCGGTGCGGCAGCGAGGCCTCAACCCGCGCCATAAACAACTCGGCACGCGCGAGAAACTGGTCGAAACGGTCATTCATGCGCACAACACTCCTGTCAAGACCGGTAGTCGGCATTGATGGTGACGTAATCGTGGCTCAGGTCGCAGGTCCAGACGGTGTCGCTCGCCTGCCCCCGGCCCAGACCGACACGCACCGTGATTTCGCTTTGCTTCATCACGCGCTGACCGTCTTCTTCGCGGTAATCCGGGTTGCGCCCGCCGCGCGTAGCCACCAGCACCTCGTCCAGATGCAAGTCGATGCCGGTCTGGTCCAGATCGGTGATGCCGGCGTAGCCGACTGCTGCCAGGATACGCCCCAGGTTGGGGTCGCTGGCAAAGAAAGCGGTCTTGACCAGCGGCGAATGGGCGATAGCATACGCCACCAGACGGCATTCGGCGGCATCACGCCCGCCTTCCACCACCACGCTGATGAACTTGGTGGCACCCTCACCGTCGCGCACGATCGCCTGGGCCAGTTTGCGCGCCACTTCCAGCATGGCGCCAAACAGGGCCTGGCCGTCTGCCGAATCCAAACTGGTGATCGGCGCATGGCCAGCGCGATTGGTAGCAATCACGGTCAACGAGTCGTTGGTGGATGTATCGCCATCCACCGTGACGCGGTTGAACGAGGATTCGGCCAGCGCCAGCGCCAGCGCTTTCATCAGTTCCGGCGCAACATTGGCGTCGGTGGCGATAAAGCCCAGCATGGTGGCCATATTCGGGCGGATCATGCCGGCCCCCTTGCTGATGCCGGTCACGGTGATCTGCCGGCCGGCAATTTGGGCTTGCACACTGAAAGCCTTGGGCTGGGTGTCGGTGGTCATGATGCCTTCGGCGGCGCGCAACCAGTGCTCCGGGCGGGCGTCGGCGATGGCTGCATCCAAACCGGCTTCGATGCGCTCCACCGGCAACGTCTCCATGATCACACCGGTGGAATAAGGCAGCACCTGCTGCGCTGTCAGGCCCAGGCGCTGGGCCAGTGCGTCGCAGCTGCGCCGGGCCCGGGCCAGGCCGTCGGCGCCGGTGCCGGCGTTGGCATTGCCGGTGTTGATCAGCAAAGCGCGGATTTCTTCGCCGCCGGCCAGGTGCTCACGGCAGACCTGCACCGGAGCTGCGCAAAAGCGGTTGCTGGTGAAAACGCCGGAAACGCTGGCGCCAGCGTCCAGCAGCATCACCGTCAGGTCTTTGCGACCGACTTTGCGAATGCCGGCTTCGGTTACACCAATACGCAGCCCGGCAACCGGGTAGAGTGCAGCAGCGTCGGGCAGCGGGAGATTCACAGGCATGGTTTTCCTTCAGGCGTCAGAAATACACAGAATTGCGAGCCCCATCGGCTCAGCAAAATAGAGCACGGCATCTTATCAGCCCGACAGTCCATTCTGGACATATTGCCCCTGCAGGCTGCACCGCCCTTGCTAGCCTCGTCGCCCTATCACTACCGCAGGGACATTCACATGTCGGCTTCAAGCTCCCACGCAGCGCCAGCGGCAGACACCCGCCATCTTGCCAATGGATCGGCCCCGGATGTCCGCCGACCGCGGTGTCGCCTTATGCCAGCTTACCGTGGCACTGCTTGTATTTTTTACCGCTGCCACAAGGGCATGGCTCATTGCGCCCGACCCGCATGGCCGGCGTGGCCGCACGCACGGTCTGTTCATCCACCGTGGTCTCCACCTCGCCAGTTTCGGTCGGCGCGCTGTAGGTGACGTTGGCAATGCTTTCCGCCCGCGCTTCCATTTGCTGGGCCGCGTCATCGAGTTGCTGGCTGGACTGGATTTGCACCGTCATCAGCACCCGGGTGACATCGTTTTTCACCGAATCCAGCAGCTGGCCAAACAACTCAAAGGCTTCGCGCTTGTATTCCTGCTTGGGCTGCTTTTGCGCATAACCACGCAGGTGGATGCCCTGGCGCAGATAGTCCAGCGCGCTCAGGTGGTCACGCCAGTGGGTGTCAATGCTCTGCAGCAGCACCATGCGTTCGAACTGGGTGAAGTGTTCATCACCGACTTGCTCCACTTTGGCGGCAAAGGCAGCGTTGGCGGCCTGCGTTACGGTGTTCAGAATGTCTTCATCAACGATGGCATTGGCATCTTCGACCTGTTTCTTCAGGTCCAGGACGATCTGCCACTCCTGCGCCAGCACATTTTGCAGGCTGCCAATGTCCCACTGCTCTTCCACGGTTTCCACCGGCACATACTGGCGCACCAGGTCGTGGAAACAGCCTTCGCGCAAGGAGGCGATCTGGGCGCCCAGGTCTTGGGCGTCGAGAATGGCATTGCGTTGCTGGTAAATCACCTTGCGCTGGTCATTGGAGACGTCGTCGTATTCCAGCAATTGCTTGCGCATGTCGAAATTGCGTGCTTCCACCTTGCGCTGTGCGCTTTCAATGCTGCGCGTGACGATACCGGCTTCGATGGCTTCACCGTCGGGCATTTTCAGCCGGTCCATGATGGCTTTGACGCGGTCGCCCGCGAAAATGCGCATCAGCGCGTCGTCCAGGCTCAAGTAGAAACGCGAAGAACCCGGGTCGCCCTGGCGACCGGAGCGGCCGCGCAGCTGGTTGTCGATCCGGCGCGATTCGTGGCGTTCGGTCGCGATGATGCGCAAACCGCCCAGCGCCTTGACTGCTTCATGGTCGGTGGCCCACTGGGCACGGATGGCCTGCGCCTGGGTTTCCCGCGCAGCGTCGTCCAGCGACGCATCGGCCTGCACGGCTTCCAGTGCCTTTTCCATATTGCCGCCCAGCACAATATCGGTACCGCGACCGGCCATGTTGGTGGCAATGGTGATCATGCCGGCACGACCGGCCTGCGCCACAATGTCGGCCTCGCGCGCATGCTGCTTGGCGTTGAGCACCTGGTGCGGCAGCTTTTCCTTTTCGAGCAGCTGGGCAATGATTTCCGAATTTTCAATGGAAGTGGTGCCGACCAGCACTGGCTGGCCACGCTCATGGCATTCGCGAATGTCCTTGATGGCGGCTTCGTATTTTTCGCGCGTGGTCTTGTAAACCCGGTCCAGCTGGTCTTCGCGGCGGCTGATGCGGTTGGGCGGAATCACCACGGTTTCCAGGCCATAAATTTCCTGGAACTCGTAGGCCTCGGTGTCGGCGGTACCGGTCATGCCGGACAAGCGGTTGTAGAGGCGGAAATAGTTCTGGAAGGTAATCGAGGCCAGGGTCTGGTTTTCCGCCTGGATCGCCACGCCTTCCTTGGCTTCCACGGCCTGGTGCAGGCCGTCGCTCCAGCGCCGGCCGGTCATCAGGCGACCGGTGAATTCGTCAACGATCACCACTTCGCCCTGCTGGATCACGTAATGCTGGTCGCGGTGGTACAGGTGGTTGGCACGCAACGCGGCGTACAGGTGGTGCATCAGCGTGATGTTGGCCGGGTCGTACAGCGACGCACCTTCGGCAATCAGGCCCCGGCTGGCCAGCAGGCGTTCGGCATTTTCATGGCCACGCTCGGTCAGGAACACCTGGTGCGATTTCTCGTCCAGCGTGAAGTCGCCCGGCGTAATGACCCCTTCTCCGGTGTGCGGGTCGGCTTCGCCTTCCTGGCGCGTCAGCAGCGGCACCACCTTGTTCATGGCCACATACATCTCGGTGTGGTCTTCGGCCTGGCCGCTGATGATCAGCGGCGTGCGTGCCTCGTCGATCAAAATGGAATCGACCTCATCGACGATGGCGTAATTGAGACCACGCTGAACCCGGTCTGCCACCTCGTAGACCATGTTGTCACGCAGGTAGTCGAAACCGAATTCGTTGTTGGTACCGTAGGTGATGTCGGCCTGGTAGGCGGCCTGTTTTTCTTCGCGCGCGGCCTGCGGCAGGTTGATGCCGACACTCAGGCCAAGGAAGTTGTACAGGCGCCCCATCCACTGGGCGTCGCGACTGGCCAGGTAATCATTCACCGTGACCACGTGCACGCCCTTGCCGGTAAGAGCATTCAAGTACACCGCCAGCGTTGCGGTCAGGGTCTTGCCCTCACCGGTGCGCATTTCCGAAATTTTGCCGTGGTGCAGGGACATGCCGCCCAGCAGCTGCACGTCGAAGTGGCGCATTTTCATCACCCGCTTGGAGCCTTCGCGCACCACCGCAAAGGCCTCCGGGAGGATATCGTCCAGGGCGGTGCCGCTGGCCACCCGCTCTTTGAATTCCTGGGTTTTGGCTTTCAGCGCCTCGTCACTCAGTTTTTCGAACTGCGGCTCCATCGCGTTGATGCGCGCCACCACGTTGCGGTATTGCTTGAGCAGACGGTCGTTTCGGCTTCCGAAAATTTTGGTAAGAATATTGATGGCCATGCAAGCAAGACTGGCCTGGTTCCCAACATGGGACGACAGATCAGCGCAGTCCTTTTTCTAATCAGAGTGAAATGGAGGCAGTTCGAAAAATCACAAGCACCCCGGGGGACTGGCAACTGAGCGGACTGTCAAAGGTCAGATTTTAGCGTTGACTCGGACGCGCAGCCGCCGGCTTTGCCGCGGAAAGCGCTGGCGCTGCGGTCGGCGCCGGTGCCGCCAGCACTTTTTGTGGCGCCGGAGCACTCGGCGCCTGGGCCAATTGGGTCAGCGCGACGTGGCTGCCGGCGCTCAGAAATTTTTGCGGGTCCTGGGGCACGCCCTGCACCAGCACTTCAAAATGCAGATGCGGACCGGTGGAACGCCCGGTGGTGCCGACCTCGGCAATTTTCTGGCCACGTTTGACCAGGTCGCCCTTTTTCACAAAAACCCGCGACGAGTGCCCATACCGGGTGACCAGATCGTTTCCGTGGTCAATTTCGATCATGTTGCCGTATTGCGGGTGGTATTCCTGCGTCACCACCACGCCGCCGGCCGCCGCATAGATCGGCGTGCCGGGTTCCGAAGGGAAATCCAGCCCGGTATGCAGCGCGGTACGCCCGGTAAAGGGGTCAATGCGCCAGCCAAAGGTAGAGCCCAGAATGCCGGTTTGCACCGGGGCCTGGGTCGGCACCATCATTTTTTTGATTTTTTGCTCAAACAGGCGCGATTCGATCACCGTCATCACGTCGGTACGCTGGTTGCTCAGCTGGTCCAGGTCGGCCAGCGCGGTCTGCAATTCATCCATGCTCATGGCATGACCGCGTACCAGTGCCCCGCCCTGCCCGGCTTGGCTTTTGATATCCGCTGGATTGACGCCCGCCAGACCGGAGACGCGCTCGCCCAGGGATTCCAGTTGCAACATCTTGGCTTGCATTTCACCCAGGCGCTTGGCCATCACGTCAATGTTTTCGCGCACGAAGCGGTCACGCTGGGCCTCTTCGTCGCGCACCACGAACTTGACCACCGTGCTGATCACCGGCCAGCCCTCGCGCGCACCCTTGAGGATCACCCAGTGGTACAAAATGGCCGACACCAGCATCAGCGTCAGCGACAGGCCCAGCAGCACCGACACCAGGCGCAAGCCGCTGAGCTGGATCACATGGCTGCGTGCGAGCCTGGCATCCGTGATAATCAACTGCATATCCCATCCTTAGCCCCACGGGCCATGATTCGCCGCCACCACTCGCTCACACTGCTGCAAGCCACCCAGGAAACGCCCGCTTTGGCGCGCCTGTGCGAGCTGGCCAGCGAATCTAGCGCCCGTCTCAAGTGCATAGAGCCGCTGCTGCCGGCGAGCCTGCGTGCCCGCGTAAAACCCGGCCCGATTGATGGACCGCAGTGGTGCCTGCTGCTCGACAACGTCGCCGTTGCCGCCAAAATTCGGCAGCTGCTGCCCGCCCTGGAAGCGCACCTGCGCTCCAAAGGCTGGGAGGTTAACTCAATTCGACTGAAGGTCCAAATGGCGCGCAGCGCCACCTGAAGGCGCACGCAAGCGGCCACCAAAGCCTGGCAACTTTACAAAAAAATGCGTTTCTGCCGCGCTGATTTCATCCACGCCTAAGGCAAATGCAGTCCAATCGGCATCGCTTCACCCTTTCACTTTCCGCAAGCCAAGCATGATTCTTTCGCAGAACCTGAGTTTCAGTTATCCGGGCGCTGCCGCGCTGCACTTTGCCGATCTGGATGCGCCCCAGGGCGCGGTGGTGCTGCTCAGCGGCCCGTCCGGTTGCGGCAAATCGACCTGGCTGGCCCTGGTGGCCGGCCTGGTGCGCCCCGCCGCCGGCACGCTGACGGTAGCCGGCCAGCAGCTGGAGCCGCTCAGCCGCGTGGCCAGTGACGCCTGGCGCGCCCGCACCATTGGCTTTCTGCCGCAAAAGCTGCACCTCAGCGCCGCGCTCACGGTAGAACAAAACCTGGCCATGGCACAGTGGGCAGCCCAGCAGCCCCATGACACCCCACGCATCCACGCAACCCTGGCGAAGCTCGGGGTCGAGGCACTGGCCAAACGCCTGCCGGCACAACTCTCCGGCGGCCAGGCCCAGCGCGTGGCGCTGGCGCGCGCCGTGTTGCTCGATCCCAAAGTCATCCTGGCCGACGAACCCACCGCCAGCCTGGACGACGAAGCCGCCCACGACGCGGTACAACTGCTGCTGCAAACCGCCCACATGCAGGGCGCCACACTGGTCATCGCGACCCACGATGCACGCGTGGCGCCACTGATTTCCACAGCCTCGAAAGTACAACCTGGCTATCTATCTATGCAACTTTCCCGCCCCATGGCGCCGACCCAGCCATGAAAACTATCGCACTGTCCTGGCGCTACCTCTGGTCCAGACCTCTGGGCGCAACGCTGAATGTCATTTTGCTCAGTCTCGGACTGGCCTCCATCACCTTCCTGCTGCTGGTCAGCTTTCAGCTCAACAAGGCCTTTGACAAAGACCTGGCCGGGATTGATGTCGTGGTCGGTGCAAAGGGCAGCCCAATGCAGCTGATCCTGTGTGGCGTGTTCCATATTGATGTGCCACCAGGCAATATTTCGCTGAAGGCAATGAAAGCGCTGGAGCAGCATCCGCTGGTGAAGTCGGTGATCCCGATCAGCTTGGGCGACAACTTTCAAGGCTTTCGCATCGTTGGCAGCTCGCACGCCTACATCAGCCACTACGGCGCACAACTGGCACAAGGCCAGCTCTGGGATGCGCCGATGCAGGTGGTCATCGGCGCCACCGTGGCGCGCAAACTTGGCATTCAGGTCGGGCAGCACTTTGTCGGCTCGCACGGCCTGAACGCAGGCGGCCACCTGCATGGCGACAACCCCTACACCGTGGTCGGCATTCTGGCGCCCAGCGACACCGTGCTCGACCGCCTGATCGTCACCGATACCGCCTCGGTCTGGAAAGTCCACGAAGACTACACCGCGGTCGACGCCGAAGACCGCAAGGTAATGGAAGACGAACGCGAAGTCACCATGGCGCTGGTCCAGTACAAAACGCCACTCGCCGCGATGAGCTTTCCGCGCTTTGTCAACACCACCACCGACATGCAGGCAGCCGCCCCGGCGGTGGAAATTTCGCGCCTGCTGAACATGCTTGGCGTCGGCACCGACGTGTTGCGTGCCTTTGCCGGCGTGCTGCTGCTGACCGCTGGCCTGAGCGTCTTCATCGCCCTGTGGAACGCGGTGCGCGAACGCCGTGCCGATCTGGCGCTGCTGCGCATGCTGGGCGCGCCGCCGGCGCGCATTGCCGCCTTGCTGATGGGCGAGGCGTTGTGGCTAGGCCTGCTCTCCGCCATCCTCGGGGTGGCGGGTGGACAGGCCCTGACGCGGCTGATTGGCTGGATGCTGGAACTCGACAACTCGCTGTTGATCGGTGGCCTGGCCTGGCCGGTCGAACTCTGGCTGGTACCGGCTGTGGCGTGTGGCATATCACTGGCTGCGGCGATCCTGCCGGCCATTGGCGCCTACCGGGTCAGTGTCCTTGAACTGCTTCAATCCAGGTGAACCCATGCATAAATGGCTGATAAGTATCGCCATGCTGGCGCTGACCAGCGCCGCCTGGGCCGCCAGCACGGCACCGTTGAACCCGGAAACCCAGGACGACATTTCCAAACACCAGCGCATTTCCGCTGCGCACGCCGAAGCCGCCAAATGCCTGGCCGCCGGCAAGCCCGACGCCGAATGCGAAGGTGCCCTGCTGGCGGCCTGCAAAGGCATCGCCTATGGCAAGTTTTGCGGCATGAAGCACTGAGCATTACCAACAGCAATACCAATACCAACACCCACTCCGGCACCGGCGGAGCGGCGGTTTGCAGGGCCACGCCAAGCCCGCGGAACCTGTTTTTTTAGCCAGCGCAATTTCGATCACAATAGCGCACCTGGATTGCGGATCTGCAGAGCCCCACCCTAACTGTGTCTGGACACCCCATGAATAGCTCGAAATCGTCGCTGGCCACCCTGACCCTGGGCGCCATCGGCGTGGTCTACGGCGACATTGGCACCTCGCCGCTGTACGCCTTCCAGCAAGTCTTTGTCGGCGGACACATCGCCGTGACACAGGCGAATATCCTGGGGCTGCTGTCGCTGTTCTTCTGGACCCTGGCGGTGATTGTGTCGATCAAGTACGTGGTGCTGATCATGCGTGCCGACAACCACGGCGAAGGCGGGCTGATGGCCTTGCTGGCACTGGCCTCGCAGTCAGTCAAAGACCTGCCGAAAATGCGCCGCACGCTGATGACACTGGGGGTGTTTGGCGTGGCACTGTTTTTTGGCGACGGCGTCATCACCCCGGCCATTTCTGTGCTGTCGGCGGTGGAAGGCCTGGAAATCGTCACCTCGGCCGCCAAACCTTATGTGCTGCCGATAGCCCTGGCGGTGTTGTTCGGCCTGTTCGCGGCGCAGCGCCACGGTACCGCCAAACTGGGGAAATTTTTCGGCCCCATCATGGTGCTGTGGTTTCTTACCATTGCGCTGACCGGCATCGGGCCGATCTGGGACAACCCGTCGGTGCTGAAAGCCATCTCGCCCTACTACGGCTTCCTGTTTGCCTTTGACCATCCGCAACTGGCGTTCGTCACCCTGGGTGCAGTATTTCTGTGTGTCACCGGCGCCGAAGCGCTGTATGCCGATATGGGACATTTTGGCAAGACACCGATCCGGCTGGCCTGGTTTTCCATGGTGATGCCGGCACTCATAATGAACTACTTCGGGCAGGGCGCGCTGGTGCTGGCCAATCCGAAGGCGATTGAAAATCCCTTTTTCATCATGTTGCCGCAGTGGGCCACCATGCCGATGGTGGTGCTGGCCACGGCGGCCACGGTGATTGCTTCGCAAGCCCTGATTTCAGGGGCCTTTTCGGCCACCAAGCAAACCATTCAGCTCGGCTACCTGCCGCGTCTGTCGATTATTCACACCTCGGAACACGACACCGGCCAGATTTATGTGCCGGCAGTGAACCTGGCCTTGCTGATCGGCGTGGTCACCGCGGTGGTGTTTTTTGGTTCGTCCAGCGCCCTGGCAGCGGCCTACGGCATATCGGTCAGTCTGGTGATGGTGATCACCACGGTCCTGACCTTCTTCGTGATTCGCTACGGCTGGGGTCTGCCACTGCCGCTGTGCCTGCTGGCTACGACCTTCTTCTTTGCCGTCGACTTCCTGTTCTTTGCCTCCAATCTGCTCAAGGTGGTTGATGGCGGCTGGTTCCCGCTGACCATGGCGGCCGGTCTGTACGTGATTCTGGCCACCTGGAAAGATGGCCGCCAGCTGCTGTCCAGCAAAATGCGCGACGAAGCGCTGGACCTGGCGTCGTTTCTCGACGCCGTGTTTTATGCGCCCCCCAAACGCGTCGAAGGCACCGCGGTATTTCTGACGGCCAGCCTGGGCATCGTTCCCAACGCCATGCTGCACAACCTGAAGCACAACAAAATCCTGCACAAGAACAACCTGTTTCTGACGGTGGAAAACCAGGAAGTGCCACGCGTTCCTTTGCAAGACCAGGTCCTGGTAACGGCACTCGGCCACGATTGCTGGCAGGTGGTGGTCAAATTTGGCTTCATGGACGAGCCTGATGTGCCCAAGGCCTTGGCGCAAATCGTCGAACATGGTTGCCCGCTGGACCCCATGAGCACCAGTTACTTCCTGTCGCGCGACATCATTGTTCCGACCATTGGCAAGGAAATGGCACCGTGGCGCGAAAAAATCTTCGCCCAGATGCACCGCAGCGCCAGCGCTGCCGCCGATTTCCTGCGTTTGCCAAACAATGCAGTGGTCGAGCTCGGCTCGAAAATCGAAATCTGAAGTACTGGGCGCCGCCGGCCCCGGGCGGCCCAAGTGCCTAGGTGTCCAGATGCAGGCGGTAGCCGACGGCGGTTTCGGTGAGCAGAAACTGTGGCTGGCTCGGATCGACTTCCAGCTTTTGCCGCAGGTGCCCCATGTAAATGCGCAGATAGTGGCTCTGCTCAACGTGCGACGGACCCCAGACTTCGCGCAGCAATTGCTGGTGTGTCAACACACGCCCGGCATTGGCGATCAGCACCGTCAGCAGGCGGTATTCAATCGGCGTCAGGTGCACGTCTTGTCCGTCGCGCCGCACCAGGCGGTTTTGCCGATCCACTTCCACCGTGCCAAAGCGAAACACTGCGGCCAGATCGGTGCCGCCCGCGCCGGTTTCGCCGGCGCTGTGGCGATGCCGGCGCAAATTGGCGCGCACCCGCGCCAGCAGCTCGCCAACGCCAAAGGGTTTGGTCAGATAGTCGTCCGCGCCGGCGTCCAGTGCGGCGATTTTTTCCTGTTCGCTGTGGCGCGCCGACAGCACCAGAATCGGCACGCTGGACCAGCCGCGCACATCGCGGATCAGGTCGATTCCGTCGCCGTCCGGCAAACCCAGATCCAGCACCAGCAGGTCGGGCTTGCGGGTGCCGGCTTCGCTCAGGCCACGGCGTGCGGTCTCGGCCTCAAACACCTGCCAGCCTTCGGCCTCCAGTGCTGCGCGCACAAAGCGGCGGATCTGCAGTTCGTCTTCAATCAGTATGGCAATCGGCTCGGACATCTTGCGTGGGCTTTCTTCAGGAGCTGGCATCCGGCAGCGTCGGCGGCGCTACGCGGGGCAGGCTCAGGGTAAATTCGGCGCCGCCACCGGCTGCCGCTGCGGCACTGATCTGGCCCCGGTGGGCCTGCACAATGGCTTTGCAAATCGCCAGTCCCAAGCCGACGCCACGGGTTGCCGACTCGCTTTTGCCGCGCGTGAATTTTTCAAACAGGTCGATGTCGCGGCCCTTGTCGGCATGCGGCAGACCGGGGCCGAAGTCACGCACTTTCAGTTCCAGCGTGGTCGATGTGACCGCCGCCGTGATGACCACGGCCGGGTCCTGGGCGCGCTCGGTGACGCCATATTTGGCGGCATTTTCCAGCAAATTGACCAGCACACGCTCCATCAGGCTGGCGTCGAAATCGACCAGCGGCAAGTCCCCGGGAATATGCGTCTGCACGTGCAAGGTGCCCAGGGCATGGCGTGCCGCGCGAATCGCCGCCCCCACCACTTCCTCGACCGACTGCCACTCGCGGCGCAGCTCGACCTTGCCGCTTTCCAGGCGCGCCATTTCCAGCAAATTGCTGACCAGGGCACTCAGCTCATGGGCTTCCCGGCTGATTGATTCGGCACTGGCACGTTGCTCCGGCGTCAGGGTGCTGGCGCCGGCCAGGGCTTCGGCCTGCCCGACCAGGGCCGTCAGCGGGGTGCGCACATCGTGCGACATCGCCGCCAGCAAGGTGTTGCGCAAGCGCTCGGACTCCATCTGCACCACCGCCGACTGCGCTACTTCTACGTAATGCACGCGCTCCACGGCAATCGCCACCTGGCGTGCCAGCGTTTCGAGTTGCTGCACTTGCTCGGGTATCAACAACCAGCGCGGATTGCGCGGCTGCAGCGCCAGCACGCCACGGTTGCGCATGGGCGCCTTCAGGGGCACAAAATGCCAGGCACTGGACGGCAAGGTGCCGGTGGCCATGCCTGCGCGCTGCCCATTGTGAAACGACCAGTCGGCCAAGCTGGCATCCAGCTCCGGCGGCAGGTTGCCGCCCAGCGCCAGGCGATCACTGGCGTCGGGCAGGAATATTTTTGCCGCACCGCCAAAGGTCCGACAGACCGCCGCTTCACCCAGCTCCACCACCTGATCGGTCTGCAGCGCCGCAGACAGGTCGCGCGCCAGTTCAAACAGCGACTGTGCACGGCGCTCACGGCTGGCCGACACGCGGGCGGAAAAACGCAGATTGGCGGTCAATTGGCCAATCAGCAAACCGACCGCCAACATCACCCCAAACGTCAGCAGGTACTGCACGTCGGACACGGCAAACGAAAAGCGCGGCGGCACGTAAAAGAAATCGAAGGCCAGCACCGACACAAAGGCCGCCAGCATCGACGGCCCACGCCCGAGCCGCACCGCGACCAACACCACGCACAACAAAAACAGCATCACGATGTTGGCCAGGTCGAGGCGCTGCGCCAGCGGCCAGGTCAGCAAGGTGGTCAGAATGCAGGCGGCAACCGCCAGCGCATAGCGCGGCATCTCGGCCATGCCCAGGCTGTCGACGTCGATGTCGTTGTCACGCGCCTGCGCCATGTTTACCTGCAGCCTTCGGGTGCTGTCCGAGTTGCCAATCTCGATAATGTCCAGCGTCGGCGCCAACGTTGCCAGCTGACGGGTCAGGGTTGGACGCACCAGCCGGGCCAAGCCATGCCAGCCGGCGACACTGGGACGGCCCAGCACCAGCGTGGCACAGTTCAGGGCCTGGGCATGTTGGATGATTTCATCGGCAACGCTGTCGCCACTGAGCACCGCCGTACTGGCGCCCAGTTCTTCGGCCAGTTTCAGAACCGTGAGGGTGCGGTCGCGCACCGAGGCCGGCAAACGTTGCAGGGCATTGGTTTCCACATAGGCCGCATGCCAGCGCGCATTCAGTTGGCCGGCCAGCCGCGCCGCACTGCGCACGGCATGCTCAGCGCCGGCGCCCGGCCCGACACACACCAGCATCTCGCCCGAGGTGTTCCATGCCGGTGTGGTGCTGGTCTGGCTGTGCCGGTTGCGCATCTTCAGTTCGCGGTAGCTGCGCACATCGTCGCCCACGTGCTCAGCGGTGCGACGCAAGGCAATTTCGCGCAAGGCAAACAGATTGCCCTTGCGGAAAAAATTCTTCGAAGCGCGTTCCGCCTGGTGCGGCACATAGACCTTGCCGGCCTTCAGGCGCTCCAGCAATTCGTCCGCCGTGACGTCAACCAGAATCACTTCATCGGCGCCATCGAGCACCGTGTCCGGCACCGTCTCATTGACGCGGATGCCCGTAATGGCGCCGACGGTGCCATTCAGACTTTCCAGGTGCTGCACGTTCAGCGCAGTCCAGACATCGATGCCGGCGTCCTGCAATTCCTGCACATCCTGCCAGCGTTTCGGATGGCGCGAGCCGGGCGCATTCGAATGCGCCAGTTCATCCACCAGCAGAATTTGCGGGCGCGCTTGCAGCGCCGCATCGAGGTCGAACTCGCGCAGCACCTGGCCCCGGTACGGCATTTCACGCAAGGGCAGCTGCTGCAAGTCGGCCTGCATCTCCATGGTTTCCTTGCGGCCATGGGTTTCCACCACGCCGACCAGCACCACAGCGCCAGCGCGCTGCGCGCGCTGCGCCGCGCTGAGCATGGCGTAGGTCTTGCCGACGCCGGCACTGGCACCGAAATAAATCCGCAACTTGCCGCGCACCACGGCGCGATCTTCATCGCGCAATTGCGCCAGCAGAACGTCGGGATCAGGTCGCGAATCGGTCACGTCAGGCATGGTGGATCAGTGTACTCCCAGCGCCAGATTGAGCTGCAGCACGTTCACCACCGGTTCGCCGATCCAGCCCAGCAGCGGGCGCTGTGTGGCTTGCGCCACCAAGGCCTGCACCTGCTCCACCGGCAGATGGCGCAAACGCGCCACCCGCGCCACCTGGTACTGCGCCGCAGCCAGGCTGATGTGCGGGTCCAGCCCGCTGGCCGAGGCGGTTGCCAGATCGGCCGGCACCGCTGCCGTATTGCCGGGGTCGGCCGCGCGCAGGGCTTCGACCCGGCCCTTGACGGCGTCCAGCAAGGCCGGATTCAGCGGCCCCAAATTGGAGCCACCCGAGGCCAGCCCGTTGTTGGGCTGTGGGCTGGTGGCCGACAGGCGGCCCCAGAAATAGGCCGGATCGGCAAAGTTCTGCCCGATCAGGGCGGAACCCACCGGCTTGCCATCGCGCTGCAGCACGCTGCCGCCAGCCTGCACCGGATACAGCGCCTGCGCCACACCAGTGCTCACAACCGGATACACCACACCGGTCAACAGTGTCAGTGCCAGAAACAGGACCAGCAAAGGTCTCACCATGGTTTTCATATCAATTCCTGTATTGCAAAAAAGTCGGGAACTCAGGCCAGGTGCAGCGCCACCAGGGCGATGTCAATCAGCTTGATGCCGATGAAGGGCACGATCAGTCCACCCAGGCCATAAATCAGCAGGTTGCGGCGCAGCAGCGTGGCGGCGCCCACCGCGCGGTACTTGACGCCCTGCAGCGCCAGCGGAATCAGGAACACAATGATCAGGGCGTTGAAAATCACCGCCGACAAAATCGCCGAGCTAGGGCTGCCCAGATGCATCACATTCAAGGCCGCCAGCTGCGGATAGGTGGTGACAAAGATCGCCGGGATGATGGCGAAATATTTGGCCACGTCATTGGCAATGGAAAAAGTGGTCAGGGAGCCGCGCGTCATCAGCAGCGCCTTGCCGGTTTCCACCACTTCCAGCAGCTTGGTCGGATTGGAATCCAGGTCAACCATATTGCCGGCTTCCTTGGCCGCCTGGGTACCGCTGTTCATGGCCACGGCAACATCGGCCTGGGCCAGTGCCGGTGCGTCGTTGGTACCGTCGCCGGTCATCGCCACCAGCCGGCCTTCGGCCTGGTAACGGCGAATCAGCTTGAGCTTGTCCTCCGGCGTGGCCTCGGCCAGAAAGTCGTCGACACCGGCTTCGGCGGCAATGGCGGCGGCGGTCAGCTTGTTGTCACCGGTAATCATGACGGTTTTGATGCCCATGCGGCGCAGTTCACCAAAGCGCTCCTTGATGCCGGTCTTGACGATGTCCTTGAGTTCCACGATTCCGAGCACGCGGGCACCGTCGGCAACCGCCAGCGGCGTGCTGCCACGGCGTGACACGTCATCCGCATCACGCAGCACTTGCGCCGGCACCGAGCCGCCCAGGGCCTCGACATGGCGTCGCACGGCTTCTACCGCGCCCTTGCGCAGCTGGCGCAGTGCGCCATGGCTTTGCTGCACATCCACGCCGCTCATGCGGGTCTGTGCCGTGAACGGCACTTCATGGATTTCGCCGCTCAGCGCCGTAATTTCGTGCAGGCGCTGTGCCAGCACCACGATACTACGTCCTTCCGGCGTCTCATCGGCACCGGAAGCCTGTGCCGCACACACCGCCAGCTGGGCCGCGCTCACGCCGGGTGCCGGCATAAAGGCCGAGGCCTGGCGATTGCCGTGTGTGATGGTGCCGGTCTTGTCCAGCAGCAGCACGTCGACGTCACCGGCGGCCTCGACTGCGCGACCCGACGTGGCAATCACATTGGCCTGCATCATGCGGCTCATGCCAGCCACGCCGACTGCCGACAGCAAACCACCAATGGTGGTCGGAATCAGGCACACCAGCAGGGCTACCAGTGCCGTGATGGTGACCGCACTACCGGCCTTGACGGCGCCAACGCTGAACAGCGAATATGGCAGCAGCGTCACCGTGACCACCAGAAACACAATGGTCAGCGCCACCAGCAGAATCGTCAGCGCAATTTCATTCGGTGTTTTCTGGCGCTTGGCGCTTTCCACCATGCTGATCATGCGGTCGAGAAAGGTTTCGCCGGGGTTGACGCTGATGCGCACCACCAGCCAGTCCGACAGCACCCGGGTACCGCCCGTCACCGAAGCGAAGTCGCCACCGGACTCGCGCACCACGGGTGCCGACTCGCCGGTGATGGCGCTTTCATCCACCGTGGCCACGCCCTGGATCACCTCGCCATCCATCGGGATGGTGTCGGTGGCTTCGACCAGCACCACGTCACCCTTGCGCAGGTTTTCCGCCTCCAGCGGCAGCCAGCTGGAGCCATGCACGGGGTCCTTGAGCTTCTTGGCCCAGGTACTCTTCTTCAGTCCGCGCAGCGAAGCCGCCTGGGCCTTGCTGCGGCCTTCGGCGAGGGCCTCGGCAAAGTTGGCAAACAGCACGGTAAACCAGAGCCACAGCGCCACCGCGATGATGAAACCGGCGGGCGCCTCACCCTGGCCCTGCAGTGCCTGCACGGCCAGCAGCGTGGTCAGAATGCTGCCGATATAGACCACAAACATCACCGGATTGCGCCATTGCACGCGCGGATCCAGCTTCACAAAAGACGACACAATGGCCGGACGCACCAGCGCCGGGTCGAACAGGGTCAACGAAGTTTTCGTATGCATATATTTCTTTCCTTGCAGCGTCGGCTTAGTGGCCAGACCACAACATGAAGTGCTCAACCACCGGCCCCAGGGCCAGACCCGGCACATAGTTCAACAGTCCGACCAGCAGCACCGTGCCGATCAGCAACACCACAAACAGCGGACCGTGCGTCGGCAGGGTGCCGGCCGTCACCGGCAAACGTTTCTTGGCGGCCAGGGCGCCGGCAATCGCCAGCACCGGCACGATCACACCAAAACGACCGAACCACATCACGATGGCCAGCAGAATGTTGTAGAACGGCGTGTTCGCATTCAAACCGGCAAAGGCACTGCCGTTGTTGTTGCCGGCAGACGTCAGCGCGTAGAAGATTTCAGAAAATCCATGCGCCCCCGGATTGGCAATACCGGCGCGCCCGGCTTCCGTCATGACCGCCACCGCAGTGCCGGCCAGCACCAGAATCGGCGTTACCAGAATGGCGACCGAAGCCAGCTTCATCTCATGCGACTCAATCTTCTTGCCCAGGTATTCCGGCGTGCGGCCGATCATCAGACCGGCAATGAACACCGCCAGAATGGCAAACACCAACATGCCATACAGACCCGAGCCGGTGCCACCAAAGACCACCTCGCCGAGCTGCATCATCACCAGCGGCACCATGCCACCAACCGGGGTCAGCGAGTCGTGCATGGTGTTGATGGCACCGCAGGAGGCAGAGGTGGTGATCACGGTAAACAGGCTGCTGTTATTGATGCCAAAGCGCGATTCCTTGCCTTCCATATTTCCACCCGGCTGCGCCGCCGATGCGGTCTGGTCCACGCCCAGCGGCGTCAACAGCGGATTGCCGCTCTGTTCTGCCGGCGTGATAACCACCACCGCGGCAACAAAGATCGCCGTCATCGCGGCCAGAATCGCCCAGCCCTGGCGCTTGTCGCCCACACCGGCACCAAAGGCAAAGCACAGTGCCGCCGGAATCAGAAAGATCGACAGCATTTGCGCGAAGTTGCTCAGCGCCGTCGGGTTCTCATAGGGATGGGCCGAGTTGGCATTGAAGAAGCCGCCACCGTTGGTGCCCAGCATCTTGATGGCTTCCTGCGAGGCCACCGGTCCCATCGGCAGGGTCTGCTTGTCGGTCTTGGCGTCTTCCAGCACCGGTGCGCCCTTGGCATCGAGTACCGGTTGGCCATCCGCGCCTACCTTGGGTTGCTGGAAGTTGGTGACCTCCAGGGTTGTAACGTCTTTGTAGCCGTCAAAATTCTGGATCACGCCCTGGCCGACCAGGAAAATGGCGAATACCAGCGACAGCGGCAGCAGCAACCAAGCCGTAATACGCGTGATATCGACCCAGAAATTCCCGATACCACCCGGGTTGGTGGCACCTTCATTGGCCTTGCGCGACGCGAAGCCACGAATCAGCACAAAGGCCACGGCAATGCCGGTGGCAGCAGAGAAGAAATTCTGTCCGGTCAATGCCACCATTTGCGTGAAATAGCTCATCGCCGACTCACCCGAATAGGCTTGCCAATTGGTATTCGTGACAAAACTCACCGCGGTATTGAAGGAAGAGTCCGGCGTCACAATGGGCATCGCCGCCGGATTCAGCGGCAACCATTGCTGCATGCGTTGCACCGCGTAGACAAATAGCACGCCCAAGCCATTGAAGGCGAGCAGGGCCAAGGCATAGCGCGACCATGCCATCGATTGCTCCGGCGCAACACCCGCCAGACGATAAAGCGGTGCCTCAATGCGCTTGATCCAGCCAGGCAAATCGCCAGCATTCAAACGTGCCAGCCATTTGCCCAATGGCCAGGACAGCAGCAACAAAACCAATAGATACAAGGCCAATAGGCCCCAGGCTGTACTAGTCATCAGAACTCCTCTGCGCGAAACAGCGCATACACCAGGTAGACCAGCAACACGCCGGACAGAATCGCCCCAAGGGCATAAAACAGGTCAGTGCTCATGAGCGTCCTCCCTGCGGTTGTTCCAGTTTCTGGAAACCAAACACCATCAGCGCCATTGCGCCCCAAAGGGCAAGGGCGGCGACTACATACGCAATATCCATGGAAATAACTCCGATCAAAACGATGCAGTGAGCGTATGTTTTTGGGTATAAAAATGCTGAAGAATCGCCGCCCGCTGCTGTAAAAATTGCATAAAAACAGGCCGCTATTCGGGCCTCCAAGATTGCAACGGATAGCACTCTGGCCCACGGCATCAATTGTTCAGAAAGCACAAAGCGGACAGGCGCGATCGCCTCCAGCCACTATCTTCTGCAGCCGGCCTGCCCTGGCCGCCAATGAAATAGCGGATGAACAGGAGACCCAAAAGCAATGCGCACCTTCACTATTTACCTGGCCCCGGTACCGCACAGCAGCAATACACGCCGCGCCCGGCACCTGTGGTACGCACTCAGTGATGGCAGCGGCGCTCCACCGCTGTACTTTGGCCTGGGGCCGGCGCCAACGCCCAGCCCGTTCGCGGCAAACTACTGCTGTGGCGATGGCGAAGCCAACTACCTGGACCCGAATCTGGACCATCCGATCATGGTGCGCACCGTCGCTATCAGCAAAAAGGAATTCGAGCTGATCAAACGTTTTGGCGAAGATATCTGCAACTGAAGTACCCAGGCACTGTCCTTATCTCGGGTGCATGTATTGGCCCGTGCTGCATACTTCAGTGCATTGGCAATGGAGGCAACTATGTCGATGTGCAAGGATTGCTCAAAGATGGTGCAGTTCAAAAGACATGCGTCAGGCCATCTCGGGCTGGAACGTAACTTCGATGCGGACGATGGCACCGACAACACCCATCGCCACAGCTATTACAGCTGCCGTATTTGCGGCACCCAGTGGTCCTTTCTGAATGACAAAAGCGACCCCCGGGCAGGCTGGAACACCCTGCTGCCCGACACCCCCCGTACCTTTGTACTGCGGCATTTCAGATAGCCTGCGCAAATAGGCTGTCGCCGAAAGCCGGGGCAGCGTCAGGCGCAGCCAGCGTGGCTGGCTATGGCCAACGTAAATAGCAGGTAAAAGATGTAGCTTTGGCGCATTTCCGGTCATCGCCCGGCTTGTGATTCCACTTAATACCTCAGATGATGCGCGGCATCGTTGTACTCACCTGACTATTACATGGGGCCCATGATGAACAAAAAACAAACGGCTGTGGCGGCATTGGTCTCTGGCCTGTCGATGGCGCTGCTGGTAGCTTGCGGAGGCGGTGGTGGCGGCGCGGCCAGCCCCAGCGCTACCGGGGCGCTCAATTTATCCGTTACCGACGGCCCGGGCGACGACTATAGCCACGTCTGGGTCACCATCACCAAGATCGCATTTCATACCGATCCGAATGCCACCTGGAGCGCCGCTGACAGCAGCTGGCAGACCTATACCTTGCCCAGCCCGGTGACACTGGATCTGGCGGCCCTGAATAACGGTGCCTTGAATCGGGTCTTTGCCGGGCTCAGCCTGCCAACCGGCACCTACCAGCAAATTCGCATCTTCCTGGCCGGATTTGACGCCACACTGAGCAGCTCGGCGCAGAGCATCAACGACAACGAAAGCACGCCCGTCGCCTTGCAATGGAATGACCAGGTCGAATACTCCGACGCCAGCGGCGTGCATGAATCGCCACTGGAAATTGCCTATCCCACACAAGGCATACAGCTCAACGGAACCTTTGCCATTACCGCCAACAGCACGCTGAACCTAGCGGTCGACTTCGACCTGGAACACGAAGTGGTCAAGTTCCTGCATGGCAGCACCTACAACTTCACATTGAAGCCCAATTTGCGTTACTTTGACCTTGACCACGCGGGCGCCATCACCGGCCAATTGGCGACATCGGCTTTGTGCCCCACGCTGTATAGCGCCGTGACCAACAACAGCAACTGTGCCTACAACCTGGTAGTCAAAGCCGAAGTGCTCGCCGCCGATGGCTCACGCCACTACGACACCCGGGCCACCAGCGTCAAAGCCGACGGTTCCTTTGCTTTGTATCCATTGCCCGCAGGCAACTATGACATCCTGATTCGCGGCCGCAATATGCAAACCGCGCTGGTGACCGGCGTGCCGGTAACAGCGGGCAGCACGGTGGCCAGCGGCGCCACCCAGGTGTCCACGCTGGCGTCGCCGATCACGCCGGTGGTGGCCCACAACAACGAATATTTTGCCAACTATGCGACGCCAATGGCGCCGACCTCGGGCTGGGCCGTCTTCCAGCAAACCCTGAGCAACGGCGGCAAACCCTATGAGGTTCGCTGGGGCAACACCAATCCCTATACCGGAAAGCTGGAAACACCGATGGCGCTGCAACTTGGCAGCGTCAATGTGGCGAGTTATTCTGCGGTACCGCCCTTGAGCTTCAGTGCATTCACACCCGTCGAAGGCAGTGGTGCCTATGCGGTGGGCAGCAACGGACTGGCCTATTACACCCTCGGCGCCAACGCGACACTGGCGGCTGCAACGGCCGGCAGCCTGGCGACCTTCACGGAAAACAACCCGAGCCTGTCCAGCGGCATCGCTGCCGGCAGCGTCAGCGGCACGATCAGCACAACACCTTCGGTGTACGACAAGGCGTCCCTGGTGTTCTCCCGCTTTGCCAACATCGTTGAAACCGTGGATGTGTCAAGCCAGGTCGCGACCGGCTCCGGTGCATTCAGCGTCGGTCTGCCGGCGGGAACAGTATCCACACCAGTGCCAGGCGCCTATTACTATGCCTATCTGCGCGTCTGGAACAGTGCCCATCCCAATGCCAGCCTGAAGGTGGTGCCATTCAATGGCTACGCTGACCTGCGCAACAGCGGCACGGTCACCGGATTCAATATCAGCTTCTAAGCCGCAAGCAAGGCCGCGCCATAACTACGCAGTCGCTGATCTTGCGCAAGCCGGGTCGGTGCCGCCGCGGCGATACTGCATAGCGTGGGCACGCCACCGTCGACGTGCCCACGGTATGCAGGATGTGACTTATGAATTTGTTTGTCTGGACCGACGCGCTGGCGACCGGCAACGCGTTCTTTGATGAAGAGCACCAAGCGCTGGTGCAACTGGTAAATGCGGCGCTGGAATCAATCGCTTGCCAACGCGGCGCAGCCGACCTGGACCTGTGTCTGCAAATGTTGCAGCGCTATGCGCGCGAACATTTCTCTCAGGAAGAGCGGGAAATGCAGCAGGTCGCCGAGCACAACAGCGCCGGCCACCGTGCCGCCCACTTCACCTTGCTGGAACAATTGCGCGAGGTGCATGAAGATCTCGCCTCGGGCCAGGGCTGCGACCCTATGGCGCTGTACCGTTTCCTCACCTGGTGGGTCAAAGACCACATCCGCGACTGGGACCAAGCCCTGGCCAGCGCCCTGGCAGCGCAACTGCAATCCGCTGCCGGACCGACCTGAACCAGTCGCGCCTATTGCCGCTGCGAGGCCTCGGAAAACGCCTCAACCTCGTCCGCCAATTGGCAAGACACCTCGGTCAGCAGGTGCAGTCGGCGCAGCAGCCAGGGCGTCAGATCGCTCTCAAAAGGGTCCGGCAGTTCATCGCTGCGTTCTGCCTGGGCCATCCCGGCATCCGCCTTGGTAAGTGCCGCCGGTGCCAAGCCGGACGCCGCCAGCGCCGCCGGCCGCTGCAACGACGCATCGATCGCTTGTGCGGTGTGTGCCAGCGCGGGTGCAATGCGGTCCAGCTGCAAACGCGCGCGGCGCACCGTCAGCATCGTTTTGATCGAGGTCAGCTGCCCCAATAGCTGGTAGCTGCGCGCCAAAATACGGCCCAGAACTTCCAGCGGCGGCTGCACGGCGCGCGGCTCTGCCAGCGCGCGCTGGGTCGCCTGCACCAAAGCCGACAGGCTGTCGTAACTCTCGCGGCGCGCCAGGCGCCAGGCCAGCTCGGGCGAACCTTCCATCTGTTCGACCTGTCCCAGCGTTAACGAGCGCTGGGCATAGCGCGCCTGCGCCGCCAGCGCGCGCGCCACCAGCGCGGCAATCTGGTGCCGCTCCCAGGACGGAAGAACGTAGCTGAAAGCCCAGGCAATCGATACCCCCAGCAAGGTGTCAGCCACGCGCTCCAGCACCGCAAATACCGGACTGATCCCGGCGTTCACCAAGTGCGCCTGCACCAGGCCCAGCACCGTGGCGGCAATCGCCGTCACCAGATAGCGCCGCACCGCCAGCGCATGGGCAATGGCTTGCGCACAGGTCAGCAGTAGCAGCATTACCAGCATCGGTGCATGGGCGGCAAGTACCAGCCCGGCCAGCAGGCAGCCGATCAGCGTACCGGCAACACGGCTATTGCGCCGCTCCAGGGTTTGCGCCAAGCTGCCGCGCAGCACCACAACGATGGTTAGCAGTATCCAGTAGTCATGGGTACCCCAGGGCAACACCAGACTCGTGCCGTAAGCAAAACCGATTGCCAGCGCTGCGCGCACGGCGTGGCGCAGCGGCGGTGCGTCCCAGCGCCAGATGGACAAAAATGGGCGCCACGACCAACGCGTGGTGCTGACAAACATTTGCCAGTTGCTGCGAATCAGCGCAATGTCGGGTTCGGCCACACCACGGGCCAGGTCCGACAGGCGTACCGACTCGTCACTGAGATTGCCGACCCGGTTGGCCAGGCCGCGCGCCAGCATGCGGGCGGTATCCGGCGTTGCCGCATCGGCAGACTCCCAGGGCAGCGCCTCGAGCTGCGGCCTGCGGCTGCCCAGTGGCGGCGCAAGTTGGCCCAGCAAATAGCAATCCGCAAGCACTTCCAGGTCCTGCGCCAGCGCGCAAAGAATGGCGCTCAGGCCCTGCATTGCCTGAAAGTTGCCTGGCGCGGCATTGAGTGCGTCCAGGTCCAGGCTACACGCCATCAGGTGGTCGCGCATTTCCAGCGCTACCATCAGGCTCGCCGCCAGCCGTTGGCGCGGATGCGAGTTGGGCGACTCCAGAATCAAGTCGCGCGAGGCCTGCAACAAATCGGTCAGCGCCGCCTGCTGGCGCAAGAGTACGCCCATCAGCGGCAGCTGTGCGCGGCGGTCCGCCGCGGCATTGAGGACAAACTGCTCGGCCTGGGTGCGCATGAGCTGGGCCACTGCCATCAGGGTGTCGGCCAGCATCTGCTTGCGATAACGCGCATTGAGGAGCGCATTGACCAGAGTGGCGTAGACCAGGTAAAGCGCGGCACCAAGCGCGAAGTAACGGGTGCTGTCCAGCGCCCCCGCCATTCCTGCGCTGACCGGTACGGCCATGGAGAACACCATGGAAAACATCACCGAAACCACGATCGGCAAGCCGCGCTTGCCCCAGGCACCGGCCAGAAAGGCCAGAAAGCTGGCCGGCACCAGCAGCAGCCCCAGCAGCAGCGGTCGGCTGTGCAGTATCTGCACGGCAAAAAACAGCGGCGCGCCCAGCACCGCCGCCGGCAACAGGTGCAAAAATTTGCCCTTCACCGGTGCCGCCTGATCCGGTGGAATGCAGACAATGACCCCGATCGTCGCTGCGCCCGCTGCGCTGGCGCCCAGCAGTGGGTGCAACAAGGCCGAGATCAGAAACAGGCCGAGCGCGGCGGCCAGGCCATTACTGACGTAATAGCTCAGGCAGAGGCGCAGTAATAGTCGGGATTGGCGCGACAACGCGGGAGGAATAGACATGGTTTGTCACTGCATTGTCGGTCCGTCCGGCCGTCCTGTCAGTGGTTTCGCCATGGCACCCAGCATCTCGTTAAAAGCCTGCTTGATCCTTGCGATGTAAGGATTCTTGTAGGCATAGACTTCAGTCTTTTCGTCGTGTACCAGCATGGTGGCGTTGGTTTCAAATACCAACACCTGCCCTTGCGCGTCTAACGCGCAATCGATACCACTGAAATCGAGCTGGGTTGCCGCTGCAACATCGCGCAGTGTCTGCATTTGCGCGGCCGTGAATACCTGCTCCGGGTTGCGCAAGAAGGCTTCTTCTTCCTGGCGCATCCAGGGATGGTTGTCCATACCGGTCCGGAAATAGTGCACCAACCAGTCGCTATGAATCGCCAGATGGTAAGGAAATAGTTTTCCAGCGACGTTGATCATGCGGTATTTGCGGAACTTCCCATCGGCGGAGCGGTAGTCGACATACTCAATCAGGTAATAGCTATCGCTTGCATGGGCCGCCATAAATTGCGCCACGGCGTCCCAGGTCTCGGCCTTTTCCATGTCGGTTCCGCCGTGCGTTCCGGTCAGGCGTACGATCACTGGCAAGGCAAAGCCCAGCGCGTCGCCGGCGCTGATGGCCTGGCGCAATTGGTCCGCCGAAAATTGCCGGGTTTTCGGGAATCGACAACCCGCAACGCGGGCCAGCAAACCACCAATATCCTCGCGGTTGGTCTGCATGATCTTGCACGGATGGTTCACGGTTGGCTGCGCCAACTGGTCCGCCAAACGGCGCGCCACCGGCAAAAACGCCTTGCCATTGTCGGCGTCGCCAATCAAATTGATCACCACATCGGCCTTGCCACGCAACAAGCCGATATCGGGTTCGGCATCCGCAACGCCTTGCGGCATGACGCAATACGAATGACAGGCATACGCCGCATGCTTGATGAAATAGTCCAGTGGCGTCGATCCTGCGCCAGCTGTATCCAGCAGCAGCACCGAGAATTCAGCCTGTGCGGTGCGGGCTGGCAGGGTGATCAGGGGACTGATGTGTTGTGCCTGTTTGAACAGCTCCCAGGCCCGTGGCAGCTCTTGCGTTGCCAAGTGCACATTGCCCAAAGCCAGGTAGAAGTTGGCGTCGCCGGGGTTCAGTTCAATCGCCCGTTGCAGACAACGCTTTGCCTCTTCCAGATTGCCGCCAAACTTGCTTTGCAAATTTCCCAGCGCATACAGGGCCAGTGCAGAATCCGGCCGCAACAGAATCGCCTGCCGGTAACTGGCTGCAGCAGCATCAAACTGGTTCAGTTCGGTTTGCACATTGCCCTGGTTCACCCACGCCTCAAACAGATTCGGGTCCGCTGCCAGCGCACGCCCGGCACTGCGAAGCGCTTCCTCCAGACGGCCGGTCTTTTGCAACAGCAGGCAGAGCGTGTTATGGGTCGCAGCAGCTGCCGGGTCCAGCGACAGCGATTGCAGCAACGCCGCCTCGGCTTCGGCGTTGCGGTCCAATTCGTTGAGCAAATTGCCGTAGTTGGCATGGGCCGTGGCAAGACCGGGCTGGAGCGCTATGGCCACTTTAAAACTGGCCTCGGCGGCGGCATATTTGCCCAGACCACGCAGACTGGTCGCCATATCGCTATGCGCCTCCGCCATGCCTGGCGCAAGTTTGAGCAACTGCCGCAATGCGGCCACCGCCTCGTTGAAGGCCTGCCGGTTGCATTGGGCAGCGCCCAGAAGCCGCCAGCCCAGCAAGTTACGCGGGTAGCGCAACGTGACTCGGTTGGCAGCCCGCGCCAGCGCATCCCATTGCCCGGCATTCAGCAGCGTCACCAGTTCATGCACCACATTGGGCGGCACCGACTGGGCGTTGGCACGTGCGCTCGCTTCTTTTGGAGATCGCATGTTCAAAGCCGTTACGCGCCCGCCTCACAAGCAAAGTCCTGCAGCCACTGCGCCAGTGTTTGCGCTTCCGCCAGAGAAATCGCGTTGTACAGGGAGGCGCGCCAGCCCCCCAAGGAGCGGTGCCCCTCCAGGCCGTGAATGCCGAGGGCCTTGGCTGCCGTAGCAAAGGCGTGATCACGGCGCGCGTCGCGCAGTTTGAACGCTACATTCATGCGCGAACGGTCCACCCGGTCGGCGTGGGGCACATAGGTTTCGGGGTGCGCGTCCAATGCCGCATACACCGATTCGGACTTGCGCTGGTTCAGCGCTGCCATGGCATCCAATCCCCCGATTTCGTCGCGCAACCAGCGGGTGATCAGCATCAGCACGTAGATGGCAAACACCGGCGGGGTGTTGTAGTTGGAGCGCGCGGCGATGTGGGTCCGGTAGTCCAGCAGGGTCGGTAATCCGGTACCGGCCCGATTGGCAAATTCGTCTTTCAGAATCACCAATGTCACGCCGGAAGGCCCCAGGTTTTTCTGCGCATGCGCATAGATCAAATCGTAACGACCAACATCGATCGGGGCGGCCAGCAGGTTGGAGGACATGTCGCAGGCCAGCGGCACGCCCGGCAGGCCCGGCGGGGCTTTGAATTCCAGGCCCTCGACGGTTTCGTTGGACACGTAGTGCAGGTAGGCGGCGCCTGGCGAGAACTGCAACTCATCGGCGCGCGGCAGTCGCTTGTATGCGCTCGGTGCGCCGTCCCAGAGCACCCGGGTTATACCTTCCAGGCGGGCTTCGGTAGGCGCCTTGGCGCTCCAGTAGCCGGTGACCAAATAGTCCGCCCCGGCCGCATGGCCGCGCAGGAAGTTCATGGGCAGCATGGAGAACTGCAGGCTGCTGCCGCCCTGCATGAACAACACCCGGTAGTTATCCGGAATCTGCAGCAGCTGGCGCAGGTTTTGCTCGGCTTCATCCAGCACCCCGCGAAACCATGCCGAGCGGTGGCTCATGCCCAGTACCGACAAGCCCGTCTCAGGCAGCGCTTCGATGGCGTCGCGGGTTTGGCGCAGTACCGATGCTGGTAAGGCACCTGGCCCTCCAGAAAAATTCATGCGATTGTTGATGCAAGACTCCTGATATTGTTTTTGCTGACTGCGGTTCAATTATGGAAAAACAAAGCGCTATTTTCCATAGCAGGACCGTAAAGATCTGTGAAGCTGCACTGCCTTTGTACCCTGTGGACACACTCGTAAGACTATTCGCGCACCGGCACGGAGCGCCGCTTCAATGTTCTTGCGTGCAGTACCGCGTGCGCTATGCAGTGCGGGGCACCAGCAGGCCAACAAAAAACCCGCGCTCCTGTGAAGAAGGCGGGTTTTGAAGGCTTCTGACGCTGCCTGATACCGTGAAATGGTGCGATTATCGGACTCACCATATAGGCTACAACCCGCATGGATGCTGGACTATTTTAAATTAATTTAAAAAAGTACCGTCAAAAGTACCGTTATTAGTTGGAATGACCCCATGTTGCGTCAAAAGCACATTAAGGGATCTGCCCAATGCTCAGCCTACTGCACTCTGACGAATTTCGTCTACCAATCCGACCAACCTTTCGGCCTCCGCCACCAACTTGGACGGATTAACTTTCAACGCCACGGCCAGCTTGAAAATCGTCGTAATGGTGGGTTGGTTCTGTCCAGTTTCAATTAGTGAGATGAAATTGCGCTGCACGCCAGACTCCAGCCCAAGTTGCTCCTGTGTCAACCCAACTGCCAATCGGCGTGTGCGAAGCACTAGACCGAAAGCGGTGTTTGGAGTGATTGAGTCTTTTCCCAACATATGGGGAAAATGTCCAATTTCCTGTATCCTGAGTCATCCCGATATATAGGGAAAACTGTTGCTATCGCCACATGCAATGACTTTCGCTGTGATCGCGGCCACATGCAAACAACAAACAAGGCGCGACTATGCGACCGTTGTCCTGGGAGGGACTATGAAAATCATTGCCGGAATTGGCATCTTGTTTCTGAGCTACTGCCTCCTTCAGATTTTGAACAACTGGGAACGACGTAACGGCACGGAGAAGGCAATTTGGTTCATCATCATTGCCATTGGCGCGGGCTGGTGCATACCCACCCTATTTCGTTGACCAGGGAACGACTGATGGACACACCCCCCTATGCAGTTCCAGGAACCTCACACCTACGACTATGGATGCCAGGACTTTTAGAAGAATTTTCAGGTTGCGGCGGTACGTCACTGACCGTCCGGTGCAGCCAGAAGCCAGATAAACGCAACTATTCGTCCATGCTGCAGTCAAAAATCCGCCGCCTGATGGAGGAAGACCCTGTTGAAACACGCGAAGTGTTTGACGGCGGAGATTGGCTGCAGATCCGGATGGACTGCGCTCAAAGCAATTGGTCCGAAGCCGTCATCGAAAGCGATCAACTCATGATCGCAATGAACCGTATCGACTGGTCGCAACCGGGAACATACATTGAATTGGACGAACCTGAGACCATCGGTAGCTTCATGTCTGAAATGCCCTAGACTGATCCCCACCCATTGGCGAGATAACGCGAATCGGACCACACCATGCGGCAGCGCCCCACCAAGTTCAATGACATCCCCACTGAGCTAGATGCTTGGCTTGATGAGCTTGAGTACTGGCCTGACGACCGCTGCTTCGAAGCATCAGACTGTGCCGAACTAGCTGACGAACTAGCCCTATTCGCTGCACAGGCCGGGGCAGACGATGACTTTTGGGCGTCGATGGCCTTCTGGGAGGAATGTATTTGGGAACACTCCCTGTGGCTGGCTATAGAGCAATGTTGCCATGACGGTGTACTCCTGCCGCCAGAACAACGTGCGATCAGGGTAAAAACCTGTCCGACCGAGATTCTCGACAAGCTTGGATATTTTTTTGGCAAGTGCCCACGCCACGTGATGCACCATTTGGCCTTACGGTTCTGGGTTGCAGTCAGGGTTGACCGTGCGCTACGCACTGGTAGCCCTGAATGGCGCCCGAGCAGTCCTCCAGCAAGGAAGCCTTATCATGACACCGTATTTTTTAAGCCACCGATTCTGAAGTTCAGGACCTATGCAAGGTAGCTCGGTAGGCCCGCTTACACATGTCTAACCTGCAGAGGGGGATGCCCCGGTGGGCAATAAGCATAAACGGAATACTGCTTTCCATCCACGTTTTTGCAGAGAAAAATGGAGTAGCTACCTACCATATCGACGTTGTTGTAATGCCAGTTCCTCACTACCAATTGGGGCTTAGCCTTGCGGAAAAAGCGCATCATTCGGTGAAAGACGCCTAAGCCGCCACCATGAATCTCCGAGTGGTAAAGGTGACGATAGGGCAATGGCTGCATGGCAAGGATTATCGGCGCTACCTGAGCCACCCGGTTCCTACGAGGCGTTGTAATGCGCATTTGGGGCCGCGCTGCCTGATCTTGGCTGAGTTTTTTAAAGACTGCAATGCCGCGGGCGCTGACGTTCGCAGGTGTCAGCTTTGGAGCACCCCAATTGACCCGGTTCTGTTAGGGGTCGCCGCAGAATTCGGAAAAAATCGTACGCTAAGACTTTCCACTGCTGCGTAGCGGCCGAAACTGCCCATCCTCAACCTTCCGGTTTTGCCGCCAGACGTAATCACCGGTCAGATTGAT